>NZ_CP050965.1:0-354500 GCF_012273215.1 Gemella haemolysans | reverse complement strand
GCTATTACCTTTATCGGTTCATGAAAATCACTTAAATCTATATATGCTTCATCAACCGAGACTATCTCAATCTTATCTGTATATTCTCGTACTAAATCAAAAATCATCTTTGATTCTTTCTGATACTTCGGCATATCAGGTCGAAGTATTTTTATGTTAGGGTAAATCTTTCTGGCGTCTCCTACACGCATAGTTGTCTTTATCCCTAATTTCCTCGCTTCATAATTAGAGGTTACAATTATTCCATGTCTAGTTTTCACTTCTCCTGCTATTGCTAAAGGTTTCCCTTTCAATTCAGGATTATATTTTTCTTCTACACTTGCATAAAAGCAATTCATATCAATATGAGCAATAACTTTAGACATTTTTTTTCACCCCTTTTAATAGACTAAAAACGGGAACAATAGGGTTTCTGTCAATTTAATTTCAAAACATTAATTAATCCCACCCTATTTTAATTTCCCGTTATGTTTTCATTATTAAACTAATGAAAAGTTAATTATTATTATTGGTTTTCTCTTAGTATTGTCATATAGTAAGCTAGATAACATACTTCTTATCTCAGCCTTAACAGCTGCACATTCTCTGATACTCTTAATTGGATTATTTTCTAAGTACTCGATTACTTTTTCTTCCGCTTCTTTAATCAGTTCCATACTTTTCTTAACATAGACGAAACCTTTTGTTTGAATAACTGGTTTTCCTACTAAAGTTTTCTCTTTTTTACTAATTGCATATGAAGCTACGAAAATTCCATCGTTAGAAAGTAATTTTCTATCTTTTAGAACACTATCTTCTACATCACCAATTCCGCGACCATCGACTAATACGTTCCCTACTGGAATATTATTTTGTAAAGTTTTAGACTTGCTTCCACTGATTTCCAAAGTTGTCCCTTTAGATAAGATGTGAATATTCTCTGCAACCACGCCAGTTTCTGCAGCAATTTCTGCATGTTTGCGAAGGTTTCTAAATTCCCCTTGAACTGGAATAAAATGCTTAGGCATAAGCATGTTTAACATCATTTTTAGTTCTTCTTTTGTTGCATGGCTTGCAGCGTGTAGACGTTTAGAAGCTGTAACAACATTTGCTCCAAGTTTAACTAATAGGTTTAGTGTTTGGAATAACATTACTTCCATATTTGGAGATGGTGTCGCAGCAACCATAATCGTATCTCCAGATTCAATCTGAATTCCATTAACTTTTTTCTCAGCGATATTTTTCATCGCTTCAATTGGTTCTCCTTGATCTCCAGATGAAAGTATACAAACTTCATTTTGTGGATAATTTTTTAACTCGCCAATAGAAATTAAATTACTATCTTCGATTTGTAAATAATTCATATTTCTAGCAGTATTAATAGATGCTTCAATAGCTTGACCTAAAAGTAAAATCTTTCTATTTTGAGCCAGTGCTGCTCTAACAATATGAGAGATTGTTAAAAAGTTAGAAGCATAGCATGTTACAATAATACGTTTATTAGCTTGATAAAATGCATTATCAATTTGCTCAGCAGCTTCATTTTCAGGAACATTATATCCTTTAACGTTAGCATTACTTGAATCACTTAGTAGTGCAAGAACACCCTTTTGACCTAGTGTACTAATTTTCACAATATCAGATTTATATTCTTTACTTACTGATTGGTCAAATTTAAACTCACCAGTATAAACGATATTTCCTTGACTAGTTTCAATACAAATACCTAAAGAATCCGGCATTGAATATGTTGTCTTGAAGAATGTAACACTAGCATTATTAAAATCATATTTATTATTATCTTTTACATAGTAAAACTTAATTCTTCTTTTTATTGATAATTGTTTAAGGTGATTTTTTAATAAATCAATTGTTAACTTAGAACCATAAACAGGACATTTTAGTTTATCAATAATATAAGGAACAGCCCCCATTGAACTTACATGTCCATTTGATAAAAATATCCCTTTAATTTTTTGTTTATTTCTAACTAAGTAACTAATATCAGGTATAACAGCATCAATACCGATCATTTCTGTTTCAGGGAACATTAAACCTGCATCAAGAACATAAATTTCATCACCGATTTCTACCATATACATATTTTTAGCTACTTCTTCTACCCCTCCTAATGGAGTGATACGAATTTTAGCTAACTTTTTAGATTTATTTTGTTGAGATTTAGCTTTATTTACATTATTAATTTTCTGTACTACTTGTTTTGAGTTATTTTGTTGCTCTTTAGCCACAACTTTTTTTGAATTTTTAGGTCTAGTATTATTTTTCTTAGACGCTTGATTATTTTTCGGGCTATTGTTCTTTTGTAAATTTTTAGCAATAATTATTCCGTTATTACTCATTTTTTCCTCCTTGTAACATTGATTTTATTGGTTCGAAGTCTCTTCTATGAATTGGTGTAACACCATACTCTTTTAGGCCTTCTAAATGTTTCTTAGTTCCGTATCCTGCATTATTTTCAAAATCGTAGTTTGGATACTTTTTTGCATATTCTTTCATTAAATTATCACGATAAACTTTCGCCATTACTGATGCTGCTGCAATAGATACACTCTTCTCATCACCTTTTACCATACTAAAATTAGGTATAGGATAATTTTCAAACGGCATAGCATCTATAAGTAGAAAATCCGGTTTAACTTCTAACTTTTCAACAGCTCTTTGCATCGCTATACGCGCAGCGTTGTAAATATTATATTTTTCAATTTCAATATTATCAACTTCACAAATAGCATAAGCAACAGCTTCGTTTTTTATCTGTTCATATATTTCTTCACGTTTCTTTGCAGATAATTTCTTTGAATCATTTAATCCTTCGAAATAGCTGTCTTTTTTTAGAATTACCGCGGCAGCAACTACTGGTCCAGCAAGCGGTCCTCTACCTACTTCATCTATTCCACAAATATACTTACATCCATTATTATAACATTTATTTTCGTAAAATGATTTTTTTTCATACTCTTTTTTATAAAAAAGTTTTTTCTCTTGCTTCTTAGCATAACTTAGTAGTAGTTTTTGAACTCCTGATCTTTCATCTTTTTTTAGTTCATTTAATATTTCCTCGGAAATGACTTCTTGGTTTAAGAGTTCCTTTACCTCACTAATTTTCATTTTGTTCCTCATTTTCTAATAAAAAATTATAATTATCTAACGTAATAAGTCCAAATTTTTGTGTTCTAAAATCTTGAATTAATAGTTTAATTGTTGAATCGTAATCATAATCTCCACCAATTTTTTTAAATCTTTTTTCGGCTACTTTTTCCATAATAAATACATTTTCATCATCACTATTAACATTTATCTTATACAAATTATTTAGATTCTCTAAATAATTTTCCTTTAAAAGCTCAATTAAATATAAACTAACATCATCAAGTGGAGTAATATCATCCTTTATAGAACCAATTAAACTTAATTTTTTACCAATTTCTTGATTGTCAAACTTTGGCATAAGTATTCCTGGAGTATCTAATAGTTCTATATCTTTATTTAATTTTAACCATTGTTGTTTTTTAGTAACACCAGGTTTATTTGCAGTGTTAGCTATATTTTTCTTAATCAGTTTATTTATAAACGTCGATTTACCAACGTTAGGTACACCTATTACCATTGATCTAATTGCTCTTGGTTTAATTCCTTTTGCAACTTGGCGAGCTATTTTTTCTGCTAATTCTTCTTTTGCTTTATCGATTACTTTGTTTAAGTTATTACTATTTTTTGCATCAGTATATACCACAGTATACCCTTTATTCTCAAAATAATTTTTCCATTTTGCTGTTTCAGCTCTGTCACATAAGTCAATTTTATTAAATATAATTATCTTCTTTTTATCTTTAACAACTTCATCTAGGTACATATTATGTGAAGAAAGCGGACAGCGTGCATCTACTAACTCAAAAACTATATCTACTAGTTTCAGTTTCTCTTTCACTTCTCTTGTTGCCTTGGCCATATGACCCGGGAACCATTGAATAACCATAAATTTAACTCCTTATCTTTTTATTTTTTTAAATTTCTATTGTTTTATACAGTCTTTACTATTTTACCACATTTTCAAGTTTTTTTAACCTATTTTAGTGTCAATTATTCGTAAAACATTAATATTTTATAATTTCCATATCTATCAATTAAAAAATCGTTCATTTTCACACACAACCTCATATAAATAAAAAAACAAGACAGCTACGCTACCTTGTTCTTTTTATTTATCTTTTATCTACTTTCTTAACAATAGTATCACCAAGAATTTGAAGTGCAAATACTATTATTAATATTAACACTGTCGCAACAAATGTTAAAGTACTGTTATTTCGTTGGAAACCATCTAAGTAAGCTAAGTTACCTAGTCCTCCGGCACCGATAACTCCTGCCATCGCCGTTGATCCAACTAATGCTATCGCCGTAACAGTTAATCCTGAAATTATTGCTGGTAAACTCTCAGGAATTAAAACTTTCAAAATAATAGTAGTTTTTTTAGCTCCCATTGCACGAGCTGCTTCAATTACACCTTTATCCACTTCACGTAATCCGATTTCTACTAAACGAGCGTAGAATGGTGCAGCTGAAATAATAAGTGCTGGAATTGCTGCTTGAACACCGATAATTGTACCGATTAAAGCCTTAGTGAATGGAATTAATAATACAATTAAAATAATAAACGGAATCGCTCTAAAGATATTAACAATTGCTGTAACAACTGTGTAGAATCCACGTCCAAATGTACTCTTACTATTAGATGTTAAGTATAACAGTAATCCTAAAAATAAACCGATGATGAACACTGCGATTAGTGACTCAAAAGTCATAATAAGTGTTTCAATTGTTTTGTCTTGTACTTTATCCCAATTAACTCTTGAAAAATCAAACATTATAACACCTCCGTTAAAATACCTAGTTCATTTAATCTAGCTATTACTTTATCTGTATTTTCTTTCGAACCAATTAATTGAACAAACAGCGTACCTATATTCGCATTTGCTGTCTTATCAATGTGACCATTAATAATATTAAAATCAAAATCAATTTCTTTTATTAACGTACTAAGAATAGGTTTTTTCGAAGTATTATTGTCAAAAGTAAATTTAATAATAATACCATCCGTAAATACTTTCTTCCATTCTTCAATATTTTCTCTCTCTTCAAATTCCGAAGCAAATGAAGTTTGAGCTAAGAATTTCTTCGTAACTTCTTGTGTTGGGTGATAGAACACTTCAGAAACAAGACCATTTTCAGCAATTGTACCACCATCTATAACAGCAACTTTTGTACAAATAGTTTTAATTACATTCATTTCATGAGTAATTAGGACAACAGTTATATTAGTTTTGTTGTGAATTTCTTTAATAAGATTTAATACTTCAGCAGTTGTCTCAGGGTCAAGCGCACTTGTCGCTTCGTCACAAAGTAAAATCGAAGGATTACCTGCTAATGCACGAGCAATACCTACCCTTTGTTTTTGACCACCTGATAATTGAGAAGGATAAGCATTTAATCTATCTTCCAACCCAACTAACTTAGCCAATTCCTCTACTCTTTCTTTAATTTCAGTTTTTGATTTCCCTAAAATTTCTAATGGGAATGCTATATTTTCAGCAACAGTTCTACTCCATAATAGATTAAAGTGTTGGAAAATCATTCCAATTCTTTGACGTTTCAATCTACGCTGTTCTTCAGTTATTTTATTGAAGTCATCACCATCAATAATTACCTCTCCATCTGTTGCCACTTCAAGTCCGTTTAACAGTCTTACTAACGTACTTTTTCCAGCACCAGAATAACCAATTATACCGTAAATATCACCTTTTTCAACTTTTAAATTAATATCTTTTAGCGCATGAACTTTATTGTTATAAATCTTATTTACTTTTTTTAATTCAATCATGTCTAGCTCCTTTCTCTTTTTAAAAAATAAAAAACACCCTTACTCCATCTAGGAATAAGGGCGTTATACGCGGTACCACCTTATATTTTACTTGTAATAACTACTAACATAGTCTATCCTATAACGTGGATCGCCGAACAAAGTTTACAATTACGTTTACCTTATTAACCACTCGAACCATTTTCATATATTTCATATTATACCTTTTCAGCTTACGGTACTCTCTTTAAATATTACATATATTACTTATACGAGTATTGGTTTTTATTAATTTCTATTAAGTATACCATTATACTTTTATAGTGTCAAGTATAATTTTTGAAATTATCCTTTGAAAATTCTGAAAATATTCCACTAATTTTCCAATTTAATATTATTCTCAACAAGGTAATCTCTAACTACTCTTGCCATATCATCTAATAGATCATCTAATTCTTCCCAGTTTTTGACTGTTGCACCACTTGCTAATGGATGACCACCACCGGCATATTTTTCTGCTAGTGTATTTATAACTGGACCTTTAGAACGAAGTCGAACACGTACTTTATTTCCTTCATCTATTGCAAAGCACCACGCATATAGACCTTTTAAGCTTCTAAGTAAGTTTACTCCTGTTGAAACTTCTCCTGGATCAACACCGTATTTATCCATATCTTCTTTTGTAATTTTTAAATACGCAACTCCATCTTGATAAACATCATAATTTTCAAAAATGAACGCTCTAAATCTCATAATATTCTCACTGATAATTTCCATTTTATCTAATAATGCACTCATATTGAAATCATACTTTATAAGTTCTGATGCAACTTTTAGAGTATTATTTGAAGTATTTGGGAATAGAAATCTACCAGTATCTCCCACAATACCAAGATAAAGTAGTTTTGCCGCTTCATCATTCAATTTCACATTGTATTTTTCGTTTAAATATGTATAAAAATTATATATTAATTCACTACAAGATGAAACCTCTGTATCAACTAAATTAATACTTCCATAATTATCTAATGGTGGGTGATGATCAATTTTAATTAAAAAGTTATTTTTAGTAAATAGTTTCCCATCAATTCTAGGAAAATTAGCCGTATCTGTTACAATAACTAAAGCATCTTTATAGTCTTCTTCTGTTACTTCTGAATTTTTGAACAAGAAGTCCAATGAAGGAGAATCCTTACCTACAGTTATTAGAGTTTTTTCTGGAAAGTTTTCCTTAATAATTTGATACATTGCCCCTTGAGAACCATATGCATCTGGATCTGGTCTTTCATGTCTATGAATTATAATTTTATCATTTTCTTTAATTTTTTGAAAAATTTCCTCATATAAATTTTCGTAGTTTGTATTCATCTAATTTCTTCTTTCTCTAATTTCTCTGGAATACTTGACAAGTTACCATTGCTTTTGCAACTAATTCTGTCTTATCATAAACTTCAACATCAAATTTAGCAGTTTTACGTCCTATATCCAAAATATTTACTTTTGTTGTTATTGTTCTATCTAATGGCACAGATTTTAAGAAATAAAGAGTAGTATTTTGCATAAGCACTTCACTTCTATTGTAGTTATAACTTGTAATATGAATAGATTCATCAATAATACTTAATAGAGCTGAGCTAGAGAATGTACCAAATTGATCTAACATTTGAGGGATAACTTTAACCTGTAATCCATCAGCTCTTGGAACTATACCTTTACGCATAATTTCATCAAATGTATCATTATTATGACCTTCTTGGAATCTATTATTCGTTAATAATGAGTTAATAACTATTTTTCTAGTAACTACACCGAGTAATGTATTTTTCGAGTCTATTACAGGCATTAATTCATATCCTTCAGATAGCATAGTATTAGCTACTGAAGATATAGGTGTTTCTAAAGTAGTAGTTGCTACTTTTCTTTCCATCACTTCTTTTATAAGTGCATCTTTTTCTTGTAAGAAAACATCACGAGCTGTAACAATACCAACTAATTTACCATATTCATTAATTACTGGATATCTAGTATGACCTACTTCTAATTGTAAATCATACCAATCTTTTACAGTATCATTTAGATTTATTATATATAATTTATCTACTTTCATATAAATACTTTCTACAGTAATTATATCCCTCTTAATAATTTGGTCATTAGTTACACGATTTATTAAGTGAGTTACTGAAAAAGTATCATGTGGCGTAATAATTAAAGGTAAATTTTTACTATCAGCAAGTGCTTTAATAGAATCAGTTGGTACATATCCACCTGTTACTAAAATAGCACAACCTTTCTCCAGTGACATTTCAATAATTTTTGGACGATTCCCTATTATTAACAATGTTCCTTTGCGTATGTGTTGTCCTACTTGTTCAGAATCCATTGCCCCAATTGCGAAGTCCTGCACTATTTCATGAACTCCACCGCGTCCTGCGATTAACTGTCCACTTACTATATTTACAATCTCTGAATATGATAATTTTTCTACATTATCACGTTCTTTTTTCTGAATTCTCACTGTACCAACACGTTCTATCGATGATACAAAACCACGATTTTCAGATTCTTTTATTGCACGATATGCTGTTCCTTCACTAACTTTCAGTTCTTTAGCTACTTGACGTACAGAAATCTTGCTACCAATCGGTAAGCTCTTTATATATTCTAATATTTTTTGGTGTTTTGATTTCATAATGATTCCTCCTTATATTTTTATTATAATACAAATAATTTATTTGTAACACATTCTATACATATGTAATTATATACTTTTTACAGAACTATTTCAAGATGAAAGAGGACGAAAAATAACTAATTTTACTTATTTCTCATCCTCTTTTATATTATTTATGTATATTTTCAACTTTAAAAAATATATTGAATATTTTTGAAAAATTTAGTGATACAGTTTATTTTCCATATTTTTACTATAACACGATTTTAATTGTATCATATTAATATTTTACGATTTTCTACCCGCAGGCATTTTTTTAGCATAACCTTCTTTGTTCTCTTGTTTCACTCGAGCAATTACTAAAGCATCCGAAGGTGCATTCTCTGTAACAGTAGTTCCTGCAGCAACCACAGCACCATCACCTATTTCTAAAGGAGCTATTAAGTTTGAGTTACACCCTATAAATGCATCGCTTCCTATTTTTGTTCTATATTTATTTTTACCATCGTAGTTTACAGTAATTGTTCCACAACCAATGTTTGTATTACTTCCTACTTCAGTATCACCTAAGTAACTTAAATGAGCTGTTTTTGATCCATCACCATAAGTAGTATTTTTTAATTCTACAAAGTTACCAACTCTTACGTGTTGACCTAATTCACAATTATTTCTAATGTGAGAATATGGACCAACGCTAGTATAATCACCAATTTTCGAATCGCTAATAGTTGAAGATAAAACTTTTACTCCATTTCCAATCTGTGCGTTTTCTAAGTATGAATTAGGTTTAATTTGACAATCTTCTCCAATTACAGTATTAGATTTAATTGTAACGTTTGGATAAATTGTTGTATCACGACCAATTACAGCATTAGGTGCAATATAAGTGTTTGTAGGATCTACTAGAGTAACTCCTGCTAGCATATGTTTAGTATTAATTCTATTTCTCATAACATTTTCAGCATAAGCTAACGCTACTCTATCGTTTACACCAAATGTTTCATCAAAATCATCACATAAATATGTTTCAATAATTTCTTTTTGTTCACGGATTAATGCTAGTACATCTGGAAGATAATACTCACCTTGATTATTATCATTCTTAACTTTTTCTAACATTTCAAATAATAATTTATTATCAAAGCAATAAATTCCTGAGTTAATTTCTTTTATTTTTTTCTCTTGTTCTGTTGCATCTTTTTCTTCAACAATTTTCACTAACTTTCCATTCACATCACGAATAATACGACCATAAGCAAATGGATCATCAGCTATTGCTGTTAATACAGTTGCTTTTGCATTTGTATTCTCATGGTGATCTAGCATACTATTAATAGTCTCTGGACGAATTAAAGGAGTATCTCCATACATTACAATAGTCGTACCCTCTTTATCTTTTAATTCATCTTTGGCTACTTTTACAGCATGAGCAGTTCCTAATTGTTCTGCTTGTAAAACAAATTTTGTTCTATCTCCTAGCACCTCTTTAACTCGTTCCGCACCATGACCAACTACAGTTATTACCTCTTGCATTTCTAAATCATTAAGGCTATCTAATACAAGTTCTACCATCGTTCTATCACAAACTTTATGCAATACTTTATATAGTTTTGATTGCATTCTAGTTCCTTTTCCAGCTGCAAGAATTACTGCATATCTATTATTACTCATTTTCAACATCCTCTTTTTCTACTTGTCTTAATTTTTCAATAACATTCCCTAATTTTACATCGAAAGTTCCGTTAAATTCGTCAATATTTTCAATTTTTGAAAGGTATAAGTAATCATCTTCATGTTCTCTTGGCGAATCAAAACACTGTGTGATTATTACTTTACCAACAACATTAACATCAAACTCATTCATAAGACTCTCCATACCCGTAAGGACTCCTCCTCCTCGCATGAAGTCATCAACTAATAGCACTTTTGAACCAGTATTTAGACTTCGTTTAGATAAAATCATTGTTTCTATTTTCTTGGTAGATCCTGAAACATAATTTATCGCAACAGTAGTTCCTTCTGTAACTTTATTATCTCTTCTTATAATAATTACAGGTTTATTTAATATTGAAGCTATGGCATAAGCTACTGGAATACCTTTTGTCGCAACAGTTACCACTGCATCCACTTCTTTATTTTTATAGACAGTAGCAACTACTCGGCCTAACTTATTCATCAGACTAGGATCACCTATTATGTCTGACATAAAAATATAACCACCTGCTAACAAACGATTTCCATCATTAATTTTATCAAGAAAACTACTAAGAATTTCTTTAGCATCTTCTTCTACTAAAGTCGGTGTAAAGATAACACCTCCACTTACTCCTGCTAAAGTTTTAACTTCTCCAATGTTTTCTTCTTTGAAACCATTTTTTATTATATGTATATCCTCACTTATTGAAGATTTAGCTTGATTAAATTTTGAAACGAAATACGTTAATGGAATTAATTTATTCGGATTATTTAATAAATACTCCGTCATCACTACTATTCTTTCACTTCTCTTTAACTTCATCTTATACTCCTTACATTGTATAAACGGTAACTTTACCACAGATTATACAATCAATATATTTTATTCGTATATTATATGTATATAATACCACTATTGTTCGGAATAGTAAAGGGTATACAATAATTTTTAAGTTGATTTTAATTAACTAAACTTTTTATCACATCATCTATAATAAAGAGAAGATAGCTTTATTAAACTATCTTCTCTTTTTCTTTTTATTTTTCTTTCCAAACTTCTAAAGTTCGTATTTGATTTTCTTCTACTTTTCTCACAACAAAAGTTAATTTATCAATAGAATACACAGCTCCAACTTTCGCTTCATATTTTTCTAAATAAATATATGCCCCTATTGTATCAACTTCTTCATGCGGAAGGTGAGCATGGAATAATGCATTGACATCTTGGATTGGTACCCAACCATCAATTAAATAATGTCCATTTTTTAATTTTTTAACTAAACTTTGCTCATCTTCATCGAATTCATCTCGGATTTCACCAGTAATTTCTTCAACTATATCCTCTAATGTAACTACTCCACTAGTCCCACCATATTCATCAGTAATAACAATCATATGCTCTCTGTTTTGCTTAATTGTTGCTAATACTTGAGAAATCGGTGTATGTTCGAATATTTTTATTGCTGGTGTAATATACTCTTCTAAATCTTTAGTGTTCTCTAGCGGTTTATCAGCAAATAATAGCTTTTTAACATTTAAAATACCAAGAATTTTATCTTTATCCCCATCTTCGATTACCGGGTATCTAGTATATTCTTCTTGTTTTAATTGTCTCATGATAATTCCTAGAGAGTCACTCATATCTATTGCTTCAACCTCTGTTCTAGGTGTCATAATTTCCTTAGCAATTTTATTATCAAATTCGAATACTCTCTCTACATAACGATACTCTACGTCATTAATTTGACCATGTGCTCTTGAAGATTTCATTATTGTCCTCAATTCTTGTTCACTGTGAATATCATCGTGTTCAGATGCTGGTTCATATCCAAACATTTTTGCTATAACATTCGCTAATGAATTGAGTAGCCATACTAACGGACGCATCACTTTATCGAACATATACATCGGCCAAGCAACTCTCAGACAAGTTGTTTCTGCAGATTGAATTGCTATAGTTTTAGGAACCAATTCACCTAAAACCACATGTAATAACGTCATAAATCCAAATGACACTACTAACGATATCGTATGTGTTACCGCCTCATTTAGATGTAATAACTCGAATATAGGATTAAATAATGAGTGGAATGTTGCTTCCCCTATCCAACCAAGTCCTAACGAAACAATCGTTATACCTAGCTGCGTAGCAGATAAATAATGATCCAATTGCTCAACCATTACCGCCAAAATTTTTGCTGTTTTATTTCCAGATTCAACTAATTCATTTACCCTTGTGGGTCTAAGCTTAACAAGTGCAAATTCAAACATTACAAATATTGCCGAAGCAACAAGTAATAATACAATTATTAATATTTTAATTAAGATACTGAGATCCATATAGTTTCAATTTATCCTCTTTCCTTATTTTTTATCATTAATAAATAATTTTACTACATATAAACTTTTTTTTCAATTATTATACTACCTATAAGTTCTATCTCTATTTCTAATTTTTTAATAATTCTTATTGGTGGATATTTCCTCTTTCGAGTGATACTATATTAAGTAATTGAAAACGCTAAAATAGGAGATTACTATGAGCAACGAAATAAATTTTAAAAATTTTTGGTCTAAAAAAATAAACTACATTAATAATATTCACATCGACTATAATATAGAGCAGACCAAATTTTCGAAATTTAAAAATATAGAATTTTATAACTTAACTTTTAATAGCTACGATAATTCAAAAATCTACGCTAAATACATAAAAAACATTAAATTTAGAACCAAATATCCAAATAGACCCATCCCTATTCTATTTTATTTCCACGGATATCCCGCTTCGAGTAGAAACTGGTTAGAAAAATCTGCTTTCTCCTCTTTGGGGTATGATGTGGTTGCTATAGATTTTAGAAATCAAGGCGGTTTAAGTAAAGATAATGGAAATTCCTCCCCTTCAGTGTTTGGTCACCTTACAGTAGGAATCGATGAGAGTATTCAAAATATGATATTTTACAAAAACATTTTAGATACTTTGTTACTTTCTAGAATTATTACATCTTTCGAAGGAGTTGATTCTAATAATATTGTTACCTACGGTGCTTCTCAAGGTGGAGCATTTTCAATAATATTTGCTGCTTTAAATAAAAATGTAAAAAAATGTATAAGTCTATATCCTTTCCTTTCAAACTTCAAAGCTATTTATGAACTCGACAATAGAAATAATGCTTATACAGAATTTACTCATCATGCACGCTGGTTTAACACAAAAGGAAGCAATACTAAAGACTTTTTAAACAATCTTTATTACATCGATACTATAAATTTTGCAAAACTTTTGAAATGTAATGTATTATTCGGAATTTCTAATCTCGACGTTGATTGCCCTAAAGAAACCCAACAAAATATTTTTAATAATATAAAAAGTAATAAAAAAGTTATAGTTTATAAAAAGTACTATCACGAGAATATTCCAAGCTTCAATGATGAAGTAGTTAACTTCTTACTAAATACATAATGGGAGTATATAATGAAATTAGAGAAATATAGAAAACTAAATTATATAGAACAATTATTGCATGTTAATCATCCATTTGTTAAATATAAAAAAATTAATTTTAAAGGAATAGATAATTCTAATATTGAATTAGATATAGTCACTCCAAATACCGATATCAAAGGAGTAATTATCGACTTTCCTGAATTTAAAGTGAAAAATAAAGATTACTTATCATTAACTAAATACAGTATGTTAGACTACACTCTAGTATCTTTACATATTAGAGGCCAAGCTGGAAATAGTGAAAACAATACTCCTTGTTCTCATTTTCCATTTTTAGATAATAGTTATGAGTTTCCATATTATAAGCTGGTGTTTCAAGATGCTCTTGATACTTTACAAATAATTGAATTATTATTTCCGAATAAAGATATATATACAACTGGAGTTGGACAAGGTGCCGCTATTTCCCTAGTATGTGCTAGTTATTACAATTCAATTAAGGAATTATTTATTTCTGATTGTTCTCTCTGTGATATAAAAAATACTTACATTCAAAATAAGAAAAATCCAATCTTTAGAAAAATATATAATTTTGAAATTGATTTTCCTGATAAAATAAACTATCTATATAAAACACTAGACTCAATTGATATAATTGATATTAGTAGCCCCATCTCACAAAAAGTACACTATGGACTTTCATATCTAAGTCCTAAAACTCCACATTCTGCACAATTAAAATTAATTGAATCACTAAAAAATATTGAAATCCAGCATTATAAATTTTTAGATTATAAAAAAATATTCCAACATCAATTTGATGATTATATACTTGAAATACTCTCAAATAAATAAAAAAGAATCGACAGAAAACAGAATTCCGTCGATTCATTATTTTTAATACGATTAGCTTAATCTACCTTTTAACTTCATGTTTTTAACAATTTTTTCAATAGAATTTACATAAGCAGCTTTTCTCATTGGGATATCAAATCTTTCTTTCACTTCCCAAATATCATTAAATGCTTTTGTCATTACTCTTGCTTGTTTTTCTACTACTTCTTCTTCTGTCCAGTAGTAACCTTGTAAGTTTTGTACCCATTCAAAGTAAGATACAGTAACACCACCACTATTTGCAAGAATATCAGGAATTACAACCACACCTTTTTCTCGTAATACTTTATCACCTTCTAGTGTAGCAGGACCATTAGCTCCTTCTGATATAATAGGCGCTTTAATTAAATCAGCTTCCTTAGCATCAATTGCATTTTCTAAAGCACATGGACAAAGAACATCTACATCTAAAGCCCAAAATTCATCTAAAGTTAAACGTTTTGTATTTGGTAATTTATGGAATCTAACTTTATTATCTTTACATTCTTGAAGTTCAGCATATGATAAACCATCTTCACGATATACAGCATATTGAATTCCATCATCATCACGTTCAGTTACAGCAACTACTTTAGCTCCAAAGTTTATAGCAGTTTTTACTGTATAGCTACCTACATTACCAAATCCTTGAACAGCAAACTTAGCTCCTTGTGCAGATTTCCCTAATTTTTCTAATGCCAATTTCGCAGCAAGAGCCACCCCATATCCAGTTGCTTGCGTTCTTCCTAATGAACCACCTAGTTCTAATGGTTTACCTGTTAAAGTACCAATTCCTTGCTCACCAGTTAAAACATTAAATTCATCAATCATCCATGACATTATTTGACCATTTGTATTTACATCTGGTGCTGGAACATCTTGTTTTTCACCTAGATATTTGTAAATTCCTCGAATATATCCTCTAGAAAGTCTTTCCAGTTCTCCTTTAGACAATTCTTTTGGATCTACGATAATACCACCTTTACCTCCACCATATGGCAGATTTGCAACGGCACATTTGAACGTCATCCAAATAGACAATGCTTTAACTTCATCACCTGTTACAAGTGGGTGAAATCTTAAACCACCTTTTGTAGGTCCGATTGCATCATTATGTTGTGAACGGAATCCTTTGAAGTATTTTACTTCACCATTGTCCATTCTAACTGGAATAGATATTTCAAAAAATCTTTGTGGATCTTTTAGTGATTCATATACTTCTTCTTTGTACCCTAAAACTTCACAAGCACCTTTTATTTGTTCTCTTGCGTTAACCAATGGATTGTTATTCATAATTACTACATCTCCTTAAATTGTTATTTTACACTTTTAATGTAATATCTTCTTAGTTAATTATATCAAATACAACATACTTTTGTAAACGTTTTTGTTCTTCGTTTTTCTTATTTATATTTTTAATTTCCAATGTAAATTTCTCATAAAAAAAGCTAATGATAACAATATGTCTATCGTTATCACTAGCTTTTTATAACAATTTTTTTCAAAAAAACTATATGGAGAAGATTACTGTATATTAATATAGTCTATCACTCTATTTCGCATCATACCATGACGCTCCACTACTTGCTTCAGCTTTAAGTTGAACGTCTAAATTAGCCGCTTCTTCCATAATTTTAATCATTTCTTTTGTAAAATCTTCTTCTATATCTTTATTAACATCGAAGATTAATTCATCATGTACTTGTAATAATAATTTTGCATCTACTTTTGTTTTCTCTAAATATTCAAATACATTAACCATAGCTATTTTTATAATATCCGCAGCAGTTCCTTGAATTGGTGAATTCATGGCAATACGCGCATTCAGATTAGCTACAATCTTGTTTTTAGCATTAATATCTGGTAATGCTCTTCTTCTATTAAATAGAGTTTCTACATAACCGTGTTCCTTCGCAAACTCTACGATATCAGTCATATATTTATCAACACCTTTAAATGTTTCTAAATACTTATCGATAAATTCTTTTGCACGTTTTCTAGTAATGCCTAAATTATTAGATAAACCAAAGTCAGAAATTCCATAAACAATACCGAAGTTAACTGCTTTAGCTTCTCGTCTCATTGAAGATGTTACTTGATCAAGACTCACTCCATTAACATCACTAGCTGTTTTAGTATGAATATCTACATCATGCTTAAATGCATCTATCATTCCTTTATCTTGCGCTATATGAGCTAATACTCGAAGCTCTATCTGAGAATAGTCAATAGATAATATTACTCTATCTTCTGATGCTGGAACAAATGCTTTTCTAATTTTTTTACCTTCTTCAATTCTCGTTGGAATATTTTGAAGATTAGGATTTACTGAAGATAAACGACCTGTTTGAGCTAGAGTCTGCTCATAACGTGTATGAATTTTCCCTTCACGAGTGATATCTTTAACTAACCCTTTTGCATAAGTTGAGTTTAATTTTGTAATAGTTCTGTACTCCATAATTAATGGAATAATTTCATGACTATGTTGAAGTTGTTCTAACACTTCTACAGCTGTAGAATATCCAGTTTTTGTTTTCTTAATCGGTGGTAGTCCTAAATCCTCAAATAACACGACACCTAACTGTTTAGGTGAGGCAATATTAAATTCAGAACCTGCTAAAGTATATATGCTAGATTCTAAAGTTTTAATTCTTTCATCAAACTCAGCACTCATTTCTTCAAGTGCTTTTTTACTAACATGTATTCCTTCAAATTCCATATTAGCTAATACTTTAGCAACTTTAATCTCTATATCTTTATATAAATCCGTCATATTCTCTTCAGCAAGTTTTTCTTCCATCAATGGCTTCATCAAAGCAATACTCTCTGCAACTTCCGCTATATAAGGATTAATAACATCTTGTGATGGTAAAGTTCGTTTTGCCCCCTTACCATATATTTCTTCATCACTCTTTATTATTTTCCCAAGATAGTTAAAAACGATTTTATCAATTTCAGTTTTTGCATTCACATCGATTAGATAAGATACAATTTTTACATCGAAAACTTCTCCATTAATATTAACACCGTTTCTCTTCGCTATAAATAAAATCTTTTTGAAGTCATATACTGTTTTAACAAATTCACTTTGAAGATATTCTACTACAAATTCATTAGTGAAAAATTGTTCTTCACTAAATATATAAGCATCTCCTTCTCTATATACTACTATTCCTACTACATCTGAATTATGATAGTCCTCTGTGTAACACTCAACGTGTAAAGCACTATCGGTAAAATCTATTTTCGTATTTTTATCCGCTAAAATAATATTAATTTCTTTTTTAGGAGTAACTGTTTCTTCATTAGCTACATCTACATCTTCAGTAGAAGTTTCTTGTGATAATTTTCTTAAAAATGAAACAAACTCTAATTTTTCAAACAACTCTCTTTTAAGTTCAATATTTTCACTATAAGTTAAATCTTCTAACTTATTATCGACTGGAACTTCTGTATAAATAGTTGCTAATTTTTTACTTAACAGGGCATCTTCTCGACCTTCTGTTAGACGTTCTTTAAGTTTTTTCCCACTAATATTATCAATATTTTCTAATACATTCTCTACAGTTTTATATTCGGTTAATAATTTTATGGCAGTTTTTTCACCTACTCCAGCAATCCCTGGGATATTATCGCTCTTATCTCCCATAAGGCCTTTCATGTCAACGATCTGTTCTGGGGTTAATCCGTATTTTTCAGCAATAAATTCTGGTGTATAATAATCTATATCAGTAACACCACGTTTAGTATAATAAATAGTTATATTCTCACTAGCAAGTTGAGTTAAGTCCTTATCTCCAGTTACTATTATAACTTCCAAGCCTTCTTTTTCGGCAATTTTAGCGTAACTACTGATAATATCATCCGCTTCATAATCAAAGTGTTCTTCATACTTTATTCCATATGAATCCAGAAGTTCTCTAACATAACCGAATTGCTCTACTAATTCACTAGGAGTTTTGTCTCTAGTACCTTTATACGCTTCATAACTTTGGTGTCTAAAAGTTTGTTTTCCTTTATCAAAAGCTACTAAAGCATATTTTGGTTTAGTATCTGCCAATATTTTTTCTAACATCAATGTAAATCCATAAACACTATTAGTATATAGCCCTTTTTTGTTTTTTAAAGCTGGCATAGCATAAAAAGCACGATAACTTAAACTATTTCCATCTATTAATATTATCTTATCCATTTAATTCTCCTAATTTTAATTCTAGAAATTATAAAGAGGTACGAAACAAAAATCACATTTTTAAAAAGCGATATTTGAGTCGCCCCCATACTATTCTTCATATATCACTATTTTATATATATTTCTCTTTGTACTTCTACATATATCTTCTAAATATTGATTTTACAACAATTTATAAATTGTTTCTATCTTTTTCTTCCAAGAATGTCGCTCAATTTCTTCTAGTAAATAAGCTGGAATCTCTCGCTCTTTTCTTGTTCTTTCTATCATAACTTCTAAAGCCCCTACTAGTCTTTCTACAAAAGCTGGTTTTTCTTCTTCGACAGCCTTATCTGTATCATAAATAGTTGGCATTTTTACATACTCAATTATCTCAGAATTATTTATTTTTTCTCCAAGAAATTCTATAAGCCCCTCTATCTCAGTAGCGACTACTCTAAGACCGCTTCCTAATGCTTCTACTGCGATTAATCCCAGTCCCTCAAAATAAGAAGGTAGTATAAATATATCTTTATGGCGCATAATTTCACCCAGATGAACTTGATCAACAGCATTATAAATTCTTATTCTCTTAGAATCACCCACTAGAGAGTCAACTCTAAGCTTATCTTCATCTTTCAAATTCCCTATTAATTCTAATTCTACATTATCATCTTTTTTCTCTAGCAATCTAAAAGCTTTAATTAATTCATAAAAACCTTTTGATTCGTCAAATTTTCCTGCATATAAAATTTTTACATTATCATGTTTATCATATTTTTCCGCAGGATAAAAAATCTTCTCATTATACCCTGCACCAATATTAACAATTTTTTCTACAGGATAGTTATAAATATTAGCTATTCCATCTATAACTCCACTACTTAATGCTAATATCTTATCTAGCTTCCCAAGACTTTTTACATATTTATCTTTCATTACAGGATTTTTTTCAGCTTGTCTTATATCCGTATTGTGACATACCCCTATAATTTTTTCATTTTTAAAAACATCACAAACCATAGAACTCAAAATCCATAAATGATGTGTAATTACTACATCTGGTCTAAATTCTTCTCTAGCTTGTATCAACTTTTTACGAAATGCAGCTTGCCAAGATGCCATCATTTCATCTGTCATATTTTTGTACAGTGTATTATCATATGGCATAATATCACTCATACCAACTATTGGAAAACTAATATCTTCCCCTTGAAATTCAACTTCAAATTTTTCTTCTATAAAGTTAAAATTATACTCTGGAGTTGTAGCATAGATGGCTGCTTGTTCTACGTTAAATTCCTTTAATCCATTTATAACATTAGTAAAATATACGCCACTTCCTGTTTTTATCGGAAGCTGAGCTAACACATGTAAAATCCTCATAATTATTGTCCTCTGTTTCATATTTTCCATCATCTCTATTATAACCTAATTTATATATTTTTTATAGTAAACGTATTAAATAAATATAATAATACAAAAAATAAAGAGTAACTCATAAAATAAGATTTATTAAAAATCTATTTTATCAAGTTACCCTCAAATTTGATCAGAAAATATTATAAACGATAACCTATCGTTTTAAAATCTCTATCCTCAAGCGCTACAAGTCGCAGCTTCTTTTTCATCTTGACTTTCGATATAATCATTTCTGTTATAAAACGCATTTCTATAACTAGCAGTAATAAACGGTTCAACTAAATTGATAATTGTATATCCATCTAAACCAAGTTTCTTACATACCGCTTTACTTAACTCAGGTTTATCACTATAAACAAAAATCTCTGAAGATTTATCTAATCTATCTAATACACTATCTACTTCATCAGGTGAAACTTTAATTTCTTCATCACTTAACACTTCAGAACCTAAATTTAAGAATTGTTTATTTTTACTTGCTGAGATACGATATTTGAATTCTGATAATAAAGCATTACTATAGATAGCTTTCCCATAATCATATTGTTTTATACCATCACCAATGTGAAGTTTTGTAAAACCACGTTCTCTAAGCAATTTTTCAGTAGCACGCGAAGTAACATCAACAACACAATATAAAATTATATCTTTATCCTTATAGTCATCCAGTACATCACTACCATTTTTAAAAAGTTTAATAGGTAGATTCACAGCATTTATAGCATGACCTCTTGCATATTCTTTTCGCCAACGAACATCAACTACTAAAGCTTCTTCAAATGTTTTCTTCTCAACATCAGCTCCAGCAATTCTTCCTGGTTTTCCTTTTAGCAATTTAAGCCAAAATGCATATAATCCAAATACAATAATTAATAATACAATTACTATAATTAAGAATATTTTCATTATGTTTACTCCTTTCATCATATAATTATATTTTATCATACATTTTGTATTTTTAATATTAAATTGTATTAATAAAATATTTTTTTGATTTTTTTTGTAATTAGGAGTAAAATGTTGATATAGACAAAATTTTCGAAAGGAGATCTGGATGAAAATTTCAAAAATTAGTAAAATTGAGAATAAAAATTTAAAAATCGAATCATCTTTATTAATCGATGGAATTTTAGTAGGTTTAGCTGCAGGTATTGTCGGTGCTAGTTATAGACTTCTTATCGGTTATAGTGAGAAACTTGTTCATTATACAGCCGATTTTATTAAAACTGGATTTATATATAAAATAGGTCTTTTACTAATTTTAATCTTACTTGCCTTGTTTTCTGGCTTTTTATTAAAACGTGAACCGATGGCTAGTGGAAGTGGAATCCCTCAAGTTTCTGCAGAAATTACAGGTAGATTAAATTCAAATCCATTACGAGTTCTAATTTATAAAATAACTGGTGGATTAACGGCAAGTCTCGGTGGTTTATCACTTGGACGTGAAGGTCCCTCTATTCAACTAGGAGCAATGAGTGGTAAACTAGTATCTAGAATATTAAAAAAAGATAGTGTAAAAGAAAAGTATCTTATTACTTGTGGTGCTAGTGCTGGTCTATCCATTGCTTTTGGCGCTCCACTTGCTGGTGTTTTATTTTCTATAGAAGAAGTACACAAACAAATAACTAAAAAAATTGTTATTTGTTGTTTCAGTGCTGCTGTAGTTGCAAATATAGTTGGGCAATATATTTTTGGACTTACCGCTATTTTTAAATTCCCTGAAATACCCTATGTTGAAGTAAGCATTTATCCTTGGGTTGTTTTATTAGGAATCTTATTAGGTTTATTTGGAACATTTTATAATGTTACTATAAAAATACTTTTCAAAATTTATGAATATTTCAAACTTAATATAGTATTTAGACCTCAAGTAGCATTTATAATCTCATTTGGACTATTTATTTTTTATCCAATAGTACTTGGTAGTGGTCATAGTTTAGTAGAATTTCTGATAGAAAATAAATTTAGCTTTATGTTTTTATTAACCTTATATTTCATAAAAACTCTATTTTCACTTGTTTCATTTACATCAGGAGTCGCAGGTGGTATATTCTTACCAATATTAATACAAGGTGCAGTACTTGGAACATTATTCAGTAACTTTTTTGACGCTAAATACACTGCATTATTTGTAATACTATCTATGTCAGGTTACTTAACTGCAATTGTACGAAGCCCAATTACTTCAATAATTTTATTATTCGAAATGACTCAAAAACTAAATTACTTCCTACCCATCGCTCTTTGTTGTCTATTCGCATATATCACAGCAAATATCCTTGGAACGAAACCTGTTTACGAATATTTACTTGACCGCATTTTAACTAGTAATAAACTAGGAGACGATGAACTAGAAATGGAAGTAGAAATTCTAACTACTATATCAAACGATAGTTCATTAATAGGAAAAGAAATTCGTGAAATCGGTTGGACAAAAGGTGCTCTTATTTCTCATATCGAGCGCTCTGGTCGTGAAATCGTGCCAAAAGGAAGTACAATTTTAGAAGCAAACGACAAACTTACCGTCATTATGCCAAAAGAATGTGTAGATTTATTTTTAAAGCAATTTAGTGATTAAAAAAAATGAGCTTACTCAAAAGCTCTAAATTAAAAAAAGTGTATATGAAAATTCAAATACACAGTAATTTATCGATATCCAATAAACTTTATGGGAGTGACTCGACAAAATCAATTTCTTCGAAATTACGATTTTGTCGAATCACTCCCAGATTTTATTTTATAATACATTAAAATGCTTTAGAGCATGAGTAATTCCATCATCATCTACACTAGTTGTAATGTAATCAGCTATTTCTTTAACATTATCACCTGCATTTTCCATTGCGATACCAATTCCTGCATGTTTTAACATATCTATATCATTTCCACCATCACCAAAAGCCATAGTTTCTTCTAATTTAATACCAAAATAAGAAATAATCGCATCAATTCCAGTATTTTTTCCACCATCTTTTGGAATTATATCTGTAAAATGAGTTGTCCAACGTGCTGCTTTTGAATTAGGCATATAAGCTAAGAATCCCGCTTCTTCCTCTTCAGAGACAAATACATTAAGTTGATATATTTTTTCACTAACAGCCTTATCGTAAGCTAGTGGATCTTCTTTAAATCTTTCTGGATCTCCCAATTCATCTTCCAACCATTTAACTCTTGAGTTTTTCAGATTCATGAAAGCTCCATCTAATAAAGCAAAATCACAAGCTATATTATTCTCCTTAAAATAAGGAAGGACATTTTTTATATCCTCTTTTGATAAAATCTTATCATTTAAAACTTCTCCAGATTCTAAATAACAATACTGTCCATTTATTGTAATATATCCATCAAATTTAAAATCTAACAAATCATTTAAAAATGTCGTATGAAATGGTGCTCTTCCTGTTGCTATAAAAATTTTAATTCCTTTTTCTTTTAACTTTCTTAAAGTATTTGCAGTGTTTTCCGGAATAGTTTTAGTTTTAAAACTTCTTATCGTTCCATCAATATCAAAAAAAATCGCTTTTATATTCGTCATTCTTATTCTCCATATTTATTTAAATCAACTACACTATTTCTTGTTTTCAAATCATAACCAATTAATAGTTTCATAGCTGTCTCTTCTTTTTTTATAACATTAAGTAACATGCTAACTGTTTGCTTCGCTGCATCTTTTAAATCAAATTTTATAGTTGTTAATGGGGATTTTAATAAAGCAGATGAAGTGTAATCCCCAAACGCAGCAACTGAATAATTTTCACCAACACTTAAACCTTCTTCTTCAAGAGCCTTCATAGCACCATAAGCTAGATTGTCAGTAGCACAAATCAAACAACTGTCAGCCTTCAACTGTTCTATATTTTCTTTTACAACATCGTATGCTTCTTCCATACCAAAATTACTGATAAGTATATTTTTAGGACTTAAACCATACTTTTCTAAAGTTCTTACTACCCCTAATTTTCTATAGTAACCTACAGCAATATCATCTTCACTTACCCCTAAGTAAGCAATTTTCTTATGTCCACTAGCTAGAACATAATTTGTTAAATCTCTAGCAGCATTGAAATCATTATATTCAACACTATAAGTATATTCCCCTTCTTGCCCTAGCATTACAACAGGAACATCTACAGATTTTATTGTATCTTCATACGTTTTGCTCATCGTTGTTGGTAATAAAATTATCCCATCAACGTTCATCCTCGCTAATTTCTTAATATATTCCAATTGTTTGTTTTCATCAAAATTAGCATTCATTATTAGTGTTTCATAATTATTTTCTTTTAATTCTTTATCTAGATATTTTAAAGTATTTCCACTTACAAAAGAATGTAAACATGGTACTATCACACCAATAATTTTACTATCCGTACTTTTTAACGCCTTGGCAAAAGTATTCGGCGTATAATTGTATTTATCAACTATTTCTTTAATTCTCTCATGAGTTTCTTTTTTTAAATTTCCACCATTAAAATATCTAGAGACAGTAGTAGTACCTACTCCAGCCATTTTTGCTATATCTACTATTGTCAGTTTCTTCATAGATTACCTCCTTAAGTCACAACTTTAATTATATACGATTAGAGTAAATAAATAAAGAATTATATAAGAACAATTTTAGAAAATATCTTCTATTAATTTTTATTATTTTATTGAATACTACTACATAAAAAAATGAACTCAAAAATACAATAATTAAATTATTCTAATACAATTTCACTAGAATAAAACTCTGTATTTCTTATAAACATTGCTATGATAGTGGTTATCTATTATAAAAATAATCCCCTAGTTTCTACCATCACATCTACAACATTAAACTGTATTATTACAGAGTTGAAGATTTTTGTTAACAGATGGACAAACACTATCAAACAAGCACTGAACAATATAAACATTTTTTTCAAAAAAATTAAACATAGCTCTTGAAATCCTTTTCCGAAAGTGGTATAGTTTACCTTGGAGGTATATTATGATAGTTCAATTAAAAAACGTATCAAAACAATATAAAGACGCTAACTTCAAACTAGAAAATATATCATTTGATATTAATAAAAAAGAAGTTATTGGAATTATCGGTAGAAATGGTACAGGTAAAAGTACAATTCTTAAAATGATAAACGGTATTGTTTCATATGATAGCGGAGATATTCTTTATAAAAACTCTTCTATTAAAAATATGGATCCAAGTACCCTTAGAAATACAAGAAAAAATCTAGCCTACATATTCCAACACTCTAATCTTATTGATAACAAAAGCGTATATTATCATTTGAGTTTAGTGTACAAATTAAATAAGGTTTCTGTTGATAAAAAGAAAATAGATGATATTCTCGAATTCATGAATATTACAAGACTTAAAAATAGTCTTTGTGGTAGCCTAAGTGGTGGAGAACAACAAAAAGTTGCTATCGCTATGGCACTGCTACAAGAACCAGAAGTTCTACTTTGCGATGAAATCAGTTCAGCATTAGACACTAATAGTGAAAAAGAAATATTTGCACTATTAAATAAATTGCGTACAACAACTGACATTTCAATAGTTATGATTTCTCACAGCTTATCATTACTTAAGAACTTTTGTGATCGAGTAGTAGTTATCGATGATTCTACAATAAAAGATATTGTCATACCTAATAAAAATGCAAAAGACGATTACGATAGTAATTACTATAACTACGTAAAGGAGTTTTTATTAAATGATTGATTTATTTAAAGCCAATTATGATGGTATTATGAAAGCATTTTGGGAAACTAACTATATGATGATTTACTCAATGTTAACAGTATTTTTCATTTCCCTGCCATTAGGTATTATGCTTTTTGCTTTCAGTCGTGATTATTTACTAAAAAATAGAGCAGTTTATGAAGGACTTAGTATTTCTCTTAATGCCCTACGTAGTGTTCCATTTCTAATATTTGTATTCATATTAATCCCTGTAAATAGATTTCTATTTAAAACATCATTTGGAAATATTGCAGCAATCTTGCCTCTTACACTTGTCGGTGTAAGTATTTATGCTCGATTTGTTGAACAAGCATTAATAAACGTTCCTAAAAAGATTGTAGATAGAGCTATAAGTATGGGAGCTACAAAAATTCAAATTATTAGATATTTCTTATTACCTGCCACAATGGATAACTTAATTTTATCATTCACCTATACTACTATTAGTTTATTAGCTTATACAACAGTAATGGGTGTAATTGGAGCCGGTGGTCTTGGAGAATTTGCCTTTAGATATGGGTACCAAGAATACAATTATGATCTAATGTATTTAATAGTAATAATATTTATTATATATGTATTTATTATTCAATCTATAGGTTATGGATTAGCTAAACGTTTTACAAACAAGAAGGAGAAATAGATTAATGAAGAAAGTATTATCTATTGTTGCTAGTTTTTTAGCTCTTGTGCTTGTGTTAACAGCATGTTCAAGTAAAACTAGCGATAAAAAAGAAGATAAAAAAGAAAACAAAACAATTAAAGTTGCTGCTCATGTCCCACCATTTACTGACATGTTAGAATTAGTTAAAGAAGATTTACAAAAAGAAGGATACACTCTTGAAATTGTAAAAGTATCTGATAACGTTCAAGCTAACGTTGCGTTAGCAAACAAAGAAATCGATGCTAACTTCTTCCAACACGAACCATTCATGAAACAGTACAACGAAAAAAATAAAACTAACTTAGTTGCTGTGGCGAAAGTTTATAATTCTATCCCAGCATTCTACTCAAAAACTATCAAAAACATTAAAGATCTTAAAGATGGTGCTGATGTAGCTATTCCATCTGATGCATCTAACATGGCTCGTGCATTAAGATTATTAGCTCACGGTGGATTAATTACATTAAATGATCCTAACAGCTATAACGTTACTGTAAAAGACATTAAAGATAATCCAAAACATCTTAAATTTACAGAAGTTGGTCTTTTAAACTTAAGTGATGCATATGCGGAAAAAGATTTAGTTTTCAACTATCCAACTTACATTGCTAAATTAAACCTTACACCAATGAAAGATGGACTTCTAATGGAAGACAAAGCTGACTTTACATACGCTGGTGTACTTGCTGCTCGTGAAGATAACAAAGACGATGCTAAAATTCAAGCAGTTAAAAAAGCTTTAACTAGTCAAAAAGTTAAAGACTTCTTACAAAAAAATTATGAAGGTAAAGCTACTGCAGCTTTCTAATAAATATATATTATTACTAATCCAAAATCTATATTATACAATCAACAACCTTACCTCTAAATAAAAAAATATACTTAATAGGAGATATATAATGAAGAAAATAATTTCATTTATCGCTAGTCTAACAGCATTATTATTAGTTTTAACAGCTTGTTCAAGCAAAACTGAAACTAAAAAAGAAGAGAAGAAAGAACCTGTTACAGTAAAAGTAGCATCTCACACTTCTCCAATGACAGACATGTTAGAAATGATCAAAGAAGATCTTAAAAAAGACGGTTACAACTTAGAAATCGTTAAAGTTTCTGATAACGTTCAAGCAAACGTTGCATTAAACAATAAAGAAGTTGATGCTAACTTCTTCCAACACAAACCATTTATGGAACAATTTAACCAAAAAAATAATGCTCACCTTGTAGCTGTTCAACCAATTTACAACGCTACTGTAGCATTCTACTCAAAAACTATTAAAGATCTTAAAGATCTTAAAGACGGTGCTGATGTAGCTATTCCTTCAGATCCAACTAACCTAGCTCGCGCTTTACGTTTATTAGATCACGCTAAAGTTATTACTCTTAAAGATCCAAACAGCTTTACAGTAACTGAAGCAGATATCAAAGATAATCCAAAACACCTTAAATTCACTAAAGTAAGCTTACTAAACCTTAACGAAGCATACAATGAAAAAGATTTAGTATTTAACTACCCAACTTACATCTCTAAATTAGGATTAACTCCTGACAAAAACGGTCTTGCTCTTGAAAAAGCAGATGACTTAACATTCGCTATCTCACTTGTAGCTCGCGAAGATAACAAAGACGATGCTAAAGTTCAAGCAGTAAAAAAAGCATTAGCTAGTGAAAAAATTAAAGATTATATCAACAAAGAACTTAAACCAAAAGGACACGCTACTCCAGCGTTCTAATATAAAGTAAAAACACTTGGTAGACAATGTTTACCAAGTGTTTTTTGATTTCACTATATATCTATAAGTTAACATAATTCCCCTTTTCAATACTGTTCTATCTATCATTTATTATACTCTCAAATACCTATAATCCTTCTCTTGAACCCAAGTAAGATTTAATAACACACTACCATCTACGATTCTATCCTTTTATAACAAAAAAAAGAAACTGACCTTCACATCAGTTTCTTTTGATTAATTATCTTATTTGTGTAATTCTTTTTCGAAAGCTTCTCTAACTTGTCCTACTGAGAACCCGATGATTACTTGAATAGCTTTACCGTTACGAGAAACTCCAAGAGCTCCAGAACGTTTTAAGAATGCATCATCTTTAACTAGGCTTTCATCTTTAACATTAACACGTAATCTTGTTACACAGTTAGTAACGTCTACGATGTTATCTTTACCACCTAAACCTTCAAGAATGATAAGAGCTTGGTCATCATGAGTAGCTGCATCATCTTTAACTTCTGGTTTAGCTGCTTCTTTACCTTTTTCACGGTACTCTTGTTTAGAGTAAAGTTTAGTTTCAGCATCTTCAGCTTCACGTCCAGGTGTACTTAATTGGAATTTAAGGATTAAGAATCTAAATACTAAGAAGTAGATTACAGAGAATACTAATCCAATTCCGATTTGAACGAACATTTGTGAAGAGTGGTTTTTGAACATTGGTAACCAGTTAAGAGCTAAGAAGTCGATTAATCCACTTCCGAAGTTACCTACAACTCCAAATTGATACATAGTTGCTGACATTAATGCACCTAATACTGCGTGAGTAGCAAATAACATTGGTGCTGCGAATAAGAATGTGAACTCGATTGGTTCAGTGATTCCTGTTAAGAAACCAGTAAGTGCTGCTGGGATTAATAACCCTGCTACAACTTTTTTCTTGCTGTCTTTAGCTGTTACATACATAGCTAAAGCTGCTGCTGGTAATCCAAATACTTTTGAGTTACCGTGTAATGAGAATCCACCTTGAGGGAATAACTCTTTTAATGGAGTTGAGCTTTGAGAGAACTCTTGAATGTGTTGTACCCAGTAAGCTGTGATTCCATTTTCTACTACTGCTGGTCCAAACATGAATGGTCCATAGATGAAGTGGTGTAATCCTGTTGGGATTAAAATTCTTTCTAGGAATGTGTAAGTGAATACTCCCGCAACTCCAGAAACTTTTAAGAATCCTTGTAAAGCAGCAATTCCTAATTGAACTTTTGGCCATAATAGAGCTGTTAAGAAAGCAGCTGGAATCATGATTAAGAATCCTACTAAGATTACGAATGTTGACCCTTGGAAAATTCCTAATAATTCAGGAAGTTTTTTGTCGAAGTATTTGTTGTGAATCCATACTGAGATAGATGCAATAACGATAGATCCGATGATTGAAGTATCTAAAGTAATTGCTCCAGCGATTCTTGTAATACCTGTAGGTAATTTAAGAGCAGGCGTTACATCTACACCAAAGAATTTGAATTGAGTTAAGAATCCGTTGATGAAGTAGTTATAAACCATGTAGATTAAGAACGCTTCTAATGCTGCACGACCATTTGCTTTTTTAGCAAGACCAATTGGAATACCAAGTGCGAATACTACTGGCATTTGGTTAAAGATAGTCCATCCTCCTTGCTCTACTACGAACCAGAAGTTGTACCAAAGAGTACCTTCTGCCGCGATGCTCCCTACTAGGTTAGGGTTTTTTAAGATTGAAGTTAATCCAACTACTAATCCGAAGAATGCGAATAAAATAGATGGCATTAACATCGCGCCTCCAAAGCGCTGAATTTTTTGTAACATAACATTTTTCCTCCTTTTTTTATTTTTCTGCTAATGTTACTTCTAAGCCATTATGATCAGAAATAATTGGATAATTTTCATCATTAAATATAACAAAACTTTCTTTTACGTCTAATTTTCTATTAATAAATACATAATCCAATTTTTTCTGACACATAGAATCTTCCCAACCACTTATATTTTTATATACCGTAACTCCCCCGTCTTTTTTCTCGGCTAATTCATATGTATCATATAATCCTTTATCAAGTATTCTCTTGTAATCATCTACTTGATGGAAATAATCTGTATTGAAATCTCCCATGAAAACTTTAAGGTTCTTGTTATCTGTATAATTAATTAGGTTGCTAAGATTTTGATCTATGTCTTCCCCTTTACAAGTTGGCAAATTCATATGACAACTGTAAAATTCTACGATCTCATCATTTACTTTAAGATCGACTTTTAAAATTTTTCTCGATTCGATAGAAGTTACGGTTTGTTGTGCCGTACAGTAAAAGTCCTCTACGGCAACAACTTCACCTTTAGCAAGTATTGCTAAACCTTCTTCGAATTTATCAAATCCTATGTGAGAATAAGTCCAGTAATAACTGTATCCTTCTTCTCCATATTCTCTAATTTTATCTAGTAATAATTTTCCGAAGTTATCTTCTTTAATTCCTTGGTAAACATCCGCACTATTAATCAATTGATTTACTTCTTGCATAGCAACAACATCGTATTTTTTTTCCACAATAGTTTTTGCCAAAATATTTAATTTTTCAAGTTGATTTTCTTCTAACCAACTATGTACATTAATTGTTAATAGTTTCATGCTATGTTCCCCACTTTTTTGTTTATTATTTTTTGTTCCAAATATCTTCGTTATATTGAGCTATTGTACGGTCAGATGAGAAGAATCCAGCTTTTGCGATATTCGCAATAACTTTTTTCAGCCATAATTCACGGTTTTCGTAATCTGCTAACATTTCTTCTTTCTTAGCATAATATTCTTCAAAGTCAATAAGTGTCATGAACCAGTCTTTGTTAAGTAGTTCATTGTATAGTCTTTCTAATCTTTCTTTATTTCCTAGTTTAACTAAGTCTTTAGAAACGATGAAGTCTACAGCTTCTTTAACACCATCTTTTTCATAGTATTCTTTAGACACATATCCTGCAGTTTCGTAAAGTTTAATGATTTCATCACTTTCTTTACCGAAGATGTAGATATTTTCACGTCCAACTAACTCATCGATTTCCACGTTAGCTCCATCTAGAGTTCCTAGAGTTAAAGCACCGTTTAACATGAATTTCATGTTACCAGTTCCACTTGCTTCTTTAGAAGCTAATGAGATTTGTTCAGAGATATCAGTTGCTGGAATTAATTTTTCTGCAACACTTACATTATAGTTTTCAACTAAGAATACGTTTAAGTATTTGTTTACTTCTGGATCATTGTTAATTAATTCTGATAGACATAGAATTAAGTGAATGATATCTTGAGCGATAATGTATGCCGGTGCTGCTTTACCACCGAAGAATACTGTAATTTTTCTTTCAGGTAATTTACCATTTTTGATATCTAAGTATTTTTTGATTACATATAAAGCGTTCATTTGTTGACGTTTATATTCGTGGAATCTCTTGATTTGAGTATCGATAATACTGTTTTCATCTAATTCGATACCTTGAGTTTCTTTTAGGTATTCTTTAAGAACAAGTTTGTTCTCATGTTTGATTTCTTCTAATTTAGCTGCTACTTCTTTACTATCAACAAATGCTAGTAATTTTTCTAATTTAGTTGCATCAGTTAAGTACTCGTCACCAATTAGTTCTTTTAAGTAAGCTGCTAATGGTCTGTTAGAAAATTCTAACCAACGTCTGAATGTAATACCATTAGTTTTGTTATTGAATTTCTCTGGGTATAATTCATAGAAGTGTTTTAACTCAGAGTTTTTAAGAATTTCAGTGTGTAGGTAAGCAACCCCGTTTACACTGTTAGAGAAGTGAATATCCATGTTTGCCATGTGTACTCTATCATCTTTATCGATGATTTGAATATCTTCACCTTCATATTTTTCTCTAATAACAGCATCTAATTGTTTGATGATCGTTACTAAGTGTGGCACTACTTCTTCTAAGTATGCTAATGGCCACTTTTCTAACGCCTCAGCTAAGATAGTGTGGTTTGTGTAACCAGTCATTTTTTGAACAATTGTGTATGCTTCTTCAAATTCAATTCCGTGTTTTTCAGTTAGTAAACGAATTAATTCAGGGATTACCATACTTGGGTGAGTATCGTTAATTTGAACATATGCATATTCGTATAAGTCGTGAACATTACTTCCTTTAGCAATTGCTTCATCTAAAATTAATTGAGCAGCATTTGATACCATAAAGTATTGTTGGTAAATACGTAATAATTCACCATTTTTATCACTATCATCTGGATATAAGAATAATGTTAAGTTTTTCTCAATATCAGTTTTGTCGAAACTAATTCCTTTTTCAATAATACTACTGTCAATTGAATCAATATCAAATAGGTTTAGATAGTTTTTAGTATCTTTTTTGTATCCTAATACGTCAATTCTTTTTAGTGTTGAAGTCAGGCTAAAGTTTTTGAAAGGTACTGTATATTTAACGTCAGTATCTCTTAGCCATGAAGAATCTTCAATCCAGAAGTTTGGCTCAGCATGTTGTTCATTTTTAACAAATACTTGTCTGAATAAACCACAGTGGTAATTTAGTCCAACTCCATCACCATTAATTCCTAGTGATGATATTGAATCGATGAAACAAGATGCTAAACGTCCAAGACCACCGTTACCTAATGAAGGTTCTAGTTCAGCTTCTTCTACATCACTAAGACGTTTATTAGCTGCTTTTAATTCTTTTTCGATTTCTTCATAAATACCTAAGTTAATTAGATTGTTCGATAATAGTTTACCAATTAAAAACTCTGCTGAAATGTAGTAAACTTTTTTCTTATCACTATTTAAAGCTTTTTTGTCAGCTTCATCTTTGACATAGTTTAATAATTGTTTATAAATTTCTTTGTTATCTAATGTACTAAGTTCTTTATTTGTTTTATCCAATACATATTTAGTGAATGTCATTTTATGCCCTCTCTCTCGAATATCTTATTGTAATATTTTTTAAAAATTCTTTTCTCTCTTCTGTTAAATCTTCTGCAAGCATTCTCCACTCCCAGTTTCCTCCAACTGTTGATGGAACATTCATTCTGCTTGTTGCATCTTTATCTAATAAATCTTGCATTGTTACGATTGCATAATCACTTACTGAAGAGTATATTCCTCTAATCATCGCTTCAGTAATTGTTTCATCATCACGACGATTTAAGTATTCAGAAACTAGTTCTTGTTCTGACTCACTCAATTTCTCATACCATCCATTAACTACATCATTATCATGTGTTCCTGTGTAAGCAACACTATTTTGAGTGTAGTGATGTGGACGATCTAGATTATCATCACCTGGAAAAGTAAATTGAAGAATCTTCATACCAGGATATCCAGAATCATCTAATAATTTTTCTGCTTTCGCATCGATAAATCCTAGATTTTCTGCGATGATTGGTAAGTCTCCTAATTGCTCCTTGATTTTTTGGAATAATTCAATTCCAGGACCAGCTTCCCAAGTACCATTTACTGCATTTTCAGCATCTTTGTCAATTTGCCAGAAATCAGAGAATCCTTTGAAGTGATCTATACGAAGTACATCATAGATTTTAAAACTTTCTTGCACTCGATAAATCCACCATGAGAAACCTTGTTCTTTGTGTTTTGCCCAATCATAAATTGGATTACCCCAAAGTTGTCCAGTTGGACTGAAGTCATCTGCAGGACATCCAGCTACATAAAGTGGTTCATTGTTCTCATCAACTTTAAATAGTTCTGGCATTGTCCACATTTCAACACTATCAGCACTTACATAGATTGGCATATCACCAATGATTTTAACACCTTTACCATTAGCATATTCTTTTAATGCTAACCATTGTTTAAAGAAGAAATATTGTGTAACTGTGTAGTATCTTATACTATCTTGAAGCTCCGTACGATATTTTTCGCGTGCGGCTTTTTCACCTTTTTTAATATCTTCATCCCAGTGAATAAAACTTTGATATCCAAAACTTTCTTTAATTGCCATATATTCAGCATAATCAGCTAACCAACTTGAGTTATCTTTTTCAAATTTTTCTATTTCAGCTAATACATTGCTATATTTTGCAGTGTTAGCAACGGCTTTTTCTAAAATTGGTCTTCTAACTTCAAATAATAAAGCATAATCTATTTTTTCAGGATTTTTTCCAAAGTTAACATTTGAGTAATCACTTTCTTCTAATAATCCTTCTTCTTTTAATAAAGAAAAATCAATTAGATTTAAGTTTCCTGCTACTGCTGAAAAGCTTTGATATGGTGAATCTCCATAACTAGTTGTCGTAAGTGGTAAAATTTGCCAATATGTTTGTTTTGTTTCTTCTAAGAAGTCAACAAAATCATAAGCACTTTTACCGAATGTTCCTATACCAAACTCACCTGGTAATGATGTGATATGCATCAATACACCACTTGAACGTTTTGTCATCCTAATTCCCTCCGTCATACTTTTAACTTGTATTTACAAAATAAGTTTTTATAACTTAACAATAATTATTATAATAAAACACTTTCATTTTGTCAATAACATTTATGTAATTCTTTTTATTTTTTTCTATGACATATACGTAAATGTTATAATCTGTGTATAAGGTGTACTTAACCCTTGCAATTCTTATCAACTACATTTATAATTAAGTAGGTAATTTTTAAAAGGAGATTAGTAAAGGTAAATCATATATGAGTAAATACAAACAGGTCTATAATGATCTTAAAGAAAAAATAGATACTCGTTTTTATAAGCGTAATACAGAATTACCAAGTGAAAATGAGTTAGTAAAAGAATACGGCTATTCAAAAGATACTATTAGAAAAGCTTTGTCTTTATTAGAAATTAATGGTTATATCCAAAAGATTAAAGGTAAAAACTCTTTAATTCTTGGACACGGAAGAATAAAAAATAACTATTTAGGAAATATTAAAACTTCTTCTGAATTAAACATCGACGGTAAATATGAAATTAAAACTACACTTGAATCTCTATATATTGTTCAAGGCGAAAAGAAAATAATGGATATTTTTGGTGCAGATGAGAATAATGATTTTTATAGAGTTAGTCGTAGTAGAACGATAAACGGAGAAAAATTAGAGTATGAAGTATCTTACTTCGATAGAAATCTTGTTCCATTTATTAACAAAGAAATTGCGGAATCATCTATTTATAAATACTTAGAAGAAGAATTAGGTTTAAATATCACCCACTCTCGTAGAGAAATTTCTTTTAGACACGCTACAGACGAAGAAAGACAACATATGGATCTTGGTGAATATGATATGGTCGCAGTCGTCGAAAGTATTACTTATTTATCAAATGGAAACATACTACAATATGGAATACTTAGCTACAGACCCGACAAATTCACATTTGTAACAATGGCAAAAAGATAAACACGACTCATAAATTACGATTTTATAACAATCAAATTTATAGAGTCGTTTTTTTATTTGCTATTAATTTTACTTTTCAAATATTTTTAATATGGTGGCGGACGGTTTCATCTAACTTTAATTGTCGTTTAGACAATTAAAGTGGATATTACACCTTGAAATTAGGCCTGTAGTCCTAATTTCACCGATGGAACTTTGTTAAGTTCCATTTTCACCATTACAAAATATTTGAGTAAAATTAATAATAATAATAATAATTAAGATTGAATCATTATATTTAATAATTATATTCTATATTTTTCTTACTGTTTTGTAGTAGCTGAAGTAAAACACGCTTGTGTTTTACTGCAAGAAAATAAGACTATAGGCTTATTTTCTAACCGGAATATCCTTTTGAGATAACAAAAGATATGGAGGTGTCGCAAGCTACACTTAAAACAGGAAAAAGAAAAATATAAGAATTTACTTGCAGTTTCCATTTGAATATAAAAAACTGATAAAGGAAAGTTATTCCTCTATCAGTTTTTAATTTATTTAAGATTATTTTAATCTTTCTTCTAATTCTGCTTTTAATTCTTCAAATCCTGGTTTTCCAAGAAGCGCAAACATATTTTTCTTATATGCTTCTACTCCTGGTTGGTCGAATGGGTTTAATCCTTGCATGTATCCAGAAATACCTACAGCTTTTTCGAAGAAGTATACTAAATATCCGAATGTGAACTCACTCATATCAGGAAGTTCTACTACAAAGTTAGGTACTCCTCCATCAGTGTGAGCAAGAAGTGTTCCTTCAAATGCTTTAGTGTTTACGAAATCCATAGTTTTTCCTGCTAAGTAGTTTAATCCATCAAGATTGTTATCAGCTTCTTTAAGCTCGATATCTTTGTTTGGAGATTTAACTTTTAAGATAGTTTCAAGTAGAACACGACGTCCTTCTTGAACATATTGTCCCATAGAGTGAAGATCTGTTGAGAAGCAAACACTTGAAGGGTATAAAGCTTTTCCATCTTTACCTTCAGATTCACCATAAAGTTGTTTCCACCACTCATTGAAGTAAACCATTGATGGTTCATAAGATACAAGAATCTCAATTAATTTACCTTTTTGTTGTAAGATATTACGCATTACAGCATATTGGTAAGCAATATTTTTGCTTAGATCTGGTGTTGATAGTTCATCTTGAGCTAATTTAGCACCAGCCATCATTTTATCAATATCAACTCCACTTACAGCAATTGGAAGTAATCCTACAGCAGTAAGAACTGTGAAACGTCCACCTACATCATCAGGTACTACAAATGTTTCATATCCTTCATCATCAGCTAATGATTTTAATGCTCCACGAGCTCTGTCAGTAGTAGCAAAGATTCTTTCTTTTGCTCCTTCTTTACCATATTTTTCTTCAAGTAATTCTTTGAAAATACGGAATGCAATAGCAGGCTCTGTAGTTGTTCCAGATTTAGAAATTACATTTACAGAGAAATCTTTTCCTGTAGTTTTTAAGTAATTAACTAATTCTTGAGTATAAGTTGATGAAATTGTGTGACCAACGAAAAAGATTTTCGGAGTTTTTCTTCCTTCTTCATAGAAGTTATAGAAGCTATCATTTAGCATTTCAATCGCTGCACGAGCTCCAAGATATGAACCTCCAATACCGATAACAACTAGTACATCTGAATTGCTTTGAATTTTTTTACTAGCTTCTTTAATTCTAGCAAACTCTTCTTTATCATAGTTAGTTGGTAATTCTAACCATCCTAGGAAATCATTTCCTATTCCAGTTTTATTGTGTAATTGATCATGTGCCACTTTCACATAACCTTCCATATTTTTTACTTCTTGTTCGTTAAAAAAGTTTAGTGCTTTCGAATAATCAAATTTTAAGTGCATTTTTGTTCTCCTTTTTTTATTTTCACCTTTTATTATAAATCATTGTTGGCTTGTCGTCTATAATATAATCGTAAATTAATTCAGAAACTTTTTCTGCATTATGTCTAATCGTGTTATTATCAACGATTCCGACGTCATTATTTTTTATCAATTTAATTCCAAGTTCTTCTATTTTTTCATGATCGATTTTGACCGGTTCTTGTTTTTCTTTGTGATATTTCGATAAAATACTATCATCAAACTCACGAGAATTAGCAATAACCAAATCAAAAATGTTCTCTCCAACATGTTTATTGATAGCTGTAATGTGTTCAGAAACTGTGTAATTATCAGTCTCTCCATGCTGGGTCATGACATTACAAACATATATTTTCTTAGCTTTACTTTCTCTGATTTTATCAGAAACCTGAGAAATTACTAAATTTGGAATAATCGAAGTATACAAACTACCTGGCCCCATAATAATATAATCCGCCTCTTGAATAGCTCTTAATACATCTTCATTAGGTTTTACCCTGGAAGGTGTAATATACACATGATCTATTTCTCCACCAGCTTCAGTAATTGAAGATTCTCCTCGTATAATTTCACCTGTAGAAAGTACAGCGTTTAAGGTCGCTATATCATTGGTTGTCGGTAATACCGTTCCACGAACATTTAAAATTCTACTCATAACTTTTACTGCAGTTGAAAAATCCCCATGGATATCTGTCATTGCAGCAATCATTAAATTACCTACCGGATGACCTTTAACTTCACCACTATCAAATCGATATTGGAACATTTTTTCTAGATACGGCTCTACATCAGATAATGCAGCAATAACATTTCTAATATCTCCTGGTGATGGAATATTCATATCACTTCTTATCTTCCCTGAACTACCGCCATCGTCAGCTACCGTTACTACCGCTGTTATATCAAGAGGATATTTTTTCAACCCTCTTAAAAGAACAGATAACCCTGTTCCTCCACCTATAGTAACTACTCTAATTTTAGTTCTCATTCTTCTACCTACCCTTATTAATGTCGCGATGCTCTATATAAACTCTATAACCAAGTTTTGAAATATCCTCATACAATTTTCTCGCTATACTCACCGAACGATGTTTACCACCAGTGCATCCAACAGCAATTGCGACCTTGTCCCTTCCTTCATATTGATACTTATCTATCATATAAGTCATTAATTCTAAATATTTATCATAAAATTCTTTAGTGACTTCGTCATCAAAAACATAATCAAATACTTCGCTATCTTGGCCAGTTTTTTCCCTAAGTTCATTTATATAAAATGGATTCCTTAAAAATCTTGCATCTACAATGTTATCCGCATCTATAGGTATACCATACTTATATCCAAAACTAGAAATTGTAATATGATAACTATCTTTTTTCTCAATACCAAAATCTTCTAAAATTTTCTTTTTAAGATCTTTAACTGTTGTATTTGTAGTATCATAAATATAATTCGCTATACCTTTAATAGCATCCATATCTCTTCTTTCTTGAGTAATACCCTCAAGGAGACTAAATTCACTAGATAAAGGATGATTTTTTCTAGTTTCTTTATATCTATTTACTAATACTTGGTCTTCACTATCTAAAAATATAATACGAACATCAAAATATTCATTTTGTTGTATTTTTTTTAATACTTCTTTTAAATCAACAAACAAAAGCTTGCTTCTAATATCTATGCTTATAGCTGTTTTATCTATTTCTTTTTCTTCAATAATTCTTAGAAAATCTTCTACAACAAGTCCCGGTAAATTATCTGTACAAAAATACCCCTGATTTTCAAAGACCTCTAACGCTGTATTTTTTCCTGCTCCACTTATTCCTGTAATTATAACTAATTTTTTCTTCATAGCTTCACATCCGTCTTTATAATAATATAAGTTTTATGGAATGATTTTTTCAGTTTAACAAAGAATAAATAAACTGCTCCATTCCTATATTGTACACCATTTATAAATATTTGTGTAGTATTTTAAAATTATAAAAAATAAATCTACCATACAGATTTCCCGTACAGTAGATTTATTACTAATTATCTATTGCCTCTATTAGCGTTGTTATTGTTATTAGTTCCTGAATTTCTTACACCTGGTTGTACTCCATTAGAGTTACCTCCTCGTGATTGGGAATTACCGTTGTTGCCATTCTGTTGACCATTTTGATTTGATAAATTACTATTGTTATCTTCAGAATTATTTCCGTTACGATTATTATCATCGTTACCGTTATTATCGTTATTATTATTGTTATTTCTATTTTTTTCTTTTTCTTCTTGGTTACGTTTATTTTGTTCTTCAATTTCTCGACGTTCACTATCAGAAATAACTTTAACTCCACCATTTATAGATCCGACGTTTTCTGGAACTTTAAATCCTTTCGGTGGGTGAATACGCACTATATTCTGCATATTTATTCGATACAATGCTTGAGTTTTCTGCGTGTCATCTTGAGATAGATACTTCGTTGGGCCATCAATTGCATCAAACCCTTGCCATACAGCCATCGTATAGTTGCTTGTATATCCAATAGTCCAAGAATCTTTAGCAGAATCATTTATATCAAAACCAAATTTTTGTGCCTCACCTTCTCCGAAAGTTGTTGTTCCAGTTTTCACTGCCATATCCGCTCCACTTATACGAGAATTAGACGCAGTACCATTTACTACATTTCTTAACATTGAAGTCATAATATAAGCAGTAGATTCTTTAATAACACGTTTTCTATCATCTTTACTGAAACTTTTCACTTCAGAACCTTCACTATCATAAACTTTTTTGATAGCTTTTGGTGTTGCATAATATCCGCCATTACTAAACGGAACATATGCTCCTGCCATTTGTAATGGCGAGAATCCATCTCCACTTCCTCCAATTGGAGTAGTAATAGAGTTATCCTTAATATCCATACCAACATTATTTGCATATTGTTTTACTCTATCAAATCCAACTTCTTGATATGTTTTAATAGCTGGAATATTGTACGACCAAACCAAGGCATTATTTATAGTAATATTACCGTGAAATTGTCTATCCCAGTTTTGAATTTGTGAACCTTGAAGTTTTGAGTCGTTAACAATATGATCAGAACCCCAATTTAAATATTCTACAGCAGGTCCGTAAGCTAGTATTGGTTTAATTGATGAACCAGGTTGTAATTTAGCTTGTGTTGCAATATTAAATCCATGGAATGTTTGTTTTTTACCTCCATAAAGAGCAGCTATTCCACTATTTTCGTTATTCAGTACAACCATAGCCACATTACTTGCTTGTTTTATTCCTGCATAGTTGGCATTTACACTTTCTGTTAAAGTATCTTGGATTTTTGAATCAAAGTTAGTATAAATTTTAAGACCTAAGTTTAATACGTCACCTTCGTAGTCTTTAAATTCTTTACTATTTTTTAATTCATTTACAATCTGATTCATATATGAAGTATATTTCGAATCAAATTCACTTGATAATAGTACACGTTCACTTTCATCACGCTCTATTAATCCATCTAATACATTAGTTTTTTGAGCTGCTGTTGATTCAGCTTCTGAGATTTTTCCATGATATTGCATTAAATATAATACAGTGTCACGACGAGCCTTAGCCGCTTCTGGATTATCATATGGATTATATGTATTAGGGTGTTGAGGTAACCCCGCTAAAAGCGCCATCTGTGGAAGTGTTAATTGATTTAATTCTTTTCCAAAGTAGTACTTAGAAGCAGTTTTTAATCCATATACACCATCTGAGTAATAGATTCTATTTACATACATAGTAAATATAGATTCTTTATCGTAGTTTTGTTCAAGTTTATATGCAAGATATGCTTCTTGAACTTTACGCTTCATACTCTTATTATCGTCTAAGAATGTTCTCTTGATTAATTGTTGAGAAATTGTAGATGCACCTTGAGATCCAAAACCACTCGTAAGGTTTGAAAATACAGCTCCAATTAAACGTCTGAAGTCAACTGCTCCATGTTCGAAGAATCGATTATCCTCTGTCGCTAAGATTGCGTCTTGCATTTTTGTTGGGATATCTGATGTATTTAAATTTTCACCAATTTGGTTTCCTAATTTTGCTACTTCATTATTATTCACATCATAGACGATTGTTCTTGAGTTATTATCTAGTATCTTAGAGTCAAATGCAGGTGCTTGATAAATCCAAAATACACACAGTAAGAATAATGATATAATAGCAACACTTGCTGCATATAGCCCATATCTCAATATTTTCATCCATAAAGTTTTATTGGATTTTTTAGAATTTGGATTACTAATTCTATTTGTACTTAACGGACGTCTTGGTCCTCCTGGTCTACCAGTTCTTGCTGATTGTTGAGCATTTCTTGGTCTTACAGGTGGTACACCTTGTGTTTGATTAGCATTACCTGCTCTTTGTTGTTGATTGGAAGAGCCTGCGTTCTGTGCATTCCTTCTCATTATTTCTTCATTTGTTAATGGTCTTCTTTGTTGTCCATTATTTGTTCGATTATTATTTCCTCTAGATATATATCCACCTGGCATAACACTCTTTCTTTCCTGAGAGTGTCTATCTCTTCTCGATAACCGACTATTATTATTTTCTGCCATAGTATATCCTCTCTTTTTTAATATTTAAACTTTCATTTAACTTTCATTTTGATTTGAATCCTTTTTTCGATATAAAAAGGTACAATATACTACATTAATTTTAATGTATAATGAAAAAAAAATCAATTTACTTTGTGTAATATTAATTATTATTTAATAATTTTGTAACATTTACAAAGATTTTCTAATTATAGTTTAGTTAATTAATACTTAATTTAAATTTTTTACTAATTAATATTACTAAATATAATTCAAAAAAGGGTAATTCATTGAGAATCACCCTTATATCCTATTAATTTTATTATTATAAAAATCTAGTTAATTAAATTACTTAGTTAACTTTATTTATTTATACTATTTTTACTTAGTTAACGCTACTTCTATATCACTAATAGCTGCTTTTGCTGCCGCAATTCTCGCAATAATAACTCGGTATGGTGAACAAGAAACATAACCTAGACCAATTTTTGAACAAAGTAGAATTGATTTTTCATCTCCTCCATGTTCACCACAAATTCCTAGTTTAATATTAGGTTTTACAACTTTTGCTTTATTGACAGCAATCTTCATTAACTCTAGCACTCCACTCTCATCTAAATGAACAAATGGATCTGACTCTAAGATATTTTTTTTCTTATAAATATCGATAAATTTCTCAGCGTCATCTCTTGAATAACCAAATGTTAATTGTGTTAAGTCATTTGTTCCGAAACTGAAGAAATCTGCATGTTCAGCAATCTTGTCAGCTACTACACAAGCTCGAGGAATTTCAATCATAGTTCCTACTTTATAATTAAAGTCTGCATTGTATAACTGTATTTCTTTTTCTACTAGTTCAACTATTTGTTCACGTAGAACTGCAAGTTCTTTTTCTAAACCTACTAACGGAATCATAATTTCTACATTAACTTCAATTCTTTCTTTTCGAGCTCTAATTGCTGCTGAACTAATCGCTTTAGCTTGCATTAGATATATCTCTGGATAAGTTATTCCTAGACGACAACCACGGTGCCCCATCATTGGATTAAACTCAGCAATACTAGCAATTTTAGCTTCTAATTGACTAACACTTACCCCTATTTCCTCGGCAATAACTTTTACAGTTTTTTCATCCTTAGGTAAAAATTCATGAAGTGGTGGATCTAATAATCTTATGTTAACAGATTTACCTTTTGCTTCTTTAAAAATTTTATAGAAATCATCACTTTGAATTGGTTGTAATCTATCTAAGAATCTTATTCTTTCATTAGTATCTGAAGCTAGTATCATTTTTCTAACTAAGCTAATTCTATCTTCTTCAAAGAACATATGTTCTGTTCTACATAATCCAATTCCTTCAGCCCCAAACTCGAAAGCAACTTTTGCATCAACTTCATTATCAGCATTTGCTAATACTTTTAGACTTCTAATTTCATCTGCCCATCCTAAAAGTTTATTGAATCTATCGCTGAATCTAGCATCTATTTTATCAACTTCGCCAAGATAAACCTTACCACTACTTCCATCAACAGAGATTACATCTCCTTCTTTTAGTGTAATACCAGCAATTTTTAATGTTTTTTCATCATAATTAATAATCATGTTTTGGCAACCACACACACAGCATTTACCCATTCCGCGCGCTACTACCGCAGCATGTGATGTCATTCCTCCGCGTAGAGTTACAATGGCTTCTGAGCTAACCATACCTTCAATATCTTCAGGTGATGTTTCTTCTCTTACTAATACAACAGGTTTTGTTTTCGCCGCTTCAACCGCTTCATGAGCAGTAAAATAAATTGCTCCCACAGCAGCACCTGGCGAAGCCGCTAACCCTTGAGTTAATTGCTGCGCTTGTTTCAATGATTTATCTTCAAATGTAGAGTGAAGAAGTTTGTTAATTTCTTCTGTACCTACTCTTAAAATAGCCTCTTCCTTACTAATAACACCTTCTTCTACTAATGAAACTGCAACTTCAACAACAGCATTTGGTGTTCTCTTAGCATTTCTTGTTTGAAGAATGTATAGCTTACCGTCTTCAATAGTAAACTCAATATCTTGCATATCTTTGTAGTGTCCTTCTAACTTCTTAGAAATCTCCACAAACTCTTTATATAAATGTGGCATATCTTCAGCAAGCACACTAATATTTTTCGGTGTTCTAATTCCTGCAACTACATCTTCTCCCTGTGCATTAATTAGGTATTCTCCGAATAATTCATCTTCACCAGTTACAGGGTTTCTACTGAACGATACTCCAGTACCACAATTATCTCCCATATTACCGAAAACCATGGCTTGAATATTTACAGCAGTTCCTAATTTATCACTAATATTATGAAGTCTTCTATATACTTTAGCACGATTATTATTCCAAGATTTAAATACCGCTTCAATAGCTAGCATAAGTTGTTCTTTCACACTCATCGGGAATTCACGACCTACTTCTTTTTTGTAGATTTCTTTGAATTCCTCAACAACTTTAAATAAATCTTTTTCATTCATATCGCTATCTTGTTCATAGCCATTTTCATTTTTCACTCGTGTTAAAACTTCTTCAAATTTATATTTCTCTACATCCATTACTACATCAGAGAACATTTGAATAAATCTTCTATAACTATCATAAGCGAAACGATAATTATTATTTTTCTTAGCTAAGGCAATAGTTGTTTCATCATTCAATCCTAGATTTAAAATTGTATCCATCATACCAGGCATTGAAAATACAGCACCACTTCGTACAGATACTAATAACGGATTTTCTATACTTCCCAACTCTTTACCTATAGTTTTTTCTAATGTTTCTAATTGTTCATTAATTTGTTTTAAAATCTCAGGTTTAATTCGTTCCCCATTTTCATAATAACTATTACAGCTTTCTGTAGTAATAGTAAAACCAGGTGGTACATTAATCCCTAATCCCTTCATTTCTGCAAGATTCGCACCTTTACCCCCAAGTAAAGATCGCATATCTTTATTCCCTTCACTGAAATTATAAACATATTTTTTTGTCATTTTAAAATTCCCCCATCACATTTTGTTACAGTATATAATTATTTCTTAAATGTTAAACTTCTAAGCCACGTTCTCTCATTATCCCAATTATTAATTCTGCAGTTTCCTCTATAGCTTTATTTTGAACATCTATTATCGGACAACCAATTTTCCCCATAATTTCTAACGCATACTCTAATTCTTCAAATATTTGGATTTCATCTGTGTAATCAGTATTTCCATCCACTCCTAAAGTTTTTAGTCTTTCTTCCCTCAACTTATTAAGTTGTTCTACTGAATTTGTTAAACCAATAATCTTTCTTTTTACTTCATATAATTGCTCTGGTAGTATTAAATCTTGAACAATAGGAACATTCATAACTTTAATGTTTCTATTTGCTAGATATAAACTTAATGGTGTTTTAGACGTTCTTGATACCCCCAAAATAACAATATCTGCCTCTTTAAGACCATTAATATCCTTTCCATCATCATACTTCACAGCAAATTCCAATGCATCAACCCTTTTGAAGTACTCAGTTCCCATTTTTCTGTTTAAACCTGGATTCCCTTCAGATTTTATTCCAAGTTTATCTTCAAAAGTGTTTAGCATTTCACTTAGCAAATCTATAACTTTTATATTTTTTTCTAACCCTTTTTTCTTTACGTATTCGGCTAAGGTACTATCTACCAATGTTTGAACTATTACATCCCCATCATTTACATTCGACATAATACAATCTATTTTTTCTATCGTACAAACATTGGAATTCTTCAATACCTTATAATCAGCTTTCCCATAAGAGAACTGCACTAACGCTGCATCTACAACATCTTTTGCAGTATTCCCTATCGAATCTGAAATTATATGTACAGTTAACATATTATCCCTCCAGTATTTCCAATAATAATTTAATTAATGTAGTTTTTGAAATTTTTCCGACGATCACCTTGCCGCCATCCTCATCTCTTACGACAGGTAAGCAGTCAATTTCATGTAAAATTAACTTCCTTAAGGCATCACTAACTAATTCATCTTCATATATGTATATTACATTCGGTACACGTGTCATCGCTAGTACAATTGGAAGATTTTGACCGTCAGCATTTCTTGATAATTTCAACATATCTTTTCTAGATGTTACACCTGCGAGGTGATTATTTTCATCGACAATAAAGATTGTTCCTACATCATATATAAATAATTTTGATAATACATCTGAGAAATTCGCTGTACTTTTAGCAGTTATTGCTATCCCCATAACATCTTTAACTAATTTATTTTTTATTTCTTCACGTTGTTCTCCTGGTGAAAAGTTATAATTGTAATAGTATCCTACATTAGGTTTTGCTTCTAAGATTTCTAGCATTCCTAACACTGCCAAATCATTTCTTAAAGTAGATTTCCCCAAAGATAGCTTCTCTGCTATCTCATCACTTGTAATCGGCTCATAATTCTTTACTATTTCAATTATAGCTTTATGTCTCTCAGTAAGTTTCATTGTTCCTCCTTCTTGTATTATATTTTTTATTATACAATATATTACACACTAATTCAATAGTTACATTATATTAATGTGTAATAATAAAATCTATTATGTATGATTATTTCATTTTAAATGATATTACTGCTACATTACTATCCTACTTTATTACCAATATATTAAAATAGAGTTACTCATTGTCTATTTTATTTAAATTTAAATGTTTATATGATATAATTAATTTAATAATATATCGAGGAGAAAATTGTATGTCAAAATTATCAAAATTATTTGTAATCGGTACAGGTATAGCCGTTGCTAACTATTACTCAAAAAATCCAAACAAAGTTGAAGAACACACTGAATACGTTAAGAAAAAATCTAAAGATTACTATGGTTATACACGTTGTATGATTCGCTATACTAAGAAAAATGGTGTTGAAGAAGCGGCAATCTACCTATACAACGACTTAGTGAAGAATCTTAAAAAAGCTAAAAATGCTTTAGAAAACAAATACAATAATGCTGTTGATTACGGAAAAGAACTATCTAGCAATGTAACAGATATTAAAGAACACGTATCTAGTGTAAAAGAATATACTTCAGAAGTTAAAGAAAACTTAGGAGATGCAAAAAAAATCGTTGAAGAATTCAAACCTTCAGTAGAAGCTTATAAAGAAAAAGCACTTTCTTCATTCGAAAAAATTAAAGATCAAGTATCAAATATTAAAAAAGACGTTAATGAAGCAAAAGTTCAAGAAAAAGTTGAAGATTTCACTAACAAATCAACTGAAACTCTAGACTCTGTTAAAGAACGTGTTGAAACTGAAGTTCTAAACAACACTCCTGAACAAAAAGAAAAAAAATAATATAACGAGGTTTTAAGATGAATCTACTATCACTAAGTACTCTTCCTAATACAGGGGAAGCAGTGAAAAATTATGGTGCATACATTGGTATCATCATAATAATTTCAATAATTTTCTTCCTAATCTGGAGAAAAAAGAATAATAAAGATGATTAAAAAACTCTAAGCTAGGTAAAACTAGCTAGAGTTTTTTTATTACAATTAATCTATACATCTATTTACTACATAATGAATAAGAGAGTGATTCGATAAAATCTAAACGATTTTCGAATCACTCTCTTTCATTCTATACTATTTTAAATTATCTAATGCAGCTATTCTTTCTTTTACGCTATCATATTGTTCTTGATATGTTGCTTGTTTTTCTTTTTCTTTAGCTACAACCGCTTCTGGAGCAGAACCAACAAATTTTTCATTAGATAGTTTTTTGTTTACTCTATCTAATTCTTGTTGTAATTTTTCTAATTCTTTTCCTAGACGTTCTTTTTCTTTGTCTACATCGATTAAATCACTTAGTGAAACGTAGATTTCAGCACCTGGTAAGATACGACTAATGTCAGTTTCACTTGCTTCTACTTCGCGTTCGATAATAAGTTCGCTAGGACGAGCAAATTTTTCTAAGTACGCACTACCACTTAATAGCACTTCTTTTACGCTATCTTGTGAGTATTTAATTTTAATAGGAATCTCACGAGACATAGGGGCATTCACTTCACTACGGATGTTACGTACTGCTGTGATTACATCTTGGATGAATTGCATATCTTCAGTTTCTTTTTCGAATACTAGACTTTCATCAACTTTAGCAAATTCACTAGTTACAATACTATTTCCTGTGTGAGGAATGTGTTGCCAGATTTCTTCAGTTACGAATGGCATAAACGGATGTAACATTTTTAGAGAAGCATCAAGTACATATACTAAAATAGATTTAGTTGTTTTCTTAGCAGCTTCATCTTCACCATTTAATGAAATTTTAGCAATTTCAATATACCATGAACAGAATTCTTCCCATACGAAGTTGTATAGAATACGGCTTGCTTCACCAAATTCATATTTTTCAAATAATCTTTCGAAATCTTCAATAGTTTTAGCAAGTTTTGTTAAGATATATTTATCAGCTAATGTTTTTTCTCCAGTTAAATCAATATCACTGTATTCGAAACCTTCAAGGTTCATAATTACGAAACGAGAAGCGTTCCAAATTTTATTGATATAGTTCCAACTAGCTTCGATTTTCTCAGTTGAATAACGTAAGTCTTGACCCGGTGTTGAGTTAGTAGCTAAGAAGTAACGTAAGCTATCAGCTCCATATTGTTCGATTACTTCCATTGGATCTACACCATTACCAAGTGATTTACTCATCTTACGACCTTGTTCATCACGAACTAAACCGTGGATTAAGCAATCTTCAAATGGACGTGTTCCTGTAAATTCTAATCCTTGGAATACCATACGAGCAACCCAGAAGAAGATAATGTCATATCCAGTTACTAGACAGCTGTTTGGATAATAACGTTTGAAATCTTCACTTTCTAAATCTGGCCATCCTAGTGTAGAGAATGGGAATAATGCTGAAGAGTACCAAGTATCAAGAACATCTTCATCTTGAACATAGTTTTCAATATCTTTTGGTGGGTTTACATCAACATAAACTTCACCAGTTTCTTTGTGATACCATGCTGGAATACGGTGTCCCCACCATAATTGACGTGAAATACACCAGTCTTGGATATTTTCCATCCAAGTATTTAACGTATTTTCAAAACGTGGTGGATAGAAGTTAACTTTTCTATCTGCATCTTTTTGATTTTCTAATACTTTATCAGCAAGAGGTTTCATGTCAACAAACCATTGTTTAGAAAGATATGGTTCAACAACCGCACCACTACGCTCAGAGTGACCTACTGAGTGAAGGTGTTTTTCAATCTTGAAGCATACTCCGCTTTCTTGTAAATCAGCGATAAGAGCTTTACGACATTCGAAACGATCCATACCATTATACTTATCAGCATGCTCATTCATAACAGCACCTTCATCCATAATGATGATACGTTCTAGGTTATGACGTTCTCCTACTTCAAAGTCATTTGGATCGTGAGCAGGTGTTATTTTAACTACTCCACTTCCGAAATCTTTTTCTACATATTCATCTGCAATAACAGGAATTTCTTTGTTTGTTACTGGTAAAAGAACTGTTTTACCAATATATTTTTGATATCTTTCATCTTCAGGGTGAACAGCAACCGCAGTATCTCCGAATAAAGTTTCAGGACGAGTAGTTGCTACTTCTAGATAGTCTCCACTTCCATCAGCTAAGAAATATTTAAGGTGATAGAATGCACCTTCTACGTCTTTGTGAATTACTTCGATATTAGATAATGCAGTTCTTTGAACTGGGTCCCAGTTGATAATTTTCTCACCACGGTAGATTGTACCATTATTGTAGTGATCTACGAAAATTTTTGTAACTGCTTTGTTTAATCCTTCATCTAATGTAAATCTTTCTCTTGAATAGTCTAAACCTAATCCAAGCTTAGCCCATTGTGCACGAATATATCCAGCATATTCCTCTTTCCATTCCCATGCACGCTCTAAGAATTTTTCACGACCTAAGTCATAACGACTTAATCCTTCTTCACGCATTTTAGCTTCTACTTTAGCTTGTGTAGAAATACCAGCGTGGTCCATTCCTGGAAGATAAAGTACATCAAAACCTTTAAGACGTTTGTAACGTGTTAACATATCTTGTAAAGTTGTATCCCAAGCATGTCCAATATGTAATTTACCAGTTACGTTTGGTGGTGGAATTACAATTGTATATGGATTCTTTTTACTTTTATTATCAGCTTTAAAAACTTCTTTTTCCAACCACCAGTTGTAGCGATTATTTTCTACTTCGGTCGGATTATATTTTGTAGACATTTCAGTCATGACTGTTCCTCCTAAATTTTTATTTTATTATTAATTATTTCACTTTTACTAATTGTGTCGGTGATATTTTTTGGATAAAAAAAATAACCTCCATCCTTACATAAGGACGAAAGTTTCCGTGGTACCACCTTTATTCTAATTATAACATTAGCACTTAATAAGATTAACGCTCTAACCACGTTTAAAGCTACTTACTTTCACTCTAAATGCTCACCGGCTACTTCAAAGTCCTGCCTAGGAGAAATCTCTCAACCACTGATTTCTTTTCTGTATCCTACGGTACGCAAGAACTTCTACTTATCGGCTCATCGCATATATTTTATAATTAAAATATGTTTAATATAATAACATACTTTTTTTTATAATGCAAGTAAAAGAAAATATTATTTCCTGAACAAACGCAAAAAGTACTTCAACGATTAGAAATCTAATTCTATCATTGAAGTACTTTTTTTAAATATTAATCTTCTTTTTTATTTTTCCATGCAGTTGCATTATCCAACTTGATTGGTAAGTTATCTAGGTAGAACTCTGGATCTTTTCCTTGTTTATGTTGTTTCACGTAGTCTTTTAATACTACATAAACTACACCAGAAAGACCGATAATTGCAATTAAGTTAAGTAAACTCATAATACCCATTGTTACATCGGCAATTCCCCAAACTAAGTTTAAATCTAATACACTTCCTACATATACAAAGATACATACGATAACACGATAAACATTTACAGCCCATTTTTTAGGAAGTAAGTATTGAATGTTTGTTTCTCCGTAATAGTAGTTACCAATTACAGAACTATATCCGAATAAGAAAATAGCTACGATTAAGAAGATTGTTCCAATACTTCCTACTTGTGAAGTTAAAGCAGCTTGAGTAAGTTGGATACCTTGTAACTTATCAGCACCATATTCAACACCAGGATATAGTAAAATTAAGAATGCTGTTGCTGTACATACTAAACATGTATCGAAGTAAACTCCTAGAGTTTGGATAAATCCTTGTTTAGCTGGGTGAGTACTATCAGCTGTTGCTGCTGCGTTAGGAGTAGATCCTAAACCAGCTTCGTTAGTGAACATACCACGTTTAATACCTAAAAGAATTGATGTTCCCATACCGATTACTCCACCACCTACTTGTTCAAGACCGAATGCTGATTTCACGATTTGAGCAAGAACACCAGGTAATTTGTCAATGTTAATAACCATAATAACTAATACGATAAATAAGTACGCTACTGCCATAACAGGTACTAACCATTGAGTAATTTTAACAACTTTTGTTACTCCACCAAAAATTACGAAAATAGTAAGAATTAATAAAGCAATCCCTGCAATATTTGAATTAATGTCATATACTTGTAATGCTTGAGCAATAGTGTTAGTTTGAACTGAGTTAAAAGCTACACCATAAGTTATTGAAATAACAATCGCGAATAGCACACCCATCCATTTTTGTCCAAGACCTTTTTCCATATAGTAAGCAGGTCCCCCACGATAAACACCTTTTCTATCACGAACTTTATATACTTGGGCTAATGTTGATTCGGCAAAAGATGAAGCTCCTCCAAAAAGTGCCATTATCCACATCCAAAATACTGAACCAGGACCACCCATTGCAATCGCAATCGCAACACCTGCAATTGTCCCAGTACCTACTCGTGATGCAGCTGATATTGTGAATGCTTGGAAAGCAGAAACACCTTTTTGTTCTCCGTCCTCACCTACTTTAGGTTTTTCTGTAATAAGTCTGAACATTTCTTTAATGTAAGTAAATTGAATAAACTTAGTACTAAATGTAAAATAAATACCAGTTACCATTACCAATCCTATAAGGAAATAAGTCCACATAAAGTCATTAATGTTAGTCAATAATTCTAAAAATCTATCCATTAAGAGTCAACTCCTCGTTTTATTTGTTTTATTACGCTACCTATTATACTGTAAAAAACACTACATCTGTAAATATACGTTAGAAAATCTAACATAACACTATTTTAAATTAATATTAGTTTCAATATTTACTAAATAACTATAGAAAACACTTAAAATCTTACATAAAAAACTAGAGGAATCTAACATCATGTTCGATTCCTCTAGTTTCTTTCTTTAAACATATTCAATTCTATTTACTTCTTCATTGTTGTTCACTTGATAATCATTCATCGAATTATTATACATAACTGGAACAACCAATTTTCTATCACGCGCTTTTAAGATAGAACTTATTTCATAACCATTTAAAGTATTATAGTCTAATTTTTCCTGAAGAACATATTTACCGCTTCTAACTCTAGCTCTAATATCTGTGGCAGCAACAAAGTAGACAACCATAAAGACAATAGAGAATATAAATTGAGATACTGAGAAAATATTTCTTAATACAGGATCTCCTTGAAAAATATATCCACTAAATAAAGATAAAATCGTTAATCCAGCTTGGATATATAATACTATTCTTCTGCCTTTTGTATCGAAAATTGGTAAATACGTAATAAATAACAGAATAAAATTAAATACTGAGATTACTATTCCACCAATTATCAATACGGCAAACCCTAAAATCAGAGTCGTTGCTAATTCTTCATGAAATCTATCACCTGTAATTATCGGTAAGTTAATTAATGCAAATACGAATCCTCCTATGACTGCCATAGGCAACACAAAAGTTATTATATATGCAACTCCCCAATTCCTCTTCCAAACACGCCCTTTATATTCTTTATAAATTCTATAAGTATTATAAAATGGTATAAACGCAAGTCCTGGCCTAACCCCAAGTATATCAAACATAATTTTTGAAAATATCGCTGTAATAATATATCCAAAAAAAACTACGATGAGCAACACAATTAAACCTATAGCCAATATCTGACTCATCAGATGTTCATCTATTTCAAACATAAAAATTCCTCCTTTATTTCACATCATTATTTTCTAATACATTATAATTAAATTCATTAGAAATTATAGGCACTACTAACCTTCTCTTACGAGCTTTTAGGGTTTCATTTACTTCAAAACTATCCATAGTCCCATAATCTAATTTTTCCTGAAGAAAATATTCTCCACTTCTAATTCTAGCTCTAACTTCTCTTGCCGCTAAAAGATAAACAATCGTAAATACAACAGAAAAAATCATTTGTATCATCACTAACAATAGAGAATCAAAATGAAGATCTACTTTAAGCATAATACTATTTCCAAGTACAACTAACAATGTTAGTACCGCTTGAATATTCAATACTACTTTTCTTACTTTTGTATCAAAAATAGGTAAATACATAATAAATAACATAATTACACCAAATACATTTATTATTAGAAAACATATAAAAACTATTATTATACTAACAAGAAAAAGAAGCATGAAATTAAACACAACTTCATTATTCACCTTATAACTCGTCAAATTTAATACTACACCTGTGATAATACCAGCGGGAAAAATAAAAGTTAGTATATACGCGACTCCCCAGTTTCTCTTCCAAACACGACCTTTATACTCTTTATAAATCCTATATGTATTATAAAATGGTATAAGTGCTAAAATCGGTTTAACCCCAAGTATATCAAACATAATTTTTGAAAAGATAACTGAAACAATATATCCAATACTAGCATATAGAGTAGCTATCCCTCCGAAGATATCAAATAATGCTTCTAACATATGATTATTAAATCCAAACATAACTTTTCTCCTTTTCTACCCTTTATTATACTAAAAATCTTTATGAATTAATAGTAAAAAAGGGAGTGACTCAAAAATCGTGATTTCGGAGAAATGATATGTACCCCTTTTACTGGACAAACCAGTGAAAGGGGTATTTTTATGCGTTATAGTTTTGAATTTAAAGTAAAATGTGTTGAGATGTATGAAAGAGGGGAATATCCAGAAACACCGAATGGAATAACTACTAGAAAATTTAAAGATACTATTAGAAAATGGAAAAGAATGGTTGATTCGTTAGGAGTAGGTGTCTTGCGACATAAAACAAAAAATAAGAAGTGGAATTCAGAAGAAAAACTAGTATTAGTTTCTAAAATTTTAGCTGGTTATTCATATAATTCCGTTGCACTAGACAATGGAATTAACTATAGGACACTGTATAAATGGGTTCAAAAATATAAAGAAAAAGGTTATAATGGACTTGTAGATGAGAAGAAAGGAAGACCAAGAAAGGTACCTATCATGAAAGAAAATAGTAGTCCTAAACCATTAAAAGAGTCAGAAAGAGAAGAATTAATTAGATTACGTGCAGAAAATAAATTTATAAAAGCGGAAATCGAAAATATTAAAGCGGAAAAAGAAATAATAAAAAAATTAATAGCCTTGAGGCGAGAAAAATGGGCTGCGCAACTCAAGGCGAAAAAGCAGCAATCATCAAAGAACTTAGAAAAAAAGGATATCAATTAAAATGCCTTTTACAAGAAATAGGAATGGCAAAATCAACGTATTATTATTTAGTAAATAAGGAAGAAGTAGGTGTTGAGGCTATTCGTAATGAACCAGTGTTAAAAGAAATTAAAATTATTTTTACCGAAAATAAAGGACTATATGGTGTCCGTAGAGTTCACAATGAACTAATTAATAGAGGTTTTAAAGTAAATCATAAACGAGTACAAAGTCTTATGCATAAAGAAGGATTGAAAGGGAAAACTCCTAAAGAAAGATACCATTCATATAAGGGAACAGTAGGAAAAGTCGCTAATAATATAATAAATCGAGATTTTAGTACGACTGCTCCTTTACAGAAATGGACTACAGATGTATCACAATTCAATTTTTTATGGGGAAAGTGCTATTTTTCAGCGATTCTAGATATGCATACAAATGAAATAATATCATATGATTTATCTTTACATCCAAATTTAGATCAGATAAAAAGGATGTTAGAACAAGCATTTAATAAATTTCCAAATACAGAAGGATTAATTATGCATTCTGATCAAGGGTGGCAGTATCAACATTCACACTATAGAAGTGAGTTAAAAAAACATGGAATCATTCAATCGATGTCTAGAAAGGGAAATTGTTATGATAATAGTATCATGGAATCACTTTTTGGAAGAATGAAGACGGAGATATATTATGGTTATGAAAAGGTTTATATGTCATTTGAAGAGTTTAGTAAAGCTGTATCTGAATATATAAATTATTACAACAACAAGAGAATTCAATCAAAAACAAAATGGATGCCTCCTGTACAATACAGGATAACATCCACTTGTCTAAACTAAATATATATGTGTCCAGAATTTTGGGTACACATCAAAATCGATTTTGTCGAGTCACCCCCGCACAGGCTATTTATTAGATATCTAAAAAACTTTTATAAAGCGAATTTAGATATCAATAGGCCACTGCGTCTATGATATTTTATATAAACTTTGTAAAAAATAAAATTTCCAGTTCAGCACCTATTATATTATTTATGATAACTTGCTCCTGTTATTATACGATAAGCTCTATACACTTGTTCAAGTAAAACAACACGCATCATCTGGTGTGGAAACGTCATTTTACTAAACGATAATGCAAAATTACTACGTTTTTTCACACTATCAGAAAGACCATAACTTCCACCAATTACTAATGCAACATCACTCTTACCTGTAAGCATTAAATTATCAATTTTCGATGCAAATTCTTCACTTGATAAATTCTTACCTAAGATTTCTAAAGTAATAACATATTGATTATCTTTAATTTTTGATAATATGTTATTCCCTTCTTTTTCCATCGCAAGAGCTATTTCTGAATCATTTTCTACCTTTACTTTTTCATCTGAAATTTCAATAGTATATAACTTAATATATGCTCCAAGACGTTTTTCATATTCTTTTATAGCATCCCTATAAAATTTCTCCTTAACTTTACCTACACAAATCAAAGTTACTTTCATCAGAACCTCTTTCTATCTACACATCTTTACCAAGAACAAATTTTTCAATAGCATAAGCGAAACCATCTTCATCATTCGACTTAGAAATAAAATTCGCCGCTTCTTTTAAAGTAGTATTAGCATTATCAACCGCAACTCCCATACCAGCGAACTCAATCATGCTTAAATCATTAAGCCCATCACCTAATGCCATTACATTCTCATTTGTTAAACCAAGTTTTTTACATAATGAATCTAAAGATACTCCTTTAGAAATACCTTTATCATTAATCTCGATAAAGAACGGTTTAGACATAGCTACTTCATAGTCATCACCTAATTCAAGTGCAAGTTTATCTTTCACCTCAACAGCTTCATCAGGATGTTTAAGAATTATTACCTTAGCAGCACCTTCTTTAATATCATCTTTCATGTTCTCACTAATTACTAATTCTGCACTTACTAAACCAGACTCAATTCGTGCGTATTCATTGTCACGATTCGTAAGAACTTTCCCACCTTGGTAAGTAAGAATATCACAATCATTCTCCAAAGCAACATCTATTAAGAACTTAATTCTCTCAGGCGATAAGAACTTCTCATAAATCACTTCATTTGTTTTAAGATTAGCGATTCTAGCTCCATTAAATGAAAGTAAGTAGTTATCATAACTATCAAGTTGTAAATCCTCTACTATACTCATCATTCCAAAATCAGGTCTACCTGACGCTAAAATAACTTTAATATCTTGTTTCTTACACTCTTCAATTACTTCTCTATTTTTTTTAGAAATCTCACGATCACTATTTAATAGCGTATCATCAATATCTGTAACAACTAATTTTATCATACAAAAGCTCCTTTTTTTATCACTATGCGTTGTACGTTTGTGTTTTATGAAGCGAAGCAGTCGTAAAACACTTAGGTACAATGTATGCAACAACAACTGGAATTAGCAAATCACTTAGTGATGAAGCTAATTGCTAGTTGTCACTGCTAGGGTGTAAAACCCTCTTAGGGGGTGCAACGGAACAATTCGATTGGATGATAAATCATCTCAATCTCATACACTCACCACTATTTGGTGAGCAAGCTAGTTCCCTTACTAACTCCGTAGTGATATCTTTCGTTTATCGCTACTTCGTGCCTCACTTTTTAACGATTTAGGCAAGCCTCATTATTTCTCATCTCTGTCAATCTTTTATATTATATCATAAAATGAATGTTTCATTCCATTCATAAAAACAGCTAAATCATATTTCTATGACCTGACCATTTTTGAAGTGGACTTCTATTTTATCTTTCGTATATATAACCATTTTTTTAACTAATATATTGAACAGTTTCTCATCAAACGCTGTGACCATGTGTTCTTGTTTCGTTAGTAATTCTATAAACAACTTAAAAATTATTATAATTTCAAAGACGAGTATAATATATACAGTACAAAAAGTCCTCCAATAAAAGAAATTACCCCCATAATTTTCGCACCTTTTTCATACTTAAGTCTTATTTCTATATCACTTTCAGATTTTTTCAATTCTTCTTCCGTCATACCAGCTAATAAATTATAACTCTTTTTATAAAATAAAAGATACGATGTATATATAAGAAAACTAGCTAAAAATACATTAGTTATTACAGCCCATTCACGTATATCACTTATAAAAAAATAAGATATAAATATAGAAATCCCTATCACTATTGCTAAATATATATATTTCTTTCTTGTCATTTCTCTCACCTTAATTTATTAAATCTAAACAATTTTTATTAAAAAATATTATTATAAAGAATAGACTTCTTTTATTCTTCACAATGAATTCTGTTATATAACTACTCACAATAACACCTTCTAATTCTTCGCCTTTATTATAACAGTTTTAAATGTTATTAACAAATAAAAACATTTAAATTCTATTTATTAATTAATAAAATATGAGTATGTTTTTCATTGATAAAATGAACAATTATCTACATATTTCATTCAACAATAATTTTCCCAATTTAATATATAAAAAAGTCCTAAATTGATATGACTTCTCCGTTTTTCATTTGTATATTTAGTTCTCTCTTTTTGTTTAATATACAGCTGTTTACCTTTTTTAAAAATTTATTCTTTAAATAATTTTCAAGACTCATATTTATTCCTTATTTTGAAAATTATACTTTATACAAAATTATAATACTAAAAGAATTTTACAATATTTATATAGTTAAAGAGATTTAGAATACCAACTCTAAATCTCCTTTATTGAAATTACAGCATATCTAACGTTCCGCCTTTTATTGCTGCACGTTCCATATTTTTTAACATTATTATTCCTAGTATTAAAAATATAGAAGCTAAAATTACCTCTCCTCTAACTAGATATAAGTTATTTATCACACTTTCACCACTTAGTAATCTTTGTGCTAATAATATAGAACGTGTTAGTGGCAACATATAACAAAACTGCTCTACTAGATGTGGAAAGCTACTAACTGGAAAGTTTGCTCCTGTAAATATTAGAAGTACTTTATCTATTGTGTTAGTAACTAAATGAATTTCAGTCGTTAACAGAATAAAACACGAGAAGAAAAAACCAAAACAAGTTGCTGTGAAAATCGCAAGTATTAAAACCAAAATAAATTCTAAAATTTTTTGAACAGTCCATACTAATCCTAATGTTACACTAAGAATACTAACCCCAAAAACTACTGAAATGAAACTTAAAAGCATCGTAGAAATCGCACTCGATAATAAAACTTCTGAAATACTAGTCTTTGTTGCAAGCATTAACGATAACGTTCCACTAGCGCGCTCTCTTGCAAGTTGTAATCCTACTCTATAAATTGCCGAAAAGGCACTTGTTACTATCGCGTTACTTATAACCCATTTTTCAATATTTTCTGCTCCATAAACATAATATCCAACCAAAGAATAACACATCATTTGCATTAATGGGATTAATAAATCAATAGTAAAGAATGTACGCCAATCACTAAGTACAGAAGCCATTTTATATGAAAATCTAATTCTTCTAAAAAATCTAGATATATTTTCCATATTAAAACACCTCCAATGTTCCATTTACTACACAAAGTTTTTTTATTTTTTTAAATGAAAATATACTAATTATAAAATAAATAGTAGTAATAGAAACTAAAATCAATGCTACTCTTAACAATTCTTCATTACTTCCACCTTGAACAGCTAATTTATATCCTTCCATAGCCCATGTTGGACTTAATAAATATGAAAAATACTGAATAAATTTTGGAAAAATCGATATTGGAAAGACCATTCCAGTTAACATTATTATTGGATAATCAATTACATTCATAAGTACACTTATTTTTCTTGATAGAGTAAATAAACCTGCCATCATAAAACCGACAGCTATCATAGAAATTATCATTAACAGTGTAATTAAAATAAAATATAGAAAATTAGAAAATACTATATTTATATTAAATAAAATTTTTACAGTTAACATATTAAGACAAAAACTAAACATTCCCCAAAATGTATTACCTAATATTTTCCCAAAAATAATATTTTCGAAACCTATCGGTGAAGTGAAGATCATCGGCATTGTTCCCATCCATTTTTCTCTATCCATGTCACTCGCTGATGAGAAACAAATACTTCCCCAAAATGTAGATATCCCAGCTCCGATAAAGGCGTAAAGCATAAAATCTTCGATACTACGATTTTGATATATCATACCTAACAAAATACCACTCAGTATAGGACCAATAAAAATACAAAATCTAAACATCGGTCGTGCTATCGATTGCTTCATCTGAACCCTTGCACTCATTAAAATAGCCCTCATATTATTTCTCCCCCAATAATTCTATATAAATATCTTCCAAAGTTATTTCTAGGTTTTGTTTATTTTTCTCCTCTTGCTCACGAATTTTTTTCGCTTTTATTTCTTCTTTTCGTTCGTAAGAAACAAGATTTTGTAATCCTACCACATCATCTAAGGCAAGCAGTTCACCTTTTTTTATTATTGCAATTCTATTGCAAAGTTCTTCTGCTTCAGGCATATAATGAGTTGTTAATAATATAGTTACACCATCTTTGGCTAATTCTTTAATAAGTTCACGAAGTTCTTTTGCTCCTATTGGGTCTAGACCTATACTAGGCTCATCTAAAAATATTATTTTCGGATTATTGAGTAATGAACGTGCAATCTGTAATCTTTGTTTCATACCTTTCGAGAAGGTTTCTACTTTTTTATCAATAAATTCACTAAGACCAACACGTTTTATTAAATTTTCAATAAGTTCATTTTGCGCTTTACGTGGAATTTTATAAAGATCAGCAAAATATGCTAGGTTATCTCTTGCGCTTAGTCGCCAGTATAGGCTACGCTCTCCACCAAAAACAAAATTTATATGCTCTCTAACCTTTTTGGCTTCATGAAAAGTATCAAAACCTAAAACTTTTACACTCCCCTCACTTGGTGCAAGCATCGTAGTTAAAATTTTTATTGTTGTTGTTTTACCTGCACCATTAGGTCCTAACAAACCAAAAATTTCTCCTTCTTTCACTGAAAATTCTATTCCTTTTATAGCTTCAAATTCACCGTTTTTCAGAGTCTTAAAACTTCTTTTTAGACCTTTTACATCTATTATATTATCCATCACTTTCTCCATTTCCTAAAATATTCCGACCTGTACTTTTCAACAACTAATTACATTCCAATCTCTTAATAGAAAGACTTCAATAACGTTTATTTGTATTCTACTTTACGTTGTTATTTCTGTAACAACTAATTTTATCATACAAAAGTTCCTTTAGTAGATTTTAATTAATCTATAATCTTATCAATTTATATGTTTCAGTTCTATACATTATATCAGATTACACTGCTCTCTCATAGTGAAAAAGGGAAAATCATATCAATCTGATATGATTTCCATATTTTGAGGTATTCCAATAAATATAGAGAAGTAATCTAAGTTTACTCCTCGTAATAAAGATGATGTAGCTCATGTCCTTTTTTTAATAGAAAACTTCCTATTATCGAACTAAAAGTTAATTCAGAAAAAGCCAAGCCAAACACTAAATAAAAATCAGTAGAACTTATACTATAATCTGAAGGATCAACTTTAATTAATAAATCTATCATTATCATATCTTCAGAAGATGTCAATAACGCACCCTTTATATCCAGAGGATTAAAAAATAATTTCTCTTTTATTAATTGAATTAATCCCAAAAGCAATGATTCCGATGTTTCCGAATTAAAAAAATCATTTATATCTTCTTGATTTAAACCATCTAAATTATCATAAACATCTAACATAAAACTATCAAAAACTTCACTAGGATTTAGTATAAGTTTTACTCTAACTAGATCACTAATGTCTAAGTCCCAATTAACGTCAAAAGCTAGTGCAACTGAACTTCCTTCACTTAAAATTTCAGTACAAAGATAATATTGTTTATTCATTTTTATTCACTCTCTTTCTCTTATATATTAACAAAATTCAAAATAAACTTTTTCTTTATTTTAACAAGTACAATTACAAAATCATCTAAATTTATAAGTTAATAACCAAATAACAAATCCATCAATTTATTTAATTTATAAACTTTAAAAACACTATTATGAATGTAACAATTACATCCCTTTCAATAATTTCAATTAACTATGTTATGATAAAAAATAGTTTTAAGAATTTTCTTAATCAAGTTATTTATTCATTTTTTATTTTCTTCAATCTAACAAGTTATCAATTCACAACACTCATATATTAAATATACTTTTATTATACACCATTTTAAATTCATTTTCGTTTAAATAAAAACTCTCTAATTTTAATTCTTCCATTGTAGAATTCTCCAAAAATCACTATACTATTTTTTGAAGGAATATATACTCTTATTTCGTAGAATTTTTCTTCTCATTGAGATAATCTATTATATATAAAATAATCTCAACTACTAAAAAAATTATAGCTATTTTAATCACTTTTGGAAAGAAAATACAAAATATAACAATTGGTATCAATCCTATTAGCAATTGTTGCTTATTCTTTTTGAAAATGGGGAGAGATTTTCTTCTAAACATAAAATATAGAAAAGCAATAGTTATAGTTGCAACGATAGATCCTATTATACTGTCCATTACCAATAACCTCCTCTTACATTAGAAGTTTCATATTTTATATATGTTTATAGTGCTGTTAAACTTTACACCTTTATTGTAATATGAAAATATAATGGTATCAATACGAAAATCTCAGTAATACATTTCATATAAATACAAATGTACACTTAGTCATCTCTAAAACAACTAAGTGTACATTTTTTATCTCTCATCACCTAATAATTCTGATCTTATTATCACGCTTATTGCTAAAACAAACATTATTAGACTTAAAAATATTGTAATATATGTATTTATATCAAGATCCATATCAAAAATTACAGTTCTCATGCTCGTTAATTGGTAAGTTAATGGATTAAGTTTTGATATATAGTATAGCACCTTAGAATTATCTAAACTATAAAAAGTCGGTGCGGCAAAAATTATCGGTAGTAATAATGTTCCTAAGATAAGGTCTCTAGTTCTATACGATACAGTTCCTAATGAGATAATAACCCCAAGAGAAAACCAAAATACTAGACTAATAATTACAATAATTAATACTTTTAGAAAAGGACCTATCTGTATTTTTATCCCTAAGAAAAACGATAAAAAGTAGATTAATAATACTTGCACTATTGTGATTCCTAACGGAAATACTAATTTTCCTAGAAAATATGAAATTGCTGATGTTCCTTTTATTCTTTTATACGCTAAGAGTCCCCATTTTTTATCTAAATTCACCCTATAAACTGACTGATTCATCTGAGAATTTAGTATTACTCCTATAATTCCAATGAAAATATATTCAATATAGCTAACATTTTCTCCTTTAAAAGCTAAACTTGAAAAAGAGTTCCCTATTCCAAATCCAAAAAATACAAAGTACAATATTGGAACCATTAGCTGAGTATATATAATCTGCTTATTATTTTCAATCGCCTTGTATTCTATATACGATGTCGCCCAAAAATTCTTCATAACATTTTTCATATAATTACTCCTCCAATTCCAATATTCTCTTCAAGGTAATTTCTTCTTTCTGCAGGCTTCCTATTGTAATATTTTCTGCCAATAGTAGTTTTAAGACATTTGAAATTTCCTCTTCTTTTTCCAAGAAAATTTTTAAATTTTTATCATCAACGATTGTAATAGTATCTTTATGTTTTTCTACCACATCTTTACTTATTTCACCACTGTAAGAAATATTGTATACTATTTCTTTATTATATTCTTTTAAGAAGGTGCTCATTTCTCCAAAGTATAAACATTCTCCGTCGTTTATATAAATTATTTTATTACAATACTTTTCTATAAGATCTAAATCATGAGAAGATATAAAAACAGCATGTTCTTTATTATTATTTTTTATGTATTCTAATATATTTTTTGATAATACTACATCCAATCCTGTAGTAGGTTCATCTAAGAATAAAATTTTTGAATCTGATATCAAACTTCTTGCTATTTGTACCCTCTGCAGTTGTCCTCCAGATAATTCTGTTAAGTCTGATTTCTCCTTACCTTTTAAACCTAGAACCTCAATAATCTCATCTACACTTTTCTTGCTAATAGTATTTTTAGAGTATAATACCCCCATATAAATATTGTCATATACATTTAAGTACCAATCTACTGATTGATTTTGCATACAGTAATCTATATCTCGAACAGACACACCCTCACCAAAAGATACCTCTCCTTCGATATTAGAAAACAATCCTAATGTAGAATTAATTATCGTAGTTTTCCCTGAACCACTTTTACCTATAAGTGCAATCATATCTCCTTTTTCCGCAGAAAAAGAAATATTTTTAATCGCATAATTACTAGAATTTTTATATTTGTATGCTAAATTTTTCACTGTTAATAAATTTACCATTTAACTCCCTCCCTTATGTTTTTGTATACTTTTACAGTTTTATTGTAATATAAACATTGTATAAAAGCAATAAAATAAAAAACGGTTTCCAAAAATTATTCCTTGTTTTTATAGTAAATATCCCCTCTGTCTATGAGTTACAATATACACTTTTTTTAATTTTAGACTTTTTGTGAATTGCCATTGTATTACTTCTTAAATAAAATAAAACAATATACACCTAGCTATTTCTAAAATCAACTAAGTGTACATTATTCAGTATTAACTTTATGAATTTATTTCTTCTTTTCTTCTATAATATTCTTTCGCAAAATCTACGCAACTTTTTAAATCTATACAAAGAACTGATGTTTTCTGTATATCTTTTATTTGATAACTTCCCTTATAATTTTTCATGAATTCTTTCTGAACTGTTAAGAAATCATCATATATATCTAATTCGATATTAGAAAATTCTAACCACTCTCCATCTACATTTGCACTTTCTTTTATTGTTTTTCTATTTAGTGAATATTCTGCAAGATGCAATGCTGTATTGGATTCAAAATCAGTTCCTAATAATAAAATTTTTGCATTTTGATCATACAATCTCCCTAATGGTGAATTATATCCTAAGCCATCATCTAATGGATGCTCTTTTATTATTTCCTGTGCTTTTTCTCCTACTGCTGAAAAAGAATATAGTGGATGAGAACTTCTAACTGAGTGTGTTAAATTCATAACAAACTCACTAAATTTCCCCATACCTCGTGTACTAGATAGATTAACATCATAAGATAAACTTTCTTGTTTAATTTTTTCTATCCACTCCTTAGGAACTTTAGGATATTCCCAATACTCTGGAGACATATTTTCTAAAGATTGTGTTGGAACAACGAGCGTTCCACTTTCTCCTAATCTTTCCATAAGTGCTTCATAAATACATCTTGCACCGCCGATTATATAACCAAAATTACTAAGAGATACGTGCGCAATCAGGATATCGCCTTCTCCTATTTCTAAATCTTTAAATAAATTTAAAAAATCACTTTTACCTATTGGCATTAAATTATTATCTAAAGCATCACTCATAAACTTATAACTCATGCTTTTCCTCCTTATCAAATGGGAGTGACTCAAAATCTTATTCTTGGAGAAATTGATTTTTTAGCCACTCTCCTATTTTCATTTTTCTATTCAATCTATATCATTTTTTACTAACTTTCACTTGTATCACAATTTTATAATATTATCAAATTTTCCTCTTAGTTCATCACTTATATCATGGCTAATCATTATTATCGTTAATTCTTTATTTCCTAACAGCATTTCTACTAAACTTTTCGCCGATTCTTTGTCTAAAGCTGATGTTCCTTCATCAATTAAAAGTATTTTTTTACCATTAAATAACGCTCTAGCTATAGCCAATCTTTGGCGTTGTCCTCCTGAAAGATTTTTTCCATGAACCTCTACTTCTGAATATAAGAAGTCTTTCTGTGTTAAGCCCACTTTTTCTAAATATTTAGCTACTTCACTATCCTCAGCTACTTCTCCCATAGTTATGTTATCTTTGACAGTGCCTGAAAATACAAAATTTTCTTGTTGAATTATAGTTAGTTTTTCTAGTATTTGCTTAGTAGATAATTTTTTCAAATCAACACTACAATACTCTACACTACCTTCATAATTTCTTAATTGCCCTGTAATTATTTTAAATAATGTTGATTTACCAACGCCACTATCTCCACTTATTAAATATTTATTCCCCTCTTTTATATCAAGATTCACATTATTTAGAATTTCTTTATCACCATAACTGAAATATAAGTTTTTAATTTTAAATAATGTTTCTCTTAAAGAATATTCAATAGGTGAGTAGGTATCCTTATTATTTAACATGAATTCATCATGCTTAGAGAAAATAGGTTTTGCGCCTTTAATAAATGCTATTCTATAACCTACTTGGCTCATACCATCAAATACAAGATTAGCAAACATTCCTACGGCTGCAACTGCACCGATTTCCAAATTATCTTTAACAACTAAATACCCTGTAACAAAAACTAATAACACTTGGAAAAAGACATTTAAGCCGAAGTTAAGCATATAATAATTACTTTCCAATTTACTTTGTTTAACAAATACATTTTTCAAAATTCTACTTATATTAGCTATTCTTTTAGAAATTATTTGTAATTTATTAAGAGAGAAATACGTATCATAGTCTAGAATCGTCTCCTCTAACGAAGCAACATAATTCTCATTTTCTTTAGTAACTTCTGTTCCCATATTATGAAGTTTTTTATTAAAAATTTTTGGAAGATAAATTAATATTCCTGTTCCTATAATAGTAATTAAAGAAATAATCCAGTGATATTTCAATAGAGCATAAAGAGAAAATACCACACCAGAAAGGCTGTATATTATAGCAAATATATTTCTCAAACCTTTTTCTTGAATCATTTGAATATCATTGTTAAACCAAGATTGATAAACACCAGATGAATTATCTTTATACTTTTCAATATCTAATTCTATAAGGCTACTAGACAGATTATCTTTAACATCTATTCCAATATCTTGAATAAAAATCTCCTCTCTTACCTTTACCACTCTATCAATTACTATAATAACAAACCACGTAACTGATAAGAATAAGATAATTTCAAAGAAACTATGTAGATTTTTGTTAGTAAGCACAGTTATAGCATCTGCATTTAAAAAGTTACTCTTCATAAGAAATAACTGTCTTAACAATATAAGAAAACAAATTAATAAGAACCTATATTTAAATTTTAAAATATATCTTTTCATAAATACCTCCTACTTTTAATTCCACTTAAATAATAACAAACTACTAAAGGAGATTTTGAGAACTATATAAAACACCAACTTATATTTATACTTTTATTATAGTATGAAAAATAGATGATAACAATATAAACTTATAATTTTCAGAAAACTTACTCTAATTATCTTGACACGAAAAAAAAAGTCAGTATAATTAAAGTTACATAAAGCTTGTAACTTAAATACAAACAACATTTATGTAATCTATTCAAAGGAGAGCAATTTGATTAAAAATATTTTAGAAGTTATAACATTGAACAAATTAAAGTTATGCATTATGTTTATTTTGACACTAATAGTATCAATAGGGACTGTTTATGTTGTATACGCTCGTGTTGATATTGTTGATTCTGTAATATACAAAACAGGATCTCTATGGACAAAAGTTGGCTTTATTATTTGTGTTTTAATAATAGTAGAATTGCTTAGAGCGTGGTTAAAAATTATAATTGCACAATTAGTTAAACAATGGAAAATATATCTAGGTGATAGAATTAGTAAAAACATAGAAACTATGTCTCAGTCAGAATTTAATAAGGTTGACTCTGGTGAACATATGACTAAATATACTTATCAACTTGAATTATTATCTGCATATTTATTCTCACCATTAACTGGTTTACTTAGTGCTATTGTATTATTTATCTCATCAGTAGTATTTTTATGGCTTATTAATTGGAAATTTGTTGTATTCGCCCTATTATCATCAGTCGCTATGTTTTTAATAAGCGGTAAGTTTGGTAAAAAAATTAGTGTAGGATATACAAATTTATCAATTTTATCAGGGAAATTCTCTGGAGTTTTAAAGGAATATTTAACAGGCTATGAAGATTTAAAAAATATCGGTAAGATAAATTTATTCTCAAAAAATGTTAAGACTAGTCAGATCCAAAAAGAAGATCAACAGTATAGTATTTCTAAATTAATGGCATTTGGTGAATTAACTTTACAAAGTATCGAGAAATTACTTGAATTATTAATTTTTATCTTTGCGATTTATTTGGTTTTAAAAAATGAATTGACTATCGGAACAATAGCTTCGGTATCTACTATACTAGGTATATACCTTACTTCTATCAATCAATTGGTTGATCTGTATATTAAGGTAATCGGTACAAAAGAAATATTAAATAGCGTTATAACTAAAGCGACTGCTAAAGAAACACTTTATCCACACGTTGAAGAAAATATTGAATTTAAAAACTTTAATTATAGTTTCGGAGATAACCATGTTATTAGAAACTTCAACTTTAATATAAATAAAGGTGGAAAATATGCCGTAATCGGTAAAAGTGGTTCAGGAAAATCTACTATAATCAAGTTGCTACTAGGAAAATTACAATCCAACCACGATAAAGTTTTAATCGATGGAAATCCTCTTGAAATACAGGATGATATTAACTTCTCCAAAGAGATTGGATATGTGAGTCAACAAACATCTATTTTCAGCGGTTCAATTCGATATAACATCACTTTAGATGATAGTTATTCAGATGAAGAAATATGGAGCATATTGGAAAAAGTTTGTTTAGCTGATAGAGTTAGAGCTTTACCTGACAGCTTAGATCACAACCTATCTAATATGGGAGAAATCCTATCAGGAGGAGAAAAACAAAGGTTAGTTCTTGCGAGAGTTTTAATTAGAAATTATCCAATTTTAATTCTCGATGAAGCAACCTCAGCATTAGATGAAAAAACAGCAGTACAGATAGAAAACAATATCTTAGCTGACGATAAGTTAACCTTAATAATGATTTCTCACCATATACAAGAAGAAATCAAAAAACAACTAACAGAATGTGTAGAATTAAAAGTACAGTAATATCAAATATTAAATGAATTAAATAACACAAAAATGCCAAGCAATAAACATTACTTGGCATTTTCTATTTTCCCCATTACATATACCTCATCATACATTCTCAAAGTTTCTGGATAAGATCTGTGTGAAATATGAATTAAAGTCTTATCTTTCATACTTAATAGTAATTTTTCAATTAAGATGTATGTATTTTTATCCAATCCTGATAATGTTTCATCTAAAACTATAACTTGTTTTTCCTGTAATATTGCCCTAATTAATGCTAACCTTTGTTTTTGTCCACCAGATAAATTTGATTTTCTCTTATCGTACGTAGTATTAACCAAATTGGAAACTTCTTTAATTTTGTCATCTAATCTAGTTTCTTTTATTAAAGTCATTATTTTATCCGCTTCTATGTTTTTATAAAAAGTAAGATTATCGATAATCGTACCTACAAATATAAAGCTATCTTGAGGTACATAAGTTATTATTTTTTGAATTGTGTTGTATTCATAACTGTTAATATTTTTTCCATTTAAAAATATGTTACATCCTTCAAGGTTTTTTGTTAATAGTAATGCTAACGTCGATTTTCCACTACCACTATCTCCTTGAATTAAATACTTTTTACCTTTTTCAAAAATAGCCGAAAAATCACTAAAAATTTCTCTATTATTAAATTTATAGCTTTCATTTCGAATTTCTATGTTTTCAAAATCGATAATTTTATGACTATCTATATATTCAAACTTCTCTTTAGAATCTAATTCCCTTTTTATATCTTTTACGGATGTTATATTAGCTATAGAAGCTGTTATCAAATTGACAGGCATTACTAACTCTGCAGAAATAGTAAAAATAGATACTATATCCCCTACACTAGTATTTCCTAACAGAGCTTGACGACCTCCTATATATAAAATAGCAATAATAGTAGCATAGAATACTAATCCTGTTAAGACATTTACAAGTGATGCTAAAACATTCTTCCTATTAACAAGTTTATTTATTTTTTTATATTCATTAAGTAATTTTTCATAAAATATATTAGCAGAATCGCTATTTTTAATAACTAATAACCCTTCTAAAAAATCTTCAAGTTTATCGTTATAACTAGCCTTTTGTATAGAAATACTGTTTTGAACATTTTTCAAATATGATTTGAATAGGTTAGGAATTACAATCGGAAATAATGACAATCCTATAACCCAAAACGCTGTTGTTACATCCAATTTGAACAACGCTATTGTAGCAAAAATAAAATAAACTATCCCCTGATACAGAGAAAAAATCGTATTATAATATTGATCTTTTACCATTCCAATATCATTATTTACAGTAGATAATAAATTTTTACTCTTTGTATCTAGTTTATTCTTAAGTAAACTACCCACAAGGGTTCTATGAATATTAAACCCAACTTTATTCAGATAAATAGTATCTAAAATCTGACGTAAATATTCACATATAAGCATTAGTATTATAATTACAGATAAATATATAATTTGATTGTAGAATAATTGCTCATTTTTAGTAGTAAGGGCATCGACAACATATTTAATTTGATATGAAAAATAAATATTAATCCCCGAGACTACTGTAATAAGAAATAAAACTACCGCAAATAAAAATTTTCTCATATTTCCCACTCCTAATTTGAGTCCTTCTATTTAAAAGTCCAGTTTTTATTTTATAAATAGCCTTTTAAAATCTAAATACAATAAAAAGAAATCAATTGCTCATAGAAGCTAATCAATTTCTTTCTTAATATTTGATATTCTAAAATAATTCAATCTATAGATTAACTTTCCACTCAACATAAAACCCAATTAACGTTTGTTAAATTATAGAAATTATATCAAATAAAAAATTGCTAGTCAATGTTATTTCTGAAAATTCAAGGTTGTTTTTAGAATTTATTAATTCTTAAATTAAATTCCAATTCAAATATAAAACTAAAAATTAACTTGAAACTAATCTTTTAACTGGAACTAAAAAATACATGTCTTCTCTTTTCTATACCTATATACATTTACAAAATTATTTCCTCATCAAAACCACTTTTTTGATATAATAACTTCAGTAAAACTATAGTAAATGAATTTTTTTAACATTCACTGTAACACTATATTTATCCTTTAAATTTATTATATTACGTATATTTATAAATTATTGATAATGACCATTTAATTTGATATAATCAAAATTGGAGAGAGAAGTTAGGGAGTGTAACACTTCCGATAAAGATGGTGGCTACTTCAATATGAAAGGGGATGGTGCTATGCTCGCATACACTAAAATCTTGACGAAAGGAGTAGCAAGTTGTCAGCTTACGAAATTGTACAGACGATTATTGGAATAAATCTATTGATTGTTTCAGTAGTTAGTGCATGTATTGTAGCATTAAAAAAAGACAATAAAAAATAACCATCTTTATGCTTTGGCAGGCTAGATGGTTATAAAATACCTAAACTAGAGCCACCGTCTTTAAAACGGCTCTCTCTTTTATGACTATATTTTAACATAGATGAAGTAGAAAAGCAAAAATTTTGAAATATTGATCTTTCTATAATTTTTCAAATTGTTTGCATATCAAATACCCTTATTCTAGAATTTTTCACCCATTAAAAATATTCCATACAAAAAAGCTAGGAAAAATTCCTAGCTTAACGTTCACATTTGAAATATAGGTAGTGAATCACCTTCCTTTATACTACTATATTTCTACTAGAAAATCAATTTTTTATATTTCGTTTTAGACCTTTTACTTATTTAATACTCTCCTACAACCTTATATTTTCTCAGTATATATTTTAATTGTTCACCTGTAACATCTTCATATTTATAATCTATATTTTCAACTGCTAGATAATTCAATACTTTTCTAATACTAACATATCCTTTTTTAGCCACTACAATATGATCTAGCATTTCTATACCAACTACTTCACCAACTTCCATTAGATTTATCGTCGTTTTAATATCTTCTATAGAAGGTGTTGCATCTCCACTTGGGTGATTATGCACACAGACAATGCTTGAAGCACTATTTTTTATCGCTAGTTTAAATACTTCCCTTGGATGCACCACCGACATAGATAAACTACCTTTGAATACTTCTCTTTTTTCGATTATTTTACCTTTCGTATCAATATCTAATACTATGAAGACTTCTTGTGTTAAATTCTCTAAAGATGATTTTAGATAATTGGCTATTGACTGCGGGCTATCACACTTCACATCTAGGACATTCGTTGCATATATTCTTCTTGCAAACTCTATATTCGCCAGAATGTGTATCGCCTTTTCCTGACCTATCCCCTTATGTTTCATAAGTTCTGTTAAAGTTGTATCTCTTAACTTTGTAATGCCACCCATATCTTTCAGAATCATGTCGGAAAGCTCAATTACATTTTGATTTTTTGTCCCTGTTCTTAGTAATATTGCTAGAATCTCTTTATCGCTGAGAGCTAGAGCACCTAATTTTTTGAATTTCTCCCTCGGACGATCTTCCTCATTAAACTCTTTAATAGTATATGCTACCATAATAATCCCTCCCTTATTAATATTATTGTTAAATAACTAAGCGCTATGAATGGTACTAGTGGTAGTTTCGTTTTTCTTTTAACTTTTTTCAAAATAATTAACCAAATGGCGAAGAATCCTGCATATAAAAATGTGAAAATTAACAAATACACTCCTTCAAATAAGTTTAAATTTAAAGCTAATACACAAAAAACTTTTATATCGCCATAACCTAAACCACCTCTTGTAAAAATATATAGTATATGAAAGATAATAATAAGATAAATAAAATCTAAAAAATTGAATAAATAATAGTGTATATATATAGAAGAAAAATTTAATATAATTAGAAGATAAAACAACTCATCATTAACTTCAAATGATTTTATATCTTCTATTCCTAAAAAAATGAGAATAATAAATATACTAACTTCAAGATAACTAATAAAAACAAAATGATTTTGGAAAATAATAAATAATACTATAGTAATAAAAGTAAAAATTTCGTATAAAAATACATCTAATGGAATTTTTTGATTACAGTAACTACATCGTCCTTTTTTATATAAATAGCTAAAAATGGGAATTAAGTCCATACCCCTTAATTCTTTCTGACAACTAGAACAACAACTTCGTCTAAATAGGAACTCTCTCTTATTCTCACTATCTACTAAACACTTAATGGCACTAGCAAAAATTAGACTTAATATGATAATAAAAATATAACTTTCCATAAGTATCTCCCCCTACTGTATAACCCTTCAATTATATTCTATCACAATTATATATACAGAACTACATTTATCATTGTTGTATATATAATCACCTAATAATATTTTCTCATTTTTCCTATACAAAGAATTAACTTATATTACAATAGGATTTTATTTCTATTCAAATTATTTTCAATATATTTTAAACTTTTTTCATCTTATACTAATAATAAACTAATATCATGATGATATCTATTTTCAAAAGAATTTACATTTTTTCATTTTTGTAGTATAATATTGTTTATAGTTTTCCGAAGGCAAGATTTCTGCCTTAAGGAAAGTAGTTTTATATTCTTATTCTACACTATTATTTTTAGAGAAGGTGATTAAATGATTTTTAAAAAATTTTTGAGAAAAAGTCAAGAAGAGTTAGAAGCTGCGAATCAGCTTTCTCTTCAAGAAATTAACAATACAGTTGATGTTCCAAAAGAAGGAAGCTTTTTAAAGAAAGTCCTGGCTTATAGTGGACCGGGAGCATTAGTAGCAGTCGGTTATATGGATCCTGGTAACTGGATTACCTCTATCGCTGGTGGTGCTCAATATGCGTATAGCTTACTATTCGTTATACTTATATCGAATCTTATCGCGATGTTGCTTCAATCAATGTCTGTAAGATTAGGTATTGTAACTGGTATGGACCTAGCTCAAGCAACTAGAAAACATACTGGTAAGAAACTAGGTGTTGTCCTTTGGATTATTACCGAACTAGCTATTATGGCTACTGATATTGCAGAAATTATCGGAAGTGCCGTAGCTTTAAAATTGTTATTCGGTATTCCATTACTATTAGGAGTTATAATAACTATCTTCGATGTATTTTTACTATTATTATTAGCGCATTTTGGATTTAGAAAAATTGAGGCAATTGTGGCTGCACTTATTTTTACAATTCTTATAATATTCTTCTATGAAGTTTTATTATCTAATCCTAATACCGGAGAATTAATTAAAGGATTTATTCCAAACAAAGAAGTAATTAGTAATAAAGGTGCATTATTTATCGCCCTTGGTATCGTAGGTGCAACAGTTATGCCACATAATTTATACCTACATTCTTCTATTGTTCAAGCAAGACGATACGATAGAAAAGATAATAAAGTTAAAAGAGAAGCAATTCGATTTTCTACAATAGATTCTAATATTCAACTTACTATTGCATTCGTAGTAAACTGTCTACTATTAGTTCTTGGGGCAGCATTATTCCATGGTCATGGTGACAGCCTTGGACGTTTTACAGATTTATACAATGCTTTACAAGATAGTAATATTGTTGGATCTATTGCTTCGCCACTTCTTAGTATATTATTCGCAGTTGCTCTTTTAGCATCTGGACAAAATTCTACTATTACTGGTACATTATCAGGGCAAATAGTTATGGAAGGTTTCATTCATTTAAGGCTTCCTATGTGGCTTAGAAGAATGTTAACACGTGTAATTGCAGTATTACCTGTTGTTATCTGTTTAATAGTTTTCGGAGATAGCGAACAAGCAATAGAGAGCTTACTAATTTATACACAAGTATTCTTAAGTATTGCTCTTCCAATATCAATTATCCCACTAACACTTTATACATCAAATAAAAAACTTATGGGAGAATTTGTTATTAAACCATGGATGAAGATTCTTGCATGGATCTGTACAGTAATATTAATAATCTTAAATTTCTGGTTAATAATATCAACATTCATATAAACTAATTGGACTGATTTTTGTCAGTCCAATTTTTTATTTTCCAGTATATAAATTAAATTCACACTTTCTTTACTTTAAATAAACAAAAAAACAGCTCTTATGAGCTGCTTTTTTATTTATTTAATGAAATTATTTAACAGGTAATACTGCTCCATTCCATTTTTCTTTAATGAATTTTTGAGTATCTTCAGATTTTAAAGCTGCAACAAGTTTTTTAACAACAAGTTTGTCTTTATCACCTTCACGAACAACGACGATGTTAGCATATGGGTTATCATCTGTAGCTTTTTCTACTAAAACTGGTTCAGTTGCTGCATTTAATCCTGCGTCAACAGCAAAGTTAGCGTTGATTGAAACTAGGTCACCTTCACCATTTTGGTAGAATTTAACCATTAATGCTGGATCATTTTCGTAGCTAAATTGTAATTTTTTAGGGTTTTCAGCGATATCATCAAAAGTAGCTGTTACTGGATCTACACCATCTTTAACTTTTACTAATCCTTCAGAAGCTAGTAATTTAATTACGCGTCCCCATTCAGATTTGTTGTTACTTACTAATACTTTGGCACCTTCTTTAAGGTCTTTAACGTTTTTAACTTTTTTAGAGTATAATCCGATTGGCTCTAAGTGAATTGCACCAGCATCTTCAATTTTGTATCCATTTTCTTTAATAGCATTTTTTAAGAATGGTACGTGTTGGAAGTAGTTAATGTCGATATCTTTATCGTTTAACGTTTTGTTTGGTACGTAGTAGTCTTGGTATGTAACGATGTCTAATTTGATTCCTTCTTTTTCAAGTTGAGGAGCAACGTGCTCTAATAATACAGCGTGAGGTACGTTAGTAGCTCCAACTTTTACTGTTACAGGTTTACTAGGATCTAGTTTATCAACATCGATACCTTTTTTCTCAGTTTTTGATGCGCTAGAGCATCCAATTAATACGATTCCAAGTATAAAACTTGTTACTAAAAATAATAATTTCTTCATTATATAATTTTCTCCTTTTGATTTTTTTATTATTAATATTTAGGTTTTGTGAATTTTATGTAAAAAAAATCACCCCTACTCTCCTAAGAGAATAAGGGCGAAAACTAATTTCACGGTACCACCTTACTTTTTCGTAAAATACGAACTTTACCACTACATCGGCTATGCATCTAGAATATATCCGAGATAGTGTGCGTTTGTAACGTAACGCCTACGAAAAAAGCTTGTGTTTTAAAACTCACTTTTTTTACCATTCAAACCATTTTCCTTTATCATCTGCATTGTGTGCTTTCACCCATCCACACTCTCTGTAAAAGTTCCTATAAAGTACTTATTTGAATATTGGTAATTTTTAACTTGACTCTATGTTATCATTCAGAATTAAAAATGTCAACACTTTTTTTTGAATTTTTTTTAAAAAGTTTTTTGAAAACTCATGATTATTTACTTTTTCATTTACATAAAATACTATTTCTTTCAAAAAATCACTAGTTAAGATTGTTATTTTTTAGCCATTTCTCTATTGCTTCTACAGTTTTGTCTCTATATTTCGGAGCTTCATACATATGATCTGAACCTTGTAATATTGTTAATGTAGCGTTTTTGTATCTTTTCGCTGTTGCTTTTGCTATATTTGGATGCACCATTTTATCTTCACTTCCAGTTATTACTAATACAGGTTCAGTTACAATTTTAAAATCAATATATGCACCTTTTTGCTTATCTAAAAAAGGTAGTGCCATTTGGAAGTATGTAAATCCAGATTCTGGAACTAATTTAGAAAATTCTCTCTCCTTATCCGCTTCATCTTGATTATTCATACAATAATCATAAAATGCATGTTTATAAGGGGGCATAGATTTTTTCCAAAATCCCCAACGTAGAAAATGTTTATAGAAACAAATTACCATGCTTGGATAAAATGCGAAAATTCCTGCTGCTGGTGCAGTCCCCATTAAAATAAGCCCCTTAGTCATTGTCTTCATAGCAACTTTCTGAGCAAGGAGTCCTCCTAACGAGTGCCCCAATACAATCGGAGCTTCATCTAGCGTTTCTATTAGATCTACAATATCATCAGCAAATTCATCTAAACTAACATCTGCTACCTTTTTTTCGACTTCTTCATAAGGTAAATCATGATATCTCAATGTTGGAGTATATACATTTAAACCTAATTTTTGCAGATCATCTGCGAATTCTCCCCACACAGTCCCATCACACCATGTACCATGAATCAATACTATATTCGTCATAAAATTTTCCTCCTACCAATATTTTAGTATTCTTTTTTTCACACTAATTATATAACTTATCAATTTTTTTATCAATTGATAAGATAAAAAGAGCAGAATAAAAAACCGGTATAAATTTTCCATTCTACTCTTTGACTCATTCCTTGAAAGTTATCAAGAAATGATTTTCCTTTGGAGGCTAATTTTAGAATTGTTCGTTCATTTCACGAACTGTTTTTTCAATATTATCTGAATATGAAATTGCTGAAATAATAGATACACCATCGACATTTGTCTTCATTATATCTTTAATATGTTGTGTCTGTATTCCACCGATTGCGACTAGTGGCATTTCCGGTAATAATTTTCTCATTAATTCTAGTCCTTCATATCCTATTGCACCACCTGCATCATCTTTTGACTGAGTGACATATACAGGTCCTACACCAACATAATCTACATATTCAACTTTGGATTGTTTAAATTCTTCTTCATTTCCTATAGAAAGACCGATTATTTTATTTGGCATCAATTTTCTAATTTCATCAACACCTAGGTCGTCTTGTCCTACGTGGACTCCATCAGCATCTATTTCTAATGCCAATTCTATATCATCATTTACGATAAACGGTACATTGTATTTTTTACAAAGATTTTGAAGTTTTATTGCTAATTCCAGTTTTTCTTTACCTTCTAAAGCACCTTTACCTTTTTCACGGAATTGAAATAAAGTTATTCCACCTACTAAGGCATCTTCAACTACTGTATATAAATCTTTCCCTAAACAAGTAGTCGTTCCACAAATAAAATATAATTTTAATAGTTCTTTATTAAACATCTTATTTCACCTTTTTAAATGTTTTTATATCTTTATCAGTAACTTCATATAACGCATTAATAAATTCAACTTTAAACGTTCCTGGTAGATGTCCATTAGGACGTTTTTCTGCCATTTCCCCGGCAATATTATATGCTAACATTGCTGTTTCTAAAGATTTTAATTCTTGTCCTTTTTCTAGTCCTATAAAACTTGCTAGAACTGCTCCTAATAAACATCCTGTTCCAATAACTTTCGGCATCATTGCACTTCCGTTATGGATAGTCACTACCTTACCGTTAACAGCAATAGCATCAACTTCTCCAGTTACTACTATAGGAATATTAAACTTCTCATTTGCTGCTAAGGCAATTTCATCAATATTATCTACCCCTGCACTGTCTACTCCCTTAGATGCTACATTTATTCCAACTAAAGATGCAATTTCTCCAGCATTTCCTCTAATCGCTGCTAGTTTATAATTGTTTATTAAATCATCTGATACTTTTTTTCTATATGCTCCAGCTCCACATGCTACAGGGTCTAATACTGCAGGAACATTATACTTCTCAGCAATTTTCAATGCTTCTTGGTATAATTTCCAAGTTTCATCAGTTAATGTACCTATATTTATTAATAATCCTCCAGCATATTTTAATAAATCTTCTAGATCTTTTGGATATTCACTCATCGCTGGTGACGCTCCTAGTGCTACTAATCCATTTGCTGTGAAATTTTTTACTACATCATTAGTAATGCAGATCACTAATGGTGCTTTCTTTTTTAATAATTTTAAACTTGTCATATTTATAAATCTCCTTTAAATGCTATATGATTTACAGGACCATTTCCATGACCTATCTCTGGTGTATGTTTAATCGCTGCGGTAATAAATTTTTTTCCAATATCTACAGCTTCAACTATACTTTTGCCTTTTGCTAATTCAGCGGTAATAACTGCTGAGAAAGTACATCCTGTTCCATGTGTATGATTAGTTTTAAATCTCTCACTAGTCCACACTTTCTTAGTCCCATCATTTAAGAATAAATAATCTTTCGCTTCTCCTGTTAGATGTCCACCTTTTATAACTACAGACTTACATCCAACTTCATCAATAATGAATTTTCCTGCACGATTCACATCATCTTCAGTTACTATTTTAAAATCGACTATTTCTTCTGCTTCTGGAACATTTGGTGTAATTATAGTAGCAAGTGGTAATATCTCTTCTTTTAGATGTTTTCTAGCAACATCATCTATCAATTTATCCCCACTTGTTGCAACCATTACTGGATCAACAACATATGGGATATCTTTTGGTAAATATTTTTTAATCAGCTTCATCATATCAGCATTTGCTATCATTCCAGTTTTTATACTATTAGGTGTTATATCATCAAAGACACTTTTTAATTGCGCTTCTAGTATATCTAAGTCTAAGTTTCTAATCATTTGAACACCTAGAGTGTTTTGTGCAACAACACTAGTAACTACTGCCATTCCGTACACTTCACGAGCTTGGAAACTTTTTAAATCGGCCATAATTCCAGCTCCACCAGTTGGATCTGTTCCTGCAATAGTTAAAGCAATATTAAGTTTACTCATATCCTACACCTCAAGTCCCCAATGTTCTTGTGTATAAGCCATATTAAAGAAACGTCGTTCATGTTCACAACTTTCTAAAAAGTTTTTAATTAGTCGTTGTTTTCCTTCTTCACTCATAAATTCTGCTTCACGATTAATTATTTTATGATACTCAGAAAGTACTTCGTCAACTAAACCATCCGCATAAAACTCTACCCAGAATTTTAATGGATGATCTTCAGCTAAATCATGATTAGCTAAAATTTTTCTCGCAACCATTTGATAAATCCATGGACATGGTGCCATAGCACTAAGTGTTTCTGCCATTCCAAATGCAAATGCATTATAATACATATGTTTAATATAGTGGTCTGCAGATGGATACCACTCTCCACCTTTTATTATTTCTTGATAGTCTCTTCCTACATAATCAGCTAAATTTTTATGAGCAGCAATTTCTTCGTTCAATACAAAATTAATTTGATCTAAGAAAAAGTTTTTCTCAGCTTTATCATTACTTTTAGCTAAAAGCATTGCATAAATATCGCTGAAATTTTCTAAGTATAAAGCATCAGCTTTTAAATAGTGTTCCACTGCCTCCTTAGATAAATCAGCACGAATTAAACCTTGAATAAAGCCATCATTATATATCTTGTCAACAATTGGCAATGCCTTCTCTTCCATAATTTCAGTAATAAGTTTCATAGGTGGTCCCCCTTAATGTAATTAAATATAGTATAAAATATTACCACTTTAGGAAAAGAAAAAATCCCCTACTAACGTAGGAGATTCATGGAATTTATATAAGTAATAGTGTATTATTCTATATTAATAGGACAATTCTATTTTATATCATTTCACATTTCCTCCGCTAGTATTATCTAGATCAGGTCAAAGGGTCTAACTTTGTTATCTCAGCCAAACGGCTCCCCCAGTGATTATATTTCATTAACTTTTTAAATCGTAACACATAAAATTACAAATGTCAATAAATTGGTTTAAGGGCTTACAACCCTTTAAAAAATACTATATTCTATTAACACAAAAAACTTTTAATAATAATATTTTTATATTTTATAAAGTTGATAAATATATAAAATATGTCGAAATTGTGAATTTACTATGAAACTTTGTAGGAAATTTTGTCTATTTCAGACTATACATGAGATTAATTATCATTTTAATCTTTATTTTTCATATCTTTTGTAATATAATAGTGTTAAAGATTTAAATAATAATCAACAACTTATATATAAAGGAGATCTTTACCGACTATGAAAAATACAACATTATTAAAAGTTTTGTCAGCAACTGCAATTTTTTCTGCTGTTGCAGCAATTGAAGCATACGATCAAGATAGTTTCGCATTCGCAGCAGAAGAAACACCAGTTGTAGCAAATACAACAACTTCTACTACGAATTCATCGAACACTGCAAAACCTACTGCAACAACAGCTACTCCAGCTGCAAGCTCTACTACAGCACCTGCTACAACATCAGCTACAGCAACACCTGTAACACCTAAAGCTGAAGAACCAGCTACTGTAGCTCAAGATGTTAAAGCTTTAAAAGATGGAGAATATAAGATTACCACTGAAGCCCTAAAATTCCATGAAGAAGGTAGCCCTTCTATGGCTGCAGCTGCAATCGACAATGAAAAAACAAAATTAATTGTAAAAAATGGAGAATACTCTGTAAATGTTTCATTTAAACCTATCACATTTGGTGGTCTTACTGGGTACTTAGGAGATTTAAAATACTATGATGGAGATAAGACTCATGCAAATCGTAAAGAAATTAAAGATCCTGAGTATAAAGACTCAACAATAGTTGAAAATTATAGTACTAATGAGACTGATAACTTCATAAATGCATACAAAGAAAAATTCCCTAATCGTACTGTTTATCCAAAAACTGTTAATTACCATGTAGATAAAAATAAAATCGATTCAAACAATAAACTAGAAACATATACTGAAGTATTTGTTCCTGTTATGGCTTCAATTAACCAAGCTTTTGGAACTCAAAAAATGATTTTAAAATTTGACTTATCATCTTTAGCTAGAAAAAAAGTAACTGCTAACAACTATGAAGCGGCAACTTACGAAAATCCTAATAAAGACGTTGAATACAAAGGAACTATTAAAAAAGACTTCCCTATCCACGTTCAAGGACATTTAAGAAATGCTAACAACAATGATGAAGAATCATTATACGGTTCTGCATTAGATAGCTATGTTAAAGTTGAAAAAGTTGGAGATAAGTACAAATATACTCTAAGATTCAAAAAAGGTCTTGCTGATGTAGGTGGAGAATTCTATCCATTCGAATTACATAAAGTAGCATACCAAGGTAAAGATGTTCCATTAACTACTTTAGCAACGAACGGTAATTCTTCAGTAAAAGAAGGATCTATCATTACTGATAAACTATTAGAAAAAATTCAATTAGACGGTACTGCTCCATATCCTAACGGTGCTTTAATGTCACACTTTGTTACATTAAAACTATACTATGAAACAGCTACTGACTATAAGGAAAGACCTGTAAAATTAGAAGATGTAGTTGCACCTGCTAAACCTAAACCAGTTAAGCCTGCACCAACTACACCAAAAGAAGAACCAAAACCAGCTACACCAACAGCTGCTGACCACAATGTTGATGCTGATAAAGTTCCTAACACTTTCCCTACTACAGTAAAAGCTGAATTAAATGGTAGAACAACTGGTACTGCTTCAATCTATGAAAATGCATTTGTTAAAGATGTAAAAGTAGAAAAAGTTGGGGATAAATATCAATATACTATCCAAGTAAAAGAAGGGAAATCTACTAACTTCTTATTACGTAATAAGCCATTCACAGTTTCTAAACTTACTTATAAAGGAACTGAAATTAACTTTACTGAAGTTGATGCAGCTACTAAGTTAAAAGAAGGGAAAATCTTAACTGATTCTCTTCTGGACAAGATCCAAGTTGATGCTGTATTAAATGTTCAAACAAAAGGTGGAGCTAAACCTAGATTCGAAGATAGAGCTGCTGAAAGTACAATAGCACTAGACTTCCCTAAAGTAGAAAAACCTAAAGAAGTTACACCTGCTAAACCTTCAGTACCTGATCATGAAGTAGCTGCTGATAAAGTTCCTACTACATTCCCAGCTACTGTTAAAGGCGAATTAAATGGACGAACAACTGATTCAAGTTCAATCTACGAAGATGCATTTGTTAAAGATGTAAAAGTTGAAAAAGTTGGAGATAAATATCAATACACTATCCAAGTAAAAGAAGGTAAATCTTCTACTTACTTATTACGTAACAAACCATTTACTGTTTCTAAACTTACTTATAAAGGAACTGAAGTTAACTTTACTGAAGTTGACGCAGCAACTAAACTAAAAGAAGGTAAAATCTTAACTGATTCTCTTCTAGATAAAATTCAAGTAGATACTGTAATCAGTGTTCAAACTAGAGGTGGAGCTAAACCTAGATATGAAGAAAGAAATGCTGAAAATACTATTTCTTTAGACTTCCCTGCTGTAGAAAAAGTTAAAGAAGAAGCTGCAAATAACTTAGTTCCAGCTATAATTAATAATGCTCATGAATCTAATAGAACTTCAATGGCAGATGGTGCATTAGTACATGAAAAAACTCGTGTTGAAAAAGTAGATAATACGTACAACTACTATTTAACATTTAAAGACTTAGATATCAATACTCTAGTAGGAACTGTAGATACTTTAACTATTGATGGTACTGCAGCTGAAAGAACTGATCTTGGTGGTGAAGGTCATGAAAAAGTATTCCACTTCACAAGTCCTGAAAAATTAACTGAAAAAACTATTACATTCTCAGTATCAGTAAACGGAAAACCATTAAAAGGTCATTCAAATGTTGCAGCAACACTTAAATTCAATTGGGATGGTGCTACTCCACTAACAGCTGATCAAGTAACATCATTACACAAAGATGAAAATACAAAAGCTCAAGCTGAAAAAGAAAGATTAGAAAAAGAAGCTGCTGCTAGAGTTCAAGCTGAAAAAGAAAAACTTGAAAAAGAAAAAGCTCAAAAAGCTGAAGCTGATCGCCTTGAAAAAGAAAGATTAGAAAAAGAAGCTGCTGCTAAAGCTCAAGCTGAAAAAGAAAAACTTGAAAAAGAAAAAGCTCAAAAAGCTGAAGCTGATCGTCTTGAAAAAGAAAGATTAGAGAAAGAAGCTGCTGCTAAAGCTCAAGCTGAAAAAGAAAGACTTGAAAAAGAAAAAGCTCAAAAAGCTGAAGCTGATCGTCTTGAAAAAGAAAGATTAGAAAAAGAAGCTGCTGCTAAAGCTGAAAAAGAAAAACTTGAAAAAGAAAAAGCTCAAAAAGCTGAAGCTGATCGTCTTGAAAAAGAAAGATTAGAAAAAGAAGCTGCTGCTAAAGCTGAAAAAGAAAAACTTGAAAAAGAAAAAGTTCAAAAAGCTGAAGCCGATCGGCTTGAAAAAGAAAGATTAGAAAAAGAAGCTGCTGCTAAAGCTGAAATAGAAAAAGCAAAATTAGAAGAGCTTAAAAAAGTAGCCTTAGCTAATATCGCTACTGACAAAGATGTAAACAAAGAAGAAGCATCAAAACTTAAAGAAATAGTTAATTCTGCATCTCTTAAAGATACATTAGTTGCTAAAGTTGTAGAAAATGGTTCATCAGAAGAAATCAAAGTTTCATTTGATAACTCTACTGTAAAAGCATCTAACTTCTCAGTTAAAAAAGCTGATAAAGAAACTGTTGCAAAAGTTGAAGAACTTGTTAAAAAAGCAGATGAAAATCTAAGTGTTGTTAAAACAATAGACTTGCACTTCACAGATTCTAAAGGAACTACAATCAATAAACAAGGAGAAACTCGTGCAGTTACAGTAGCTGTTGTAGCTAATGAGGATGAAAAACTAGAAGTTTATTATGTAAATGGTAATAAATTAGAAAAAGTACCAAGTGTTTATAAAGATGGAAAACTTACATTCTTCACTAACCACTTCAGTTTATACACAATTGTAAAATCAAAAACTGTGGCTTCTGATCAAAATACACCTGTTCCTGTAACACCTGTACCTTCTGAAAATAAACCATCAGATAAACCAAGTACTCCAACTAAACCAATTAGTGAAGAAACTCCAGTTCAACCTGAAGCTCCAGCATTAAGCGAAAAAACAAAAGCAGAAAAAGGTGATGCTCTTGTTCAACCTGAATTACCAGAATTCAATATCAATAATTTAAACAAAGAGCAAAAAGCAAAAGAACAAGCACAACCATCAACACAAGATATCTTTGGCCAAAATGAAAACAAAGAAGATAAAAAAGCTGAGGCTGAAAAAACTGCTGTTCAAAAAACTTCACAAACTGTAGCTAAAGGACTTAAAGCATTAGCTAATACTGGAGTAAGTTCAACAACAACTGTTGGTTTAGGTGCACTAGTATTATTATCTGCTCTAGTTCTACGCAGAAAAAATAACAAATAAAATAAAAAAACTCTTATACAAAGGGATAAATTATCCCTTTGTATAAAGTCATGTATAAAGAAATATAAGGAGAAAGCAAAATAAGATGAAAGCAAATAAATTATTAAAAGTTCTATCTGCAGCAACCATCATCTCAACACTTGCTGTGGTCGAGAACTCTACACAAAACAACGCTACATTTGCTATAGAAAATAATGCCGTTGGAGCAAAAGATATAAAAAATCTTCCTGACGGAGAATATGATATTACTGTTGAAGCTCTTAAATTCTACGGAGCAGATGGTGAACCATCTATGGCTGCCGCTGGTTTAGATAACTCTAAAATTAAATTAATTGTTCAAAATGGTCAATATTTTGTAAATGTATCGTTTCAACCGATTACATTTGGTGGTTTAAACGGTTACTTAGGAGATTTAAAATACTATAATGGTCCTAAAACTCATGCAAATCGTAATAGTATTCAGGATAGTGAATTCAATCCTGCTACTATAGTTGAATACTACAGTACTAGTGAAACTGATAATTTCATAGAAACATATAAAAAGAAATTCCCTGAACGAACTGCATATCCAAAAACACTTTCTTATAGTGTAGATAAAAATAAGATCGATTCAAACAATAAATTAGAGACTTATACTCAAGTTTATGTTCCGGTTATGGCTTCTTTTGGTGAAACATTTGGAACTCAAAAAATGATTCTAAAATTTGATTTAAGTAATGCACTAAAAGTGGTAGCTAATACTCAACCTACACCAGCTAAACCTGCTGTGACAGAATCTCCAGTAAAACCTGAAACACCAAAAGATACTCAGCCTTCGAATAAACCAGCGGAAACTACAACAAGTAAACCTGCGGATTCAGGAACTACAAAACCAACTGAAACTGCTAAACCTGTAGAAACTCCTAAACCTACAGAGCCAGTTAAACCAGCTAAACCTGTAGTAACTACACCTACTCCAAAACCTACTCCTGCAGCTACTGCAACTTACTATAAAGGAGTAAAAGCTTCACTGCTAAATGCTTATCGTCCTGGTCAGAAATCTATGGGAGATGCAGCTTTAGAACATAGTAATGTAACTGTATATAAAGAAGGAAATACATATCACTACATCGTAAGATTCCACGACCTTTCAACTCAAGGTTTCACTGGTGGAATTTCTAAGTTCTGGGTTAACGGTACTGAATATCCTGTTAATCCAACTGGAGGATCAAACAATCAAGTAGAAGTTCACTTCACATCAACTGAAAAACTATCATCAGTTCCTGTTTCTGTATTTGTTCAAGCTATGGAAGAAATCATGCAAGGTGGTGGTACACAAAATGCTACTTTATCATTTGACTGGTCTAGTGTAACTGAACAACAAGGACAACCAATAACTGGTGGAAAACCAGGTAACAGTGGCTACACTCCTAAGCCATCTAATCCAGGTGGAAAACCAGGAAATCAACCTACTTCACCAATCTCTACACCAACTACACCACTTCCTGCTGCACCTCAAGGTCAAGGTTCTGAAGCACAAGTTACATACTTCGATAACGTTACTGCATCTCTATTAAACGCTTATGAATCAGGTCGTGCATCTATGGGGAATGCAGCATTAGATGGAATCACTGTATTCAAACATGGTGATACATATCACTACAAAGTTCGTTTCCACAATATTAAAGTAGGAACTCTTACAGACGGTATTACTCGTTTCTGGGTTAATGGAACTGAATACCCTGTTTATAGCACAGGTGGCGCTATGAACCAAGTGGAAGTCCACTTTACATCACACGAAAAATTAACTAACATTCCTGTTTCTGTATTCGTTCCAACAATGGAAAGCATTATGCCGGGTGCTGGTAAGAAAGATGCTATTCTTAACCTAAACTGGTCTAATGCCACAGAAAGACAAGGTACTGCAGTTATTGATGGTGGTCAACCAGGATCAAGTGCTAACGGTAATCCTGCTCTAACTCCAAAAGGTGGACGTCTAAACAACGGTAGACTTTCTAACACTGGTTTAGAAACATCTTCATCAATCCTTGCAGGAGCTCTTACTTTAATAAGTGCAGTTCTTGTTGGTAGAAGAAAACAAAAGTAATAAGATAATATCCGCTAAATTAGCTTACTATTATCGATTCCGTAAAAATTTACCCAAAAGTCCTAAATTTTAAAAAAGTGTATATGATACCTCATAGACGCAGTGGTTTATTGATATCTAAATTCACTTTATAAAAGCTTTTTAGATATCTAATAAACTGTGCGGGGGTGACTCGACAAAATCGATTTCTCCGAAATCACGATTTTTGAGTCACTCCCTCTTATTAAAAACTAAATAATATAAAAGAAAGTGAGTTTTTATAATGAAACGAGTTTTAAAACTGTTAACGATAGTTATTGCTACATTAACATTTATCATTACATCTAGTAATGTACCTTTCGTTAAAACTGTACACGCGGCTGATAGAGTATATAGCGTTCCTGTAGAGCTGTGGCACTCTGAAAACAGTGGTCGTCTTTCTATGGGAAATAATGCTCTAGCTACACATGCTACTGTAAATGTTCATGATAATAACACCTCTACTATTTCTATACAATTCACTCCGATGGATTTCAGTAATATGCACGGTCACTTATTATCACTTAGCATCTACTCATCTCCAATTTTTTCTGGTAGTCTAACTGCAGCTTCAGTAACAAGTACTTATAACGATACTAACTTAGATGGTGGTACTAGTACATATCCAGGAACTCTAAGCTTTAATTTTGGTGAAGCTAAACCTGACAAAGTCGGTGTTAGAGTTGCCGTTGATGCCATGAACCAAATTATGGGTGGAGATGCATCACAAAATGCTATTATTAAATTTAACTGGTCAACAGCTAACCTAGTATCTGGTTCTGAAGATTCTTCTAAAGACAAAGAGAAAAAAGCTGAAGATAAGAAAAAAGAAGAAGAAAACAAAGATAAAAAAGATGAAAATAAAGCACCAGAAGGATTTGTTGCTAAAAAATTAGAAGATTACTTCAAAGATGATCAAAAAACAAAAAATCCTGGTCTTTATAACCTTGATATCACAGGTTCATATCTAAACCCTCTTACTGGAGTTACAGCTGATGGTGGTACTAAAAATACAGCTATCGGTGAAGGTATGGTACAAGGAGTTATCTCACCTATTAACGCAGGTGGAGACCTTAATGAGGCTCTTAAAAATCAAAAATCTAATGGTGAAAAACGTTGGTCTAAAGCTATGCTTCAACGTACAAAAGATGGTAAATTATACGCAACTGTGCGTGTTCACCTAATGAATTGGGTTCAACGTAGTAAAGAACAAGGTCCTTTCATTAAAGTTCTTCAAAAAGATGGAGAATTCAAACAAGTTGCTGCTACTGAAACAAAAGTTAACATTGAACAATATAAAGATAGCTATGTTGACTATAGATTCGAAGTACCAAATGAAAACTTCTTAGCTATGGTACAAATGTATGTAGAACCTATGAATCGTCCTGTTCGTTATTTCGTAGAAGTTAATACTGATACTATTAAAAACGGAAATGATGGTTTAGATATGGAAGCTATTAAAGAAACAAACTACGTACCTTACTATGTTGGCGGAGGTATCGGAGTTCTTGTAATAGTTGCCGGAGCTTTCTTTGCTCTTAAAAAAAGAAAAAATAATTAGGAGATAATTCATGAAAAGAAAACTATCCCTACTATTTACACTACTTCTGGCTAGTATCTTAGTACTTACTGCTTGTTCATCACAAAATAAAGCTGGTAACACAACTGGAACTGATCCTAATTTAGCTGATAAAGCATTTAATGAAACGATAGACCTAACTGGTGTAAATAAAGACAAAAAATCTGAAGAAGAAAATGGAAAACGTGTAGTAATGGACTCTGTAGCTCTAGCTCAAATTGCTAATGTTCTTGATATCAAATTAGCAGGTGTCCCTACTACAAAATTAGGTCGTATGCCTAAAAGATATGATAATACTGTTCAAATTGGGCTTCCTATGAATCCAAATATGGAAGTTATCAAATCTATTAATCCTTCTATCGTATATGCTCCAGATAGTTTACAAGACTGGATAAAAGAAGGATTCGAAAAAAATAAAATACCTTATAAATTTGTAGATGTTCGTAGTGTTAACGGATTATATACAGTAACAGAAAATCTTGCAAAAGAATTTGGTAAAACAGAAAAATTCAAAGAATTAAAAAAAGAACATGATGAGTTCTTCGCTAAATTCAATGAAAAAATTGCTAATAAGAAGAAACCAAAAGTTCTTGTTCTTATGGGCTTACCGGGAAGTTACTTAGCTGCTACAGAGAAATCTTATGTTGGTAACCTTGTAAAATTAGCCGGTGGTGAAAATATCATTAAAGGTACTGAAGAGTTTAAAAATCTAAACATAGAAACTGCTTTAAATGATAAACCAGACTTTATTTTACGTACTGCTCATGCTATGCCTGATAATGTAAATGAAATGTTTAAAAAAGAATTTGAAAACAATAAGAGTTGGTCTCACTTTGATGCGGTAAAAAATAATAAAGTTGTCGATTTAGATAGCTCAATGTTTGGTATGACAGCTACATACGATTACCAAAAAGGATTAGAAAGTCTATACAGTATTTTCTATAGTAACTAATACTTAAAAGTCCTAAAATTTAACATGGTTCATATGAGGACTCATAGACGCAGTGGTTTATTGATATCTAAATTCGCTTTATGAAAGCTTTTTAGATATCTAATAAACTGTGCGGGGGTGACTCGACAAAATCGATTTCTACGAAATCACGATTTTTGAGTCACTCCCTTTTTATATAATTCAAATTAAAAACAACATATGATATACTAAACATATAAACTATATAAGGAGGTTCTTAATGTTTAAAAACAAAAAAGCAATCACTTTTTCTGTTCTTATTTTACTCTTATTAAGTACAATATTTTTTGCAGCGAACAGTGGTAGTATAAAAGCTAGTGTCGGGCAATTAGCTGTTGGTATTTTTACCGGTGAATATGCTAATGTTAATGCCATTATCGACGTTCGTTTCCCAAGAATTATCATCACTATTTTGGTTGGTGCTGCTCTTGGAGTTAGTGGTTTATTATTACAAACAGTATTAAAGAACCCGCTTGTCGATCCTAGTATTATTGGTGTTTCTAGTGGAGCCAACCTATTTTTATACTTAGGATTAGGAATATTTCCACAATTTATGATATTTAAGTCTGTATTTTCTATCATCGGTGGTGTCCTTGGTTTCTTAATCATTTATTACTTAGCTGGTAGAACAAAAAACAATGTTAAAATTATTTTAATCGGTATTGCGATAAGTTATTTCTTCACAGGAATACTGAGTTCTATACAGTACTTGAATGCAGCTAACTCTACTACGTCATCTACATTCAAAACTGTTGGTTTGGGAACTAAAAACTGGGATGATGTTTCGTTATTACTAAGTTGGATTCCTGTATTACTAATTATCAGTTTCTTCTTAGCAAAACTATGTAATATCTTCGCCTTAGATGATAATATTATTAGTTCACTAGGAATTAATATTAATGTGATTCGTTTATTAATTTCATTTGTTGCGGTAGCTCTTGCTTCTGTTTCTACAGCGGTAGCTGGTGTTATGGTCTTCTTAGCTCTTATTACACCTCATATCGCTAAGATAATAATTGGAAGAAATCATATTTATACTATTCCATTTAGTGCTTTACTTGGAGCATTTATTCTACTATTATTCGATACAATCGGTCGTGTTATTTTCGCACCAATTGAAATACCTGCTGATTTAATAATGATGATTATCGGTGGACCTGCATTTATTATTTTGGTTAAGAAAGGAGTAAGTTAATGGAAAATATTATAGAGATTAATAACCTTACGTTTAAGTACAATAATAAAAATGCTCTTTTCGAAAATCTTAATGTAGATATTGAAAAAGGTAAAATTACTACCCTACTTGGTAAAAATGGTTGTGGTAAAAGTACACTTATAAAAATATTAGCAAAAAATTTAAACTATAATTCTGGAAGTATAAAAATTGAAGGTAAGGAACTGAATTCATATTCATTAAAAGAACTTGCGAGTATTCTTGCAATTGTTTATCAAAAAAATGAAACTCCAAGAGAAATTACTGTTTATGATATGGTTAGTTTCGCTCGACTTCCTTATCAAAATATTTTCTTTTATAAACCTAACGCTAGTGATGTTGAAAAAATTGAATTTGCTCTTGAAAAAACTAATCTAAAAGCCTATAGAGATAAACGTGTAGATGAGTTATCAGGTGGTCAACTTCAACGTGTTTACATCGCAATGGCATTAGCACAAAGTACGGATATTATTATACTAGACGAGCCTACTACTTTCCTTGATATAAAATACCAAAAATCTATAATGCAACTCGTTAGAGATCTTAATAAATCTCTAGGAATTACTATTATCATGGTGCTACATGATATAAATCAAGCACTAGCATACAGTGATAATATTATTGCTCTTCTTGATGGAAAAGTTATAAAGAATGATAAAGCTGAGAACTTCTTTGATGAAGAGCTTCTAAACAAACTTTATGATGCTGATATTAAAATAGAAGATGGAAAAGTAATTAGTTGGTAATTAATAAAGTTAATAATATGAAAAATTTGAAATTAATCGCTATATCAGAATATTAATATTTTGATATAGCGATAATTTTATATCTGTAAAGGTTGTTAATGTTATTTCAGAAACCTTTAAATACTGTTATATCAACGTTTATGAGAATTTAGCTTTCAAAAGGTAGAGCGAAAACTAGAGTAGTTAATAAGTTAATTTAGCAATCTTATCTAAATAAATGCTGACTGTTTCTAGCTTTCTTTGAGGTGCTAACTCTGCGTAAGTATCCATAGTAGTTGACATTGACTTATGCCTCATTCTAACTTGGAGTTCTTTCCAATTTGTGCCTGCATTAAGCAACATTGAATCATGAGTGTGTCGGAACAAATGGAAACCATAATCTGGTGATCCTAGACTTACTAATTGAAAATGATAAAATAAAAATGTACAAATAGGTTATAATAGTGCATATTATCAGTTTCACTACCAGATTTGGCACAGCATTTATTCGACAAACCTAATTGAGTCTCTTATCAAACGTCAAACGAAAAAGAAGTTTTTTTTCCTAACGAGAAGTCTCTAGAACGTTACTTAGTTACTTTGTTTGAAGATTATAATTTCAAGCAAAGTCAACGAATCCATAAAGGATTTGGCCAATATTATGACACACTAGAAAGCTTATTTGATTAATACTCCGTAACTCTACTTGAGTGTTTACACATACTTATTGACAGTATCAACATGATACGAGTAGGTATTTCTTGTGAGTAAATTTCATCAAAAAATTTCATAGATAAGTCCTATATATAATCATGGTAAAGTAGTAAAAATAGTTGTTATCCTAGTTGATTAAAAAAATCTCTGATTTCCTCATCTTTTATAAAATAATATATAATTTTCCCCTCTCTTCTAGTGTCCAAGATGTTTTCATTGGCTAGTTTACGAAGATGGTGGGATGCAGATGCCATACTTAGATCTAGTAGACAGGCTATATCACAGACACAGAGTTCTTCAACAGCAAGAAGATAAAAGATGATATTTATCTGTTTATTATCGGTAAACTTTGTTAAAATACGAAGTGATTTTTGGACTTTTTCCTTTTCAAGGTAGTTCATTGCAGTTGTAACATTTTGTTGATTTATAATATTCACTTGGCAGATACTATCTTTTTTCATAATATTTTCTCCTATCCTAACATAGTCCATAGCATGTTAAAACTGTTATTTTCAATCAGGATATATATCCCCAATCCTAAATAAACAACGGCAATAAACCATCTGCTATATTTTTCCAAAGTTTCTCCAACAGATGGGAGTTGTGCCAACTTTTGGGCAGAAAAAACCAAGAGATAAATCATGACTAGAAATGTAAGTAAAGCCACTATCAAATCCGCTAAATTTAATGTAGTAAAATATGGGACAAAGATACCAATATTGTTGGCACCGCAACTTGCAAAAGTAATCATCGCGACTAGAAAAATCAGGTTTTTATTATCTTTGCGCAACCCTTCTTTGGCAATAGCTTCTCCATCAGAATCTCCTAAAAGCAAAACTTTGAGACCTAAGAAAATTGGAATCAAACCGAGCAAACCTAAAATCTCTTTACTAGGAATATAATGTAAGACAGATGCAAAAAGCAAACTTAGCAATATTAGACTAACAGAGCCTAGAAATTGTCCTAAATAGATGTTAATGATGTCTTTTCTGCTTTTTCTTTTGGCAAAAAATAACATTAGGATAATAAGTAAGTCTACGGCTGTCCCAGAATACAGGATTATTGAAGTAACAACATTTTGAATCATAAAACACCTCATTCAAATATATTTTTGAATATATTCTAACATTAAACTTTGTAGATGTCAACTTCAACTTCACCAAAATATAGATAAGAGTTAGTGTACCAAATATTAAAAAGTCCTGCCATCGAAATGATAGCAGGGCTTAACTTCAATATTCAACTGATATATTTATCTAAAAAAGGTAGAATTTTTATTGATTTATAGCGCGATGTAATGAGTTTCAAAAAATCAAAAATCATTTAAAATCAATATTTTGACGTCTATTTACGTGTACTGAAGCCCTTACTTAAACTCTAAAAAATAACAAATAACACATCTTCTAAAACTATTAAAATTATTGTTTTACAATATTCATTATTAATTTCTTTCAGATTGTATAATCGTTGATTTTAATATTAAATAATTGTAAAATATATTTGTACAAATAAATAATAAAATAATTACAAAGGAGTTTTCTATGGAAATACTAACTACCCTAGGTATATTTGTCATAATTGTAATACTTGGTTCATTTTTAAATAATCTTTTTCCACGTATTCCAGCAGCTTTATTCCAAATAATACTTGGTGCTGCGGTAACATTTATTCCTAACCTCCCACTTCATTTTGAGTTTGAATCAGAAATGTTTATGATGTTAGTTATCGCTCCCCTATTATTTACTGACGGTTTCAACTCGTCCTTAAAGAATATCTGGCTATACAAACGTCCAATTATATATATGGCAATATTTTTAGTTCTTGTGACGGTAATTATTGTCGGTAGCATAATTCATTTATTACTTCCAATGATTCCATGGGCAGCATGTTTTGTTTTAGCCGCTATCCTATCACCTACAGATGCTGTTGCTGTTAAATCAATAACTAAAGGAATGAAGTTACCTAAAGGCCTTATGGCTATATTAGAAGGTGAGTCGCTTCTGAATGATGCTTCTGGTCTTGTATCATTTAATATAGCTCTGGCAGCCGTTCTTACTAATACATTTTCTGTCACAAATGCTAGTTATAAATTTTTAGTAGTTGCAGGAGGTGGAGCAGTCTTTGGACTTATTATTGGGATAGCATTCTCTTATATTAAGTTTATATTCTCAACAAAATTTGCTGATGAATCTAATATTTTAGTTATTTTTCAATTAATAACACCAATAATTGTCTTTTATTTTGCTGAACATATCGGCGTATCTGGTATCGTTGCTGTTGTTATTACTGCTTTAGTTTATAACTACCAAAGAAAACTTCACTTACTTACTGTTGTAAGTAGTGATGCTGCAGTAACTATAGATAGTACTCAACAAATAGCAAGTTATGTACTAAATGGCTTCGTATTTACATTTTTAGGATATTTGCTTCCAGAGATATATCATACAATGTTTAACAACAGGGAGATTGATATTGTATATGGATTCATTATTTCATTAGTTATTGTTTTAGGTCTAATGATAGTCAGATTGGTCTTTGTATATTTCAACTACATATCATTCCAACCTCACCATTTTACGACTGCTAGAAAAACAGCAAAAATAATATTAAATAGAAAATTCGACAAAGATAACTACTCTAGATTTAGTTACTCTTTAATTGCTAGTTTATGTGGTATTCATGGGACAGTAACACTTGCTACTGCGCTTATGATTCCAGTTATAACAGCAACTGGAGAAAGCTTCCCACTTAGAAATACCATCTTATTCATTGCGAGTAATGTCGTGTTACTAAGTATTGTTATCGGTACACTCGCTCTTCCACTTGTTGTTAAAGGAGAAGATGAAGAAAAAGAATATACTCAGTACTCTCTTCGTGAAAAAATCCTAGAAGGAACACTTGAAGAACTAAAAGAACGTGATATTTCTAAGAATTCTATCGAAGAAAAAGTTGCTTATGCTTTTGAAATAAAAAGTTTACACGAAATGAAAGCATACTTCAGAAACATGCAAACTGGAAAGTTCAAGAATACAAATGAAGCATTGTCATTACACAAAAAAATTATGAAAGCACAAGATAAAGCTCTCCCTGAAATACTTAAAGGCAACCCTAACATTGAGCAAATATTGGAAATTTCTAAAATTATGCAACTTAGAAAATCTTTCCTATTTACTTATTCAATACCAAAAAGTTTACTTCTTAATTTGAGAATATATATAAAAGAATCTAGTCTAAAACGTCGTTTAACTCGTCATTTCGTAGCTAAAGATTTAACTCCAGAATTTTATGAGAAACTTAAAGAAAAAGTTCCAAAAAGAAGAAAAGTAAACTTCGTCAATAAATTAGATGAAATTAAACAAAGAGCTGAAGCTTCTTCTAGTCAAATTCAAGCTATCATAGATTGTTCTCCTACAGTAAGAAACGCACTTCTTGATATAGCTTATAAGGTTATTGATGAAAAGTGTTCAGATGAAGATACTGCAGAATTCGTTAAAGATGTATATAGATACTACTCATTCACCTTGTTTGAAGTATTTTTAGAAGATATCGATTTTGAAGAAGAACTTAAAGAACTTCAAATGGAAGCAGTTCGACTTTTAAAATACAGAATATTAACGATGAGGAAATTGAATTATATTTCTCTAGAAGATTCTTACACCGCTCTTCGCGACTTAAACTTCAGCGAATCTATGATTTTCCCTCGTGAAACTGAAGAAGAATAAAATATAAAAAAGCTGACCTCAAGTTAGATTTATTATCTAAAATGAGGTCAGTATTATTTTAGGTTATTTTTTAAATTCTACAACGAAATCATAACCCTGTTCTGTTTTTGCTCCGAAGTAGAAATCACTAACTTTATAACCGCGTTTTTCTACTTTAGCAATTTTTTCTTTTATAGCTTCTTTTACTTGTTCTTTACTAGCATCTTTTGAAAGTTGTATAGTAGTATCTCCATCTACATCTAATGCTCCAGCTATTCCTGGTAAAGTTTTTAAGTTAAAGTAAATATTAATATTTACATTTTCTTGTGCTTCTGTTGATCTTTTTGCCCTTCTTTGTGTTGCAGGTGCTTTTCTAAAACCTGAATTATTAGCTGATGCAGATTTAGATTCTTTTGTGAATTCTACAACATAATCATAGCTATCTCCACCTTCAACGATTTGATCTAAGTCAGTAGTTGAAACAACTTTAAAACCTTGTTTTTTCAATTTTTCAATTTGGGCTTTTGTTTTTTCTTCAATAGCTCGTTTTAATTCTTCTTTAGGTGTATTGCCAGGGAAAGTAAGCATATTCTCTCCACCTAATTCTCCTAATGCCCCCGCAATATCTTTAAGAGCTGTTAGATTATAATAGATGTTTATTTTTTTAGTTTTATTAGATAAATCTCTTTTTACAACTTTTTTAGTTCTAACTTGAACTTCTGGAGCGATTCTGAAGCCTGTAGTTCCTGTTTTCTCTTTAGTGAAAGTAACTACATAATTAAAGTTCTTCACATTAGTATCTTGCTCAAATACTATTTCTTCTTTTACTTTATATCCATGTTTAGCTAATTCTTGAGCCTTAGCTTGAATTTTTGCTTTAACTAATTCTTTCACTTCATCTTCAGTTGCTGAATTTGAAATAGCTACTGTATTATTTTCTCCTGGATCAGATAAAAATCCATTAATATCTGGCATTCCATCATAATTATAACTTATGTTTACCGTACCTTCTGGTTGATTTGCCGCACGTGCTACTCTTCTTGCTCTAACTTGAACTTGAGGAGCATTTCTGAAACTAGAAGTTCCCTCTGAAGTTGAAGCAGGTTGTGTTGAAGTTGCTGGTGAAGTTGGTCTTTCTTCAGTGGCAGGCTGTGTCGGAGTTGTTGATGTAGCTTCACCTGACCCATGACCTATTGCTGTACTTCCATTGTCAATAGTAGTACCTTCATTACGGCCATTTGTTAAATTTTCTTTATTATAGTTTGGTGCTGGTAATTCTTCACCTGGAACATTAATTTCATCAATTTTAGTTTGATATTCATCCGTAGCATCTACAGCTGCATCATGATTTTTAGCATTATTTATCGCTTCTAATCCTGCTTCTTTTAATTCTTTTAATTTAGCTTCTAACTTAGCTTTTTCTGCTTCATCTTTAACTTTTTCTATTTCACTATGTTTTGAAGCTGCAATTTTTTCAATAATTTCTTTTCCATCTTTTTTGGCTTCCTCAAGTTTTTCATCTTTAGGTGCTACTTCTTCAGACGGAGTATCATCTTTTGGTGTTGCAGCTGGCTCTTCCACTTTTGGTGCTGAAGACGCTGGTGCCTCTGCTTTTGGTGTCGGAGTCGTTGGTTCTTCTGCTTTTGGTGCTGGAGCTGTTGGTTCTTCCGCTTTTGGTGCTGGTGTCGTTGGCTCTTCTGCTTTTGGTGCTGGTGCCGCTGGTGCCTCTGCTTTTGGTGCTGGAGCTGATGGCTCTTCCGCTTTTGGTGTTGAAACCACAGGTTTCTCTACCTTAGGTGCTGGAGCTACTGGTTCCTCTGCTTTTGGCGCCGGAGACGCTGGTTTCTCTGCTTTCGGTGCTGACGTTGCTGGCTCTTCCGCTTTTGGTGCTGGTGTCGTTGGCTCTTCTGCTTTTGGTGCTGGTACCACTGGTTTCTCTGCTTTTGGTGCTGGTACCACTGGTTTTTCCGCTTTTGGTGCTGGAGCTGCTGGTCCCTCTGCTTTTGGTGATGAAACCACAGGTTTCTCTGCTTTTGGCGCTGGTGTCGCTGGCTCTTCTGCTTTTGGTGCTGGAACCACTGGTTTCTCGGCTTTCGGTGCTGGAGCTACTGGTTCCTCTGCTTTTGGCGCCGGAGACGCTGGTTTCTCTGCTTTCGGTGCTGACGTTGCTGGCTCTTCCGCTTTTGGTGCTGGTACCACTGGTTTCTCGGCTTTCGGTGATGGTGTCGCTGGTTTCTCTGCTTTTGTCACTGATGGCGTTGGTTCCTCCGCTTTTGGTGCTGGTACCACAGGTTCCTCTGCTTTTGGTGTTGATAACACAGGTTTCTCTACCTTAGGTGCTGGTGTCACTGCTTCCTCTGCTTTTGGTGCTGAAACCACTGGTTTCTCGGCTTTTGGTGATGACGCTGCTGGCTCCTCTGCTTTCGGTGCTACAGCTGGCTCTTCCGCTTTTGGTGCTTTTGGTTCTGAAGCCTCTGGTTTCTCGTTTTTTTGAGTTGAATTCTTTTCTACTAGCTCATATACTTTGTATACAACTTTTGCTTCAATCACATTTCCATTTATTTCATTATTGTATAAAACTGTTTTTTGTACTAATTCTCTTACAGCACTTGTATTTGGTAGTACTCTTCCTTTATTACTTTCTTTTGAAATAGAAGCATTATTGTTATTTATACTTACATCTGGTTGAACTATCTTAGATACTTGACCTTTTTTTAAGTTACCCAAATTATAAGTATAATTTTTTCCGTTAATTTTTGCATATACAATAGCTTCATAAGTATCTCTCTGTGCAGTCACATGAAATACTATATCACCGTTGACTTCTTCTGAAGTAATAGTAAGGTCTTGTGTTGTTTTATTACTACTTGTTTCTGAAATATTACCTACTTTATTCTCAGCAAATACAGCTAGTGGATTCGCTAATGTAAATAATAGTACACTGGCAGTAGCTACCTTTGATATTTTTTTCATTTAATTTCCTCCTAAATTGTTGGTTGTTTTTTATAAAAATGAAGGTCACTTCCTCTTCCATTATTCTCCTATTTTTCTTATTTGTCAAGTATATATCACCCAAATATTTGAAAATTTATTTTCAGAAATAACTTTTTCTTTTCATCTTATCATCATTATAAAATTTTTAATTTATAATAAATTACTTTCATTTTAATTTAATTTGTATTTTATTAGTAACTTATCAATCTTAATATATATATTCAAATCAATTTTTTTGACAAATCCTTTATTTCATGGTTTAATATACCCCATAAGGGTATATTAGGAGGTATAATAATGTTTTTCTTATTCACAAAAGTAGATAGTATTTCTACTATCGAGCTAGAACAAAAACTTAAAGAAAATATTCAATTAATAGATGTAAGAACACCTGGAGAATTTCGAAGAGGACATATAAAAAATGCAAAAAATGTTCCACTTAATGGAATTGGTCAATTTACACCAATAACAGATAAAAAAGTATATGTTATTTGTCACTCTGGAGTTAGAAGCAAACTTGCAGCAAAAAAACTAAAAAAGAAAGGCTACGATGTTGTAAATATTAGAGGCGGTATGCATGCATGGAAAGGCAAAATAGTCTAAAATTACTAATATTGAAAGGAACAAGATATGAAAAATAATATTTCAATGCAAGATTTTTATAAAAAGTATAATAATGAGGAACTTACGATTCTCGATGTAAGAGAAAGCCACGAGTACGAAGCAGGACATATCCCTTCTTCTCAAAATTTTCCTCTGAGTAGTCTAGGTATAGAATTCACAAAATTAGATAAAAGTCAAAAATACTATGTGATTTGTCAAGCGGGTGGACGTTCAGCTAAAGCATATGATTTTTTAGAAGCTCAAGGATTCAATGTAACAAATATCGAAGGTGGTATGAATAGTTGGCCTGGAGAAAAAAATTAAGTATTAAACAATAAAAACAACCAATTTTTTCTATACTAAATTCTCATTAGTATAAAATTAATACATTATCAAAAAAGCCTTGTACCTAAGATTATTTAGGAACAAGACTTTTTATTATTTCTTTAAACTACTTATTTTTTACTATATATTTTATAGCTTTCTCTATTTTTTCTTTCTGCTCTACAGGATTTTCTAAAGGATTATTAATGCATTCCATAAGATTTTCTGTTATTAGTAACTCAATAACACGATCAACACTTGAACGAACCGCACTTAATTGAGTTATTATATCAATGCAATCTCTCTCGTCTTCTATCATTTTTTGAATCCCTCTAAGTTGTCCTTCAGAACGTTTAAGGCGCGTAATATACTTCGATTTTGCCATATTTATTTTCCTCAGTAGATTTTTTTTCATTATACCGTGAAAAATTTATTTTGTCAAAATTTAAAAAATTTGTATGTTTTTATATTGAAAATTCCTAAAAATCTAATTCCAATTATTCTTTCAAAATAATAAATCTGATTCTAAGATTTCCTTATATACTCAGTGTATTAGCAATTAATTTTCAAGGTAAATTTACTACCCTTTCCATACTCACTTTCTACTAATATGTCTCCATTAATTTGTAAGGCTAATTGCTTCGCTATTGCCAAACCTAAGCCATAACCACCAGTTTTCAAATTTCTTGATGCTTCAACACGATATAATCTTTTGAAAATATTATCAATATCTTCTTCTTTTATACCGCAACCTTCATCAATTATAGAAATAGATAATTCTTGATTTTTTATTTCAGTTACTATTTCTATTTTTGTCCCACTTGGTGAATATTTAAATGCATTACCTATTAAATTCACGATAATTCTTTGCATTTTATTGTAATTACTTACTATTTTGGCATTCTCAGGAATAACTTTAATATAGATATCTCTTTTTTCTTTTTCTGCTCGCAACTTAAACTCTGACATACAGTCAATCAATAATTTATCTAAAAATATGGTTTCATTTTTATCATCTTCACTAGTATCTTTTACACTTAATGTTAAATAATTTAATTCTTCAACAAGTTTATTCAATCTTGTTGTTTGTCGGCAAATCGTTTCTAGATAATATTTAAATTCTTCTTCTTTTATTATTCCGTCTAACATTCCTTCTGCAGTTGATTGAATTGAAGTTATAGGAGTTTTTATATCATGAGATAACTGGGCTATCATAAGAGATTTTTCTTTTTCACTTTCTTCTAATGACTCAAAACTTTCTTTTAAATGTTTTGCCATTTCATTGAATGATAACGATAATTCTCTAAACTCAGTAGGACCTTCTACAGTATTGCTAATATCAAAATTTTTCTCACTTATACTAATCGTTTGTCTTTTTAGTACACGTAATGACTTAAATACACCTTTTAGTAATATAATACTAATTGTAGCTCCAATTAGTCCTGCAATTATTGTAATCACAACTATAAAATATGTATCTTTTTTTTCAATTAACATTAAATTTGAAGCCCAAAAAACAGCCATAATAGTTATTAAAAATGATAAAATATATCCAACAATAATATAATCTCTTAATTTCATACTATATTTCCTTTCCATTTTTAAACTTGTTTTTCCATTTTGTATCCTAGACCCCATACCGTTTTTATACTCGGTGTTTTTTCTGTTGAATATTTTGTTAAGATTCTTCTTAATGAGTGTATATGCACATTTAGCGTGTTTGCATCTTCTACATATTCATCTTGCCAAATTTTTTCATACAATTCTGTCTTAGAAAAAACATGCTCTGGATTATTAGCTAGTAACCATAATAATTCAAAAGATTTCACGGTCAGTTCTAATTGTCTATCATTTACCATAGCAATTCTACTATTATAGTTAATTTTTAAATCACCTAAAGTTGAAATATTTTCACTACTATTTTTTTCAATTCTACGTAGTATATTTCTAACTCTTAAAACTAATTCTCTTGGACTAAATGGTTTTACTATATAGTCATCCGCCCCCAAACTTAAAGCGTAAATTTTATCTGGTTCTGTTGTTTTCGCTGTTATAAATAAAAATGGTTACTCAGAATCTAAATACTGTACTTCGCTAATTAAATCATAACCATCCATATTTGGCATCATTATATCAGTAATTATTAAAGAATATTTATTTTTCTTGTATTTCTCTAAAGCTTCTTTACCATCATTAGCGATATCAACATCATATCCACCTTGCTCTAAATATCGTTTATTTATCTCCGTTATTTCTATTTCATCATCTACTAATAAAATTTTATTAACCATATTTAACTCCTCTTATCAAAATAGTACTATACAATAAAAGTATAGCACTATTTCGATAAAATCTACAAGTTTATTTTATTTATTAATTATTTTTTCTTCTGAATCCTAATAGACCTAAGAAGCTTGCGATGACTAATGCTAGTATTCCAGTATTTGATGAATTTGTTGAACTCATTGTTCCTTCAGGTGCCGCACTTGTTTTTGGTAGCATACCTTTTTTCATCATGCCATTACTCATATGAGTATTCATAGTCATATTATCTTGCATCATATCTTTATTCATATGAGAATCCATAGTCATATTATCTTGCATCATATCTTTATTCATACTAGATTTCATAGACATATTGTCAGATTTACTCATATTCATTATTTTTCCACTTACATTTGAATCCATTGAACCAGTAGCTGTATTATTTTGCATCATATCTTCACCTGGTTTCATATCCATTTGCATAGTTTCTTTATGTAGATTTACAGTCACTTCTTTTGTTGCTACTACGTTTGTTAAATCCGCTTTTCCGTCTTTTTCACCGTACACTTTGATTGTTGCTTTGTAACTTTGTGTTCCATTTGCTTTTAATAAGTCTAATAATTCTTTATCTGATTTTCCTTTTGTTCCTTCTAGGTCTACTTCATAGAAGTATAATCCTTTTCCTAATTTTTCTAATGGTAATAATGCTGGATTTTTCGCTGATCCGTTGTCTGACCATGGTGCTTTGTCTGATGATTTCAAGATTAATCTTGTTAACATTCCATCTCCACCGAAGAATTCGTAAGGAATTACTTGGTTAACTCCCGCTGTGAATGGCCCTGGGAAGTTCGCTTTATCTAAATATTTAGCTGGTACATCTACTGTATCTTTTGTATTGTCCATTACTGCTTTTTTAACTTCGTTGACAGTTGTTAATCCATTTAGATTTACATTTACATCTTTTGTTGCTACTACGTTTGTTAAATCTGCTTTCCCGTCTTTTTCACCGTATACTTTGATTGTTGCTTTGTAACTTTGTGTTCCATTTGCTTTTAATAAGTCTAATAATTCTTTATCTGATTTTCCTTTTGTTCCTTCTAGGTCTACTTCATAGAAGTATAATCCTTTTCCTAGTTTTTCTAATGGTAATAACGCTGGATTTTTCGCTGATCCGTTGTCTGACCATGGTGCTTTGTCTGATGATTTCAAGATTAATCTTGTTAACATTCCATCTCCACCGAAGAATTCGTAAGGAATTACTTGGTTAACTCCCGCTGTGAATGGCCCTGGGAAGTTTGCTTTATCTAAATATTTAGCTGGTACATCGACTGTATCTTTTGTATTATCCATTACTGCTTTTTTAACTTCAACTGGAGTTGTTTGTGGTTCTGCTACATCTTTTGCCTGTTTTATTAAATTATTCACATCAGCTTCTTTAGAGTCAACACTCACTTCTTTTTCTGCTTTTACTTCAGATTGCTTTTCAGCACTTACAACATCTTTTGCTTCAACTGGTTTTGTTTCTTTTTCTACAGTATTTTCTTTGTTTTCAATTGCTTTAGATTCAACAGCTGTATCAGTTTGTTTATTATCATTTTGAACTACAGGAGCTTTATCTTGTAAATCACTTGCGTGAGCTTCTCCACCTCCTACAATTACAAAAATACCACTTGCAATTGCTGCTGATACTACTCCAACACTAACTTTTCTTATTGCCCATTTCGTAAAATTTTCTGATTTAATAAAGTTGTTTTTCATTTGTATTTCTCTCCTCTTGCCTTAATACTTTATTATCAAAACTTTTTGTTTGATGAATACAGTATACCTTATAGATATTAACTAACTATTAGTAAAAGTTAAAATATTTCTTAAATAGTTATTATTAAAATATTATCTTTAAAATATATTAATATATATGGTCTATCTTAGATTTCTGACAATTTCGAAAAAAGTTTTTAATTTTTTTAATAAAAAGTGTTGACAAAGAAAAAATCTTATGTTAATATTTCTTTAACAGTTTTAAAAGCGAAGAAGTGAAGAGCGATATTACTTATTTATTAGAGACCTTTTGGTTGGTGAAAAAAAGGATTTGGGTGTATTGTAAATGGTCACAGAGCTGAACTAATGACTATTAATGAGTTAGTTCCGGTTGATTACCGTTAATAATCATTGAGGTAAGATTAAATTTATTTTAAGATTATAAAATTGGGTGGTAACACGGTCATTTCGTCCCTTGTGTTACTACCCTTTTGTCGTATTTAAGACTGAGTAAAAATTATTTTTATAAATTAATATAGTATAACATTGATAAGATGAGTAGAAAAAAGGAGTTAAACCAGAGAATCTCGGTAGCTGAAAAGAGATTAATGAATTTTTTTGAAGATGGTCTTTGAGTTTTAATTATCGAGCAGTAGTTAGATAATTACGCATAAAATAGCGTTAAAATTTTAATGAGGTGGAAAACTAAAAAATTCAATTCACAATTTTAGATTTTCCATAAAATAAGGTGGTACCACGTATGAAACGCACGTCCTTAGACAATATTTTTAATATTGTTTAAGGGCGTTTTTATTTTTATAATTCAATATACAAAAAAGAGAAAATTTCAGGAGGAAAGAAATAATGACAAAAATTTCAAGTTTAGGATACCCACGTTTAGGGGAAAAAAGAGAATGGAAAAAATTAATTGAAGGATATTGGGCTCGTACAGTTCGTCAAAACGAATTACTTGAAGAAGCAGGAAAACTTCGTCGTCTTTATATCGAAAAACAATTCAATGCTGGTTTAGATTTCATCCCAGTTGGTGATTTCTCACTATATGACCACATTTTAGATTTATCTGTACAATTCAACGTTATTCCACAACGTTTTGAAGGAAGAGAAGTTGATGTAGACTTATTCTTCGATATCGCTCGTGGTAACAAAGATAACGTTGCATCTGCACTTAAAAAATGGTTTAACACTAACTACCACTACATCGTACCGGAATGGGAAAATGTTAACCCTAAATTAAACAACACTCGTCTATTAGACTTATACAAAGAAGCTAAAGAAATCGTAGGAGATAAAGCTAAACCAGTTATCACAGGTCCAATCACATACGTAGCTTTATCGAGCGGTCTTGCTGAAGGTGAATTTGAAAAAGCTGTAGATAAATTATTACCATTATACACTCAGGTATTCAAAGAATTAGCTGAAGCTGGTGCTTCTTACATCCAAGTAGATGAGCCAATTTTCGTTACTGATGAAGGTAAAAACTATGTAGAATTAGCTCACAAAGTGTACAACCACTTCAACAACGAAGTAGATGCTAAATTCATCTTCCAAACTTACTTCGAAGCTTTAGTAGAAGCTGAAAAACTTGCTGATTTACCTGTAGCATTCGGATTAGACTTCGTTCACGGTAGAGAAGAAAACTTAGCTAATGTAAAAGCTGGTCTATTCAAAGATAAAGAAGTATTCGCAGGTGTTGTCGATGGACGTAACGTATGGAGCAACGATTTCGAAGATAGTTCTGCATTATTAGAGGAAATCAAAGCTAATGTTGCTGAATTAGTAATCCAACCATCTTGTTCATTACTACACGTACCAGTAACAACTAAAAATGAAACTGAATTAGAAGAAACTTTACTTAATGGTTTAGCATTCGCTGATCAAAAATTAGAAGAACTTAACTTACTAGCTAACAAACTAGATGGCAAAGAAGAAGCTGCGTACCAAAAACACGTAGAAGACTTCAACAAATTACAAAATGCTGACTTCAGAAATCTTGAATTAGAATCAAGTGAAAATGTTCGTTCAACTCGTCCATCTGACTACAAAGTTCGTCGTGAAATTCAAAACAAAAAATATAATTTACCATTATTACCAACTACTACAATCGGATCATTCCCTCAATCTAAACAAGTACGTTTACAACGTGCACTATGGAAAAAAGGTGAATTATCTAATGAAGCTTATGAAAAATTCATCGAAGAGGAAATCGCTCGTTGGATTAAAATTCAAGAAGACCTTGATATCGATGTATTAGTTCACGGTGAATTTGAACGTACAGACATGGTTGAATTCTTCGGTCAACGTTTCGCTGGATTCGCATCAACTAAATTCGGTTGGGTTCAATCATACGGTTCTCGTGGGGTTAAACCACCAATCATCTACGGAGATGTAAAACACGTTGAAGCTGTAACAGTTAAAGAAACTGCTTATGCACAAAGCTTAACTAATCGTCCTGTTAAAGGTATGTTAACTGGACCAGTTACAATTCTAAACTGGTCATTCGAAAGAACTGATATTTCTAAAGCAGAAATTTTCAACCAAATCGCTATCGCACTTAAAAATGAAATTGAACTTTTAGAAAAAGCTGGAATTACAATTATCCAAGTTGATGAACCAGCTATCCGTGAAGGATTACCTCTAAGAGACAGTAAAAAAGAAAAATATCTTGAAGAAGCAGTATTCTCATTCCGTTTAGCTACTTCATCAGTTCAAGATGATACACAAATCCACACACACATGTGTTATTCTAACTTCGATGAAATTATCGATTCTATCCGTGCATTAGATGCTGACGTTATTTCTATCGAAACTAGTAGAAGTCACGGAGAATTAATCTCTGCTTTCGAGACTGCAATCTACCCATTAGGTATCGGTCTTGGAGTTTACGATATCCACTCTCCTCGTGTACCAACAAAAGAAGAAGTACGTACTAACATCTTACGTCCACTACAAAAACTATCTACAGAACAATTCTGGATTAACCCTGACTGTGGATTAAAAACACGTGCTGAAAAAGAAACTATCGAAGCTTTAGAAGTTTTAGTTGAAGTTACTAAAGAAATCAGAAATGAACTTGCCGCTAAATAGGAGGTTCATATGAGAAATTTATTAGAGAGATTAGAACAAAATGTACTCGTAGCTGATGGAGCTATGGGTACAGCTCTCTATAGTAATGGATTGGAAAGTTGTCATGAATATAATAATATCTCTAATCCAGATTCTGTGGAGAAAATTCATAAAGCTTATATCGAAGCTGGAGCGGATATAATTCAAACAAACACTTATGCGGCAAAAAAATGCCAACTTAAGACGTATGGCTATGACGATAAATTCGAAGAAATTAACATTCGTGCTGCTGAAATAGCACGCAAGGCTGCTGGAGAAGATACTATTGTTTTCGGAACAATCGGAGCTATTCGAGGTCTTCGTGAATGTGAACTTTCATTAGAAACTATTGTAAAAGAAACAATTGATCAAGTAAAAGTTCTACTATCAACAAATAAAATAGATGCGTTGCTATTTGAAACTTATTATGATCAAGAAGAAATTCGCGCTGTATTAACTGAAGCAAGAAAAATAACTGACTTACCTATTATCACTAATATTTCATTATTAGAAGCAGGTATTACTCAAAACGGAGAAAAAGTAACTGATGCTTTAAGTGCACTTGTTAATCTAGGTGCTGATATCGTTGGTTTAAACTGTCATCTAGGTCCTTATCATATGATTAAAAGTTTAAAGCAAGTACCTTTATTTGCACAAAGTTACCTATCTGCTTATCCTAATGCCAGTTTATTACAACTGACACAAACAATTAATGGTAATGAATATCGTTTCAGAAAAAATTCATCTTACTTTGAACAGAGTGCTAAACTTCTTGTTGAAGAAGGTGTAAGATTAATCGGTGGATGCTGTGGTACTACTCCAGAACATATTCGTGCTATTAAAAAAGGAATAAAAGGTCTTAAACCAGTTAAAAGAAAAGTAATAACACCGCTACCTGCAGAAGAAGAACTAGTCAGAGTAGCAAATAATAAACCAACAATTGTTGATAAAGTCAAAAAACAAGTAACTATAATTGCCGAATTAGATCCACCAAAACATTTAAATGTTGATAAATTTATTGAAGGGGCTAAAGCAATAGACAAGAAAAACATTGAAGCTATTACACTAGCAGATAATTCTCTTGCTAGTACTCGTATTTGTAACTTGTCTGCTGCAACTTTACTTAAAGAACATATTACTACCCCTACACTACTTCATTTAACATGTCGTGATCATAATCTTATCGGACTACAATCTCGTTTAATGGGATTTGATCTTCTTGGAATTAATAACGTCCTTGCTCTTACTGGAGATCCAAGTAAACTTGGTGATTTCCCAGGGGCTACTAGTGTCTATGATATGACTAGTCTTAAATTAATTCCTTTTATTAAACAACTTAATGAAGGACTTGGATATAACGGAGCTTCACTGAAAAAGACTACAAACTTTACAGTAGCCGCTGCTTATAATCCAAATGTTCGTGACCTAAGTAAAACAAAACGTTTAGTTGAGAAAAAAATAAAAGCAGGTACTGACTACTTTATTACGCAACCTGTCTTTGAAGCTGAAAAAATTGAACAATTAGCAGAACTTGCCGCTGATTATCCAGATACACCATTCTTCGTTGGTATTATGCCAATTACTAGCTACAACAACGCTGTCTTCCTACACAATGAGGTACCTGGAATTAAATTATCAGAAGAATTCTTAGCTAAGTTAGAAGAAGTAAAAGATGATAAAGAACTTTGCCAAAAAGTTGCTTTAGAAGAAAGTAAAAAACTACTTGATGTTGCTTTAAAACACTTCAAGGGAATTTACTTAATCACACCATTTTTAAGATATGATCTAACATTAGAATTAATAGATTATGTTGAGGAAAATAAAGATAAATAAAAATTAAATGTGTATATAAAAATCACGGTGTTAGAATCATTCTAACACCGTGATTTACTATTTTTCTTCTATTTTATTTGTTTCCATATTTTTCAAAAAGTTCATCTAATGGTTTGTACATTACTTTATTTAAATCTTCGATTAAAAATTGAAGTTTTTGTTGAGCTTGTACAAAATCTAAAAATTTAGCATTTTCCATTAATTTTTGTTGGATTTCTTCTAATGCTGTTAAATCTTCTTCTGAAGGCTCATTTCCTGATTGAGCTGCTTCCATTAAATCTTTTTGTTTTAATACGAATTGTGTGTAAAGTTCATTAGCTTCTTCATCAGAATATAATCCTTCAGATGCCGCTAATGATGCTTTGTATTCATCAGATTCTCTTAATGCTCTTTCAAATTCATTTGCTTTATCATAAATATTTACCATAGTTATTTGCTCCTTTTATGTTGTAATTTTATTATAACATAGTTTTACCTTCTTTGACAATAAATCGTTTACACTTATTAAGGTTTCTATATTATATGGAGTTATAAGGAGCGACTTAAAAATCATGATTCCAGAGAAATCGATTTTGCACCCCCGCTTAGGACTTTTAGATCAGTCCTTTTATTCTTAACAAACCCCTATAATTTAGATTTGTTATAATTATATTATATATTAGATACTTTATGTTAACCTTATACTATAACTAAACTTGAATTAAAATACACAAAATAAAAAGGACCTATCCGAAGATAAGCCCCATTATTAATTTAAGAGTTCTCTATTATTATTAATACCACCAAAGTTTTTGGTATCTATGACCTATTTGTAGTGATAGATCTTTTTTATTTTGATCTGCTCCATTAATATATAATTTCCCTGCTTCATACATATCTACCATCTCATTCGGTACACTTGAAATTACTATGCTACCATTATTATCACTTTCTATTTGTGAGAATTTCACACTGTAATCTCCTGCAGGAAGATCATCAAAATACCAACGTAAAGTGTAAGTTTGTAAAGGAATTTCCCAATACAATTCACGATATACAAATTCATGTTCTCTTACAACTTTATTATCTTTTTTATCGATAATTTCTACTTTATATTTTGAATTATTTTTCTCATCGTATGATGAAATATAACCACGAACATAATTAAAACTTCGATTCGCTTTAAACGTTTGTTCTACTTCAGTATCTTTATTAACTCTAACTATTCCATCACGCAGATAATTATCTGTTGCATATATACTAATACCATTAATTACACGTGAGTCATAGTCTAAGTTCATTGAATATGATGGTCTTAAGAAACTATCACTACCTACTTGAAGTGCAAAAACTATTCCAAAAGCAATATAAAGTTTTTTCTTGTATTTATCAAATATTATAGTCTCATATCTTTCAGCAAATAAAATTAAACCTTTGGCTCCTAAAATAAAGATTATTGGCATCCATGCATATACATATCTAGGTTTTGCTTCCCAAATTAAATGGAACATGAATACTCCAAAAATAATAATTTGGAATAAGAAACAAGATGTTATATACTCTTTTCTACGTTTATAAATGTAATAAACCATTCCGAATAAGATTACTACATACATCATTTGAGAAATATAGATAAAGAAGCTATTGTCACTTCCATAGAAGAGTTGCCATAAGAATCCATCACCATCTCGTAATGCACGTGTACCATTCGTATAATTTATCGTACCATCACTCCAATTACCTCTTATTTTTAATACTACCATAAGAAGATTAAGGAAAATCGGTCTATGAGTTAGCCTATTAAAGAATAAACCTAAATCATCTGTCATTTTATTTTGACTAAGATATGTAAATTGGAAATCCTGCCAGTTATAACTTCCACCTTGAATACTCATTCCCATCATTACCCAGTGTAACATAGGAAATCTATAACCATCATCTTTCCAGAATCCATAGTGTGCCCAAAGCATATCGAATCCTTTTCCAAAGAAAACAAATGCAATTCCAAAGGTTACTAGTAATAATACTAAATTTTTGTACCATTTGAAAAATAGTAAGTACACAATTAATGCTGGTAAGATAATAATAATGTTAGATCTAAGATTCCAAGCAAATGCTACCAATATCGCTACAGCGACAATATGCTTGGTTCTAAAGATAAAACTCCCATCTGATGGAATAAGAACATATATTATTAAAGCTACCATAATTACCATCAAAGTATCAGAATAGTAGAATAAACTGTACATTTGAAATGGTATGTATAAAATCATTAAGCCAAGAATTATTGTTTGTTTTTGTTTTGTTAATAATTTTCCAGCTGTTTTATATGTTAAGAATATAGTAGCTGTTGTTACTAAGAAACAGAATATATGCAACATCCAAACTTCAGAAATATGTAGAAATGCTGCTATACGATATATCCAATAAAGAATAATAGTAGGTGTAATATTATTAGGATAAACTAAGAAGTATCTTTCTCCAGAAAACTTTCCATAGTTTAACATATAGTGTGCTTCATTTTCTATCTCTGCACCGTCTGAAAAATTTAAGGTATCCATCGATAATATTATTGCCTGAAATACTAAGTATACTAATATTATAATTCTATTATATTTTTTTAATCCTACTTCATCAGTTGCTAGAATTTTTTTTACTGCATAAATAAATAATATGAATACAACAGGAACTCCTAAGAGTAGCGCAAGTGGATTCAATATTCGTTCATATACAAACGGTGCTACATAAGCCCAAGTTAAAGCAACTGTGAAAAGCGCTATAAACGCATATGAAAATACATTATGAAGTATTCGCCTCATATTTATCTCCTATCCTTTCTATTAAGATGATTAGCAAACATAATCGGAGACATTGCTATCATTGTTTTGTTAACAAATGTATCACTTTCAAAATAATTTTTTCTTGATTTTATCAATTCTAAAATTTCTATTTCCTCGGACATATTTTCATGCATTCTTAACACATCAAAAAGTAAGTATCCGCATAGAAGATTTAAACTTTCTTCATATTTTTTGTTTTGTTTAAACTCTTCTATTTTATTTACTGCAATCATTATTCTTCTAGTAGAAGCGTCTATCATTGCATTGTTTCTCACTGATTTTTTTTCTAATAAGTCCTTATATCCAACTTTTCTAATTTGACTAACCTTTCCTGCTATGTCAAAAGTTTTTAGTTTGAAATATAAGTTCTCTAAAGCTAACATGTCTTCTTGAAATCTTAAATTATAGATATCTAAAAACTTTCTTTTAAACATGCAAGCAGTAATATTATAGTTTAAATCACTTTTTAATCTTTTTATTTCTTCTACTAAATATTCTTGACCAGATGAAATTTTTTCATCTAATATACTAGGATATCCATTTCTAGTTAACATAGCAATATCAAGATTATTTATAGAAATCTCATTATATAAAGTCTCTAAGTAATTTTGTTTTAATTTAGAGTTTTCTTCTACAAAAACTACATATTCTCCTTTAGCATAATCTAATGCACAGTTTTTCGCTGATGAATTAGAGCCTAGTTGTTTTTTTATATAATTTATTTTACTACTGTCGACTACAGCAGCCGCTTCTTCTATTTCTGAACTAGAAAGATCATCGACTACTATCACTTCAAAATCTTGGAAGCTTTGATTAAATAAATCATTAATTATTTCCTGTAATCTTTTTACACTTCTATAAGCGGCTAAGACTACAGTAATTTTCGTTTTATTTGTTGTTTTTATTTTTTTTATTAAAATTTCATTTCCCAAAAGCATTGTATCTAAAAAGATATCTTTTGTTCTATCTAATGTTCTAACCATAATCTATCCTCTATATTTTAAGGTTTTATCCTTTAATTATATCACAAAAAACACTATTTTTCATTTCCTATGAAAAAAGTAGAGATTAAGTAATATTACAAAACTACATTATATTGTAACTACTTAATCTCTACTGTAAATTATTTTCTATAAGAATAACTTAGAACGTTCTCTTTCTCTACTTAACTTAGCTGAACGTGCTTTTAGACTAACTAGAATCGCTCCACCTACAAGAACGATAATTAGATAGATAAATAATATTTTTATGTCACGGTGCACAGCTGGAGCATATACACCACCCACCGCTTCACGAAGTAATCCTATTGAATATGTGAACGGTACTTTCGGATATAATGTTTGGAAGAATTCTGAGGTCATTTGAATTGGGAATGTTCCTCCTGAACTTCCTAATTGCAGTACTAATAATACAATACAAACTGCTTTCCCTACATTTCCTAATATACATACTATTGTATAAATAATTGATGAGAATAGTAAAGATATTAATAATGCAAATATAACAAATCTAAATGGTGATGTCGCCTGTGTACCTAGAACATACATATCACCTAAAGTTATAATTAATGTCTGGAATAAAGAAATTATTACAAACAATAATCCTCTACCAAAATATTTTTGATATGGTTTATATTTATTTTCTTCATCTTCTACCTTAGTAGTTAATAATGATGACATTAATAATGATCCAACCCAAATAGATAAAACCGTATAAAATGGAGTCATTGCTGATCCGTAATTTTCTATATGATAAAGTTTATTCTCTTGAAGTTTTACTGGATTTGCGAAAAATTCTGCTTGTTGTTTATAATCGACTTTCAATAAATTAAACAATTGGTTTTTATCTACTTCTCCATCAGCTTTTTTTATTTCGTCCGTTAGTTTTTGTATCTTACTTTTTGCTGTTGGCATATGCGCTTGTAACGTTAATAATTTACCATGTGCATTACTTATTTTCGCTTCAGTTTCTGATAATTTTCTTTCTACAGCTGGAAGTTCTCCTTGAGCCTGTGCTATTATTCCACTCACTTTATCAATATTAACATCTGCCCTACTAAGAACCTGTGATATTAATGGAGAAACTTCATCATTTAACTTAGTATTCATATCTGTTGAAAGTTCATTTATTCTAGCTGATTTATTTACAAACTCTTCTTTCAAAGTATCTGTAATTTCATCGTAGTGATCCATCTTATTATGAATATTTATATTTATCTCTTTCACTTTATTAATATCATTTTCTAGATTTGTCACTTTGGCTAGTTGATTATTAAATAATCTTTCATTAGATAGGTTATTAAAATATTCGAAAATATTCTTTACAAGTTGTAGTCTTTCTCCACTAGCTTGGAGTCTACTATCTAAAGCTTTTTGTCTAGCTTTAATTTCTTCTGTTCTATCTGGTTTTTGTTGAATTTCTTTTGCTATAATATTTGCTTCTTTTGATACTTCTTCAACTACAGTCAAGTGATTGCTAATAATAGGTAACATTCTATCATTAAATCCTTGAATATTATTAATTGTTACACCTGCTTTATCAGCTAGCATAATACTATTAGTTGCTGCTCTATCTATTTCAGGTAGTGTGTTTTGAACTGTATTTAATATATTATAACCATGCTCTACTTTTCCTATTAATTCATTTAAACTAGATTCATATGTAGAAAAGTTTTCATTCAATTTTAAAATTTCTTGTTTAGCTTTTTCTATTGATGGTAAATTTTCTTCGTATTTAATACCGACTTCATGTAGTTTTTCAAAAATTACTCCATTTGCCGTCTCAACGAAACTCTTGCTAATATTATTAGCAATTGCTGAAGCTCCACTATTAGTTATTTTTGGACTAATAGCATTAATCTTCTCATTTACCGTGTACTCAATTGTCGCCCTTTGAGGTTCTGTTCTACTAACAGAAGTCATATCTTTACTAAAATTTTTTGGAACGACTATACTAGCATAATAGTCACCTATTCTTACTCCGTCCTCAGCTTCTTGTTTATTAGATACAAACTGCCAATCAAGATTTTTATTGTTTTTCAATCCCTCAACTAAACTATTACCTAAGTTTAGCTCTTTACCATCGACAGTAGCCCCATCATCTTCAGATGTAACAGCAACTTTAATATTATTTGTATGACCATATGGATCCCATGAAGATAAAATGTTTGGCCATGCATACATTGATGGTAAAAATATTAAACCCACTATAATTATCCACGTATTAGTTTTTCTAAATACTTCTTTTATATCCTTTCGAAAAATCTCTATAATATTTTTCAACTTTTAATCTCCTCTCTATAAATTAATTAACAAAAATAATTAGAGATATTATATATATCCCTAATTATTAACTTAAATATTATATCACGAAAAACTTTCTATTAAAAGTAATTTCATTCCTAGTATTACTATTCTAAATATAACACTACATTATCCTTACTCGAATTTTTTAAATCTATAATTCTTTGGTTACTACTTCCTCTAAATCTTAAGCTTAGGTCTTTTAAAAAAATCATAAATGGTCCATCTACCAAGACATCACATAAACTTAATAATTCTTTTTTGTCCTCGCTACCATTTAAAAGTTGTTCATATGTGTAACCACTATATACCCAGATATCTTTTGTTGAACCAAATTCATCCCTAACTCTTTTTGCTAAAGATTTAGCTACTTGAGTATTAAGAAACGGTTCTCCTCCCAAAATTGTTAATCCTTGTACATATGAATTGCTTAGATCTTGTATGATTTGATCTTCTATTTCTTTTGTATATAATTGTCCAGCATTAAAGTTTTGGATACTTTCATTAAAACACTCTTTGCAAGCGAATAGACAACCACTTAAATATATAGAGCATCTTACTCCCTCACCATCAACGAATTGAAATGGTTTATAATCAGCATATTTTTTCTTAGAATATGCTTCAGCTACCCAAGTGTCATCAGCCTCTTTAAATGTTCTCATCATACACTTATTAGTAACATTTTTATTAGTAGCTCTATATTCTGAATTATCTATCGTACTAATAATTGTTCTTAATTTTTCTTCTCTAGACAAAATCCTCACCCCTTATGTTTTAATAATATCACTTTTAACAATCAATTACAATTTATCTTATTAAAAGAAGTAACTAGAAAAACTTAATTTTTGAAAAATCGATTTTATCAAGTAACCACAACAAAGTTTGTTAAATTTCTAAAAAGTTTTTTTAAATCGAAATTAGATATCAATAAAGTACTATATCTAAAATTCTCATATAAACTTTCTAAAATTTTAAACTTTTGATTCAGCATCTTCAAAATATATCTTATAAAAAAACAAAGAAAGACTTAGGAAAATTAATTTTTATAAAATCAAAATCCTAAGTCACTAGTATCTAACTTCATGTATAAGTACTACTTATCAGCGGTAATTTTTTATAATATTATTCTTAATTCTATTTAATTTCTATAATGTCTGTAGCAAATTTATCAAATTCCTTACTATGAGTTATTATCAAACTTGTAATATTATGTTCTTTTAAGTAGGTAAAAATATTTTCTACTATTACTTCACTCAAATTCGTATTCATAGCACTTGTTGGTTCATCCAAAATAATGAACTCAGGTCTCCTTATTAATATTCTAGCCAACTCTAATCTTTGCTTTTCTCCACCACTTAAGTTTTTTCCATTTTCTTTCAATAAATAATTATACCCTAGTTTATCAATCAATTCTTGAAGATGTAATAATCTAACTATCTCATCAAGTCTATCCTCATATGGATCACCTAAGAGAATATTATCTCTTATTGTAGCCTCATATATGTATGGTTCTTGATTTACTTTTAAAAATTCTCCTAGAATTTGTATATTATTCTTATATATATCTTTTTCATTAATTAAGACTTCTCCCTCTAGTTTATATGCACCCTCTTGCAAGTTTCTTAATATAAGATTAGATACCGTCGTTTTTCCTACACCACTTCTTCCTTTTAAAACTAGAAAATCACCCTTATTAATTTCTAATCTAAAATCAGATAAAATCAGATTATCTTTAAAATAAAAATTAGATATATTAACATTTACACTGTTAAATTCACTTAATTTTAATAGCTCTTTCTCTTCATTGCTTTTATTATTGAAAGTCTTAGACAACTCACTTTCTATCTTATGAGCAGTCTGCCTAACAGTTATTTTATCTGATATAGAATTAATAGGTTCATCTAACATTCTAACTGTAGAAAATATTGCAATAGCCGAACCTACGGAAAAATCTTTATATATTATAAAATACACTGAAAGTAATAGAGAGACAATAGGTAGTATAAATGCAACAGTAGCAGATATACCTACATATAGCGAAAAATACTTTGCTAAATCAGTATTGACCTTTATTCTTTTATTTATAATGTTCTCTTTAAGGTAATCTATAAAGTACTGTTCTTTGTTTAATTGTTTTAAATCAAAATAACCTAATATTGACTGAAGTATATATTGATTAGTTTCACCTAATAATTTCTGTTCACTCTTCATACAATTCGAAAGCTTCTTACTTATTTGTTTTATAATAAAAAAACATACCAATATTACAGAGAATAATATAAGTGTTATCGAAACATTATACCTACACATAAACATCAATATAGAAAACAAAATAAAAGACTGCGTTACTAAAATAACTTTACCTTGAGAATACCAATCTGATATCTTTATACTATCTGACGTTAACTTAGATAATATTTCACCACTTTTTGCTTCTTTAAAATCATTATATTCACTTTTTAAAAACTTATCATAAAAATACTCTAAAACAGAAAAATTTCCAAGAAAGAAAAGTTTTCTTAAAAAATATTGAGAAAGAAATAACAATAAAAAATAAAATACTAATACTACTATCAAGTATTTAACAAAATGATAAACTCTCTCAAAATCTTTAGATATCAAACTATCTAAGATAACTTGAATAATAAAAATTGATGTTAAATTTACTATAGTTCTTAGTAATATAGAAATTATAGTAATAAGTTGAACGATATACAACTTATTATCATAGTATTTTTTTGTACGATACATAAACTTCTCCTCCCCACTTGCTACACATTACTTCACATATCCTTGTTTTACTAGCTAACAATAAAGTAAAACTTATCTTTTTACAAAATACATCTTAGATAATAAATAGATTATATCATTTTTTCAGAATAATGTAAATTCAATCCTCAAAAATCTGAAAAATCGGATCTAAGGAATTGATGATTTATTTTACTGCGATTTACAATTTATCCCCTAAAATTACAAAAATACTATTTTCAAATTATCTAAACTGTTTTATAATTAGTATAATTTAAAAATTTAATTAATTGAGATGTAATACTTACCTTAGAATATTATTAAGTTAATTATTACAATATATTTTTTATAAATATTACGAGGTGCCTTATGAGAGTATTAATAACTGGTTTTGATAAATTTGGTGGCGAGAGTATTAATCCTTCTAGTTTATGTGTTAATAGCTTACCAGATGTAATAGATAATATAGAAATAAAAAAAATTACCCTACCTACAGTCTTCAAAGATAGCTCACGTATTTTAGAAGAAAATATAGACTCATTTTCTCCTAATATAGTTATCTGTGTTGGTCAAGCTGGCGGAAGAAGTAAAATTACACCTGAACGTATCGCTATTAATATTGATGATGCTAGAATTCCAGATAATATTGGAAATAGTCCTATTGATGAAGCTATACGAAAAGATGGAGAAAATGCATATTTTTCTACACTACCAATAAAAGCAATTGTTGATGAATTGAATAAAAACAATATCCCTTCTGCAATTTCTAATACTGCTGGTACTTTTGTATGTAATCATATTATGTATGAGGCTTTATACCTATCTAAAAAAAAATATCCAAATATTAAAGCTGGATTTATTCATATACCATATATTAAAGAACAGGTTATAGATAAACCCAACATGCCTTTTATGAAAAAGGAAGACATAATCCAAGCTTTAAAAATTATTATAAAAACTTCTGTAAATTACTTTGATAAAGAAGATACAAAAATAACGGGGGGGTTAGAGCATTAATTATCCCTATGTATTTATAGTAGTTCAAACAGAATCTAATTTTCAACAATAATAAGAAAACACTGAAAAGAAAGGTGATGACCAAAAAGTCCTAAAATTTAACAAAATTTATAGGAAACCTCATAGGTGCAGTGGTTTATTAATATCTGAATTCGCTTTAAAAAAGCTTTTCAGACATCTAATAAACTGTGCGGGGGTGACTCTACAAAATCTTGTTTGAAATCATGATTTTTGAGTCACTCCCTTTCTTTTTTACATTGACAAAATAGTATACTAGGTATATAATATATTAGCTATATTATTTTAGGTGGTGAATTTATGTTAAAAGATGCGTTAGGTTATAAACTTATTACACTCTTAGAAAATATGAGAAATTATACAAAACAACCTTTATCTGAGATTGGTATTACACATGGACATTTCATTACTCTTATTTACGTTTCAGAAAATGAAGGTGTTACTCAAGCTCAACTTGCTGAAATACATAGAAAAGACAGAAATATTGTTGGGCGTAATATCGATGCACTGGAAAAACAGAACTTTGTTATTAGAAAACGTGGAGTAAAAGATAGACGTTCTTATACTTTACATTTAACACAAGTAGGAAAAGAAGTTTTATCAACGTACTCTCATCTGTTAAACACAGCTGAAAAAGAAGTTCTTAAAAACTTAACTGAAGAAGAAATTACTATTTTCTTCTCTTTATTGAATAAAATAACTTAAGGAGGAAATTATATGGAAAAAGCACAAAATTATATAGAAAATCCACTAGGAACAAAACCACTTAAAAAATTACTTATATCATTTGCATGGCCTGCTATTACAGCGAATATTATTAATGCGATGTATAGTGTAATTGACCAGATTTTTATAGGGCAAGGTGTTGGTTACTTAGGTAACGCAGCAACAAATGTCGCTTTCCCTCTTACTACTATTTGCTTAGCTATAGGATTAATGATAGGAATTGGTGCAGCATCTAATTTTAATCTTGAATTAGGAAGAGGAAATCCTGAAAAAGCTAAGTCCGTAGTTGGTACTGCAGTATCTTCATTATTTATTATAGGTATTATTATCACAATTCTAGTACATATATTTTTAAAACCTCTTATGTATGCATTTGGATCTACAGACGAAATTTTAGAATATGCAATGACATTCGCTGGAATTACTTCTTTAGGGATTCCATTCTTACTAATTTCTATTAGTACTAATCCTATTGTTCGTTCGGATAATAGTCCAAAATATTCAATGTTTGCCATTATTTTTGGTGCAGTACTTAATACTATTCTTAATCCAATCTTTATCTTTGGATTTGGTTGGGGAATTGCTGGATCAGCTTGGGCTACAGTTATAAGTCAATTCTTATCTGCTTTGATTCTTGTTTTATATTTTCCAAAATTCAAAAGTGTTAAATTTACTAAGCAAGACTTCATACCTAAGATACCTTTATTAAAAGTCGCTGCAGGATTTGGAATGCCTTCATTTGTTTTCCAAGGTTCTAATATGATAGCTCAAATAGTAACAAACAATTTATTAAATATTCACGGTACTAATTCTGTGTACGGGAATGATATTCCTATAGCTGTAGCTGGAATCGTAGCTAAAATTTATATAATATTTATAGCTATTATTATTGGATTAATTCAAGGAGCTCAACCAATTTTTGGATATAATTACGGAGCTAAAAAGTACGAAAGAGTTCGTACTACAATGAGATATACCATGAAATATGCAATGATTATCTCAATTACATTCTTCTTAATCTTCGAGATTTTTCCTAAACAAATTATTAGTCTATTTGGTAATGGTAATGAACTTTACTTTGAGTTTGCAGTTAAGTATATGAGATTCTTCTTGTTATTTACATTTATCAATGGTATTCATATTTCAAGCTCTACTTTCTTCTCTGCAATAGGAAAACCAAAAATTGGAGTTACTATTGCCTTAACTAAGCAACTTATAGTGCTAATACCAATGTTATTTATTCTTTCACATTTCTTTGGGATTGAGGGAGTAATCTATGCTACTCCAGTAACTGACCTTTGTGCAATTTCAGTTTCACTATTCTTTTTGATTAGAGAATTTAAAATGATGCCTAAACATAATGTTACTAAATAGAAGAAAGCAATCTAGTGATTAAAATCACTGGATTGCTTTTTATTATTTATTATCTTTTAGCTACATATTTTAATTCATCTTTATGTTTAGCTTCAAAATCACTCATCTCATTATCTGGAATTTGACGTAAGTACAGATTAGATCTGATTGTTTCATCTTCCTCACGGCAAGTAGATAATACTAAGTATTTGTCTGTAGCTTTAAGTTGAACACTATCATTCTTAGTTGTTGCATCTTTTTTAACGTTAGTTAATTGATTTAAGAAATCTTCATCACTTTCAAAATCTAAACGATAGAATGAAGTTGTTTCTGGTACGATTGTTAAGAATGCTGCTTCATAGTAGTATTTTCTCTCTGGAGTTTCAATTACTACGTATTTGTGTTTATCCATATATTCTTGTTTATCATAGTAGTTAACATCGTTGAACATACGGTGATCCCCAACTTTACTTCCACGAGCGTGTCCGAATAACCAAGTTAATCTATCGTGGAAATCTTTTTTGTTGTCCATATCCATAAATACAGTACCAAGGTAAGGTACATTCCCACCTTCGAATGTTTTATTTAAGTATGTTTCATTGTCATTAGTTTGTACTACAGGTTCATCTAAATCTGTTCCTGGTGCATAAACATATGCTACAGTTTCATTATTTGTTTTAGTTAAATCTGCAAAACGTTTTGATAAATAATCTTTATCTTCTTTACTTACTTTATAAGTCGAATCTGATGAACTAGAACTCGAACTTGAACTTTTATCACTACTACATCCAGCTACAAATACAGCTGATGCTACTAGAGCGATTGTTAAAAGTAAAATAGAGAAAATCTTTTTAAAATTAAATATTTTTTTCATTATATTTTTCCTCTCTATTGAAATTTTAATAACTGTTTAATATTATACAATATCTTATAAAGTATTGCTATTAATTTTATTTTTAATATTTATATATTTTATCTTACTACAACTGCTGTTCCTGTAGCAGTAACTAAAAGCATATTATTACCGTCGCCTCCTAGGGCATCAAAATCAATTCTAACTCCAATAACAGCGTTGGCTCCCATGGCAGCTGCACGAGCTTCTAACTCTTTTAAAGCTTCAGCTCTCGCTTGAATAATTTCATCTTCATACCCTTTAACTCTTCCACCAAAAAGGTTTCGAATTCCTGCTCCTATATCTTTGATAACATTAATTCCAGCTACTACTTCACCTGTAGTTAAACCTTTATATTCTACTACTTCCATTCCTGGAATATAGTTTGTCGTTGCAATTATCATAATACTTCACTCCTATATTATTTATTAGTCTACTAAGATATCTACTACTTCTTCTAATGTAGCTCCTAAGAAGTATGAATTAATATCAATTTGTTCTAAAACTTTTTGAACATCTTCTTTTTGGTATTTTACACCTACTAATTTTTTAGCGATATCTTCAACATCCATTACTCCGAAGAAGTCTCCGTAGAATTTGATATTAGTAATAACCCCTTGTTCTACCATGATATTAGCTTCAATTTTACCAGTTTTAAGTCTTCTATTACGTTTAATATTAAAGTCAGGATTTTTACCATATACCCAGTCCCAAGAGTTATTTTTTTCTTCTTGGATAGCTAAGATTGCAGCTTCATCTTCTTCAGTTGCAACAAAATCAGTCATTTCATATTTTTCACTCATATATTTTTTAAGTGCAGCAACGAAATCTTGAACTGTCATATCTTGATTTGGAAGGTGATCTTTAATGTTTGTAACACGTGAACGTACAGATTTAATACCTTTTGATTCAATTTTATCTTTAGAAACTTTTAAAGCATCTGCTAAAACTGAAGTATTAACATCAAACATTAAGCAACCATGGTGCATAATACGACCATTGCGTACATATTGTGCGTTACCACAGAATTTTTGTCCATCGATTTCTAGGTCATTACGTCCAGTAAATTCTGCTTTAACTCCTAATGAATCTAACGCATCAAGTACAGGTTGTGAGAATGATTTGAAGTCGAATTCTTCTCCGCTTCTTCCATTAGAGATAATTGTATAGTTTAAGTTATTTAAATCGTGATAAACTGCACCACCACCACTTACACGACGAACAATTTTAATTCCATTATCATCACAGAATTTTTGGTTTACTTCTTCAGTTGTGTTTTGGTTTTTACCTACAACGATACATGGTGAATTAATCCATAACATAAATACATCATCTTTTTCTGCAAGTTCATTAAAAGCATATAACTCTAATGCTGTATTGTATCGTGGATCATTACTTTTTGATTCTATATATATCATATTAATCTCCTTAATAATTAACTATTTCTTTATCTTTTATTATATCATCTTTTCCTAACTAAAACACTAAATTTTTATTCAAAATAATATTTTTTATACTAATTCAAACAAACTTTCTCTAGATTATGGTATAATTATAAACAACTATTAAAATTATTTTAAAGGAGTTACCATTTTATGACAAAAATTATTTTAACTGGAGATAGACCTACTGGTAAACTTCACTTAGGGCACTATGTTGGCTCTTTAAAAAATCGTATAGCTTTACAAAATGAAGATGATACTGAAGTATTTATAATGATCGCCGATCAACAAGCACTTACTGACAATGCTGATAATCCTGGGAAAGTTATTGAAAATATAACAGAAGTTGCACTTGATTACCTTGCTGTAGGAATTGATCCTAGTAAGACAACTATTTTCATTCAATCACAAATTCCTCAACTTGCTGAATTATACATGTATTATATGAATCTAGTTTCAGTTTCAAGATTACACCGTAACCCTACTGTTAAACAAGAAATTAATGATAAGAAATTTGGTGAAAGTATCCCTGCCGGATTCTTCACATATCCTGTAAGTCAAGCTGCTGATATTACAGCGTTCAAAGCAACTCACGTACCTGTAGGAGAAGATCAAAAACCAATGCTTGAACAAACTCGTGAAATTGTACGTGATTTTAATAGAACTTACAACAAAGAAGTTCTTGTATTACCAGAAATTGTTTTACCACCAAAAAATCATGCTCGACTTGTTGGTATCGATGGACAAGGTAAGATGAGTAAAAGTTTAAATAATGGTATTTACTTAGGTGACAGTGAAGAAAACATTAAAGCTAAAATCATGAAGATGTACACTGATCCAAATCACATCAAGATTGAAGATCCAGGTCAAGTAGAAGGAAATGTAGTATTTACATACCTTGATATTTTTGATTCTCGTACTGATGAAGTTGTAGAGCTTAAAGAACACTACTCTCGTGGTGGACTTGGTGATATGAAACTTAAACGTCGTTTAAATGATGTAATGCAAGATTACCTACGTCCTATCAGAGAACGTCGTGAAGAATTTGCAAAAGACAAAGCAGAAGTTTATAGAATGCTTAAAGCTGGAAGTGAAAAGGCTGAAAGAGTTGCAGCTGCTACTTTAGATGAAGTAAAAGATGCAATGGGTATTAATTATTTCAAATAATAAAATTAATTTTTGGGGCTGACCCAAAAATCATAAAATTTAACAAAGTGTCTATGAGAACTCATAGACGCAGTGGTTTATTGATATCTAAAGTCGCTTTATAAAAGCTTTTTAGATATCTAATAAACTGTGCGGGGGTGACTCGACAAAATCGATTTCTACGAAATCACGATTTTTGAGTCACTCCCTCTTAGTTATTTAACATACTATAAAAATAAGGAGGCCATATGGCAAAGAGAAAAAAACAACAATTTTCATTATTTTCAATTATTTCTATCGCTATAGTTGTTCTAGCTGCATTAGCTATAACTTACTATACTAATAAATCATCAAATAAAAATTCAAATACTACAACATTTACAAGTGTTTCAAAAATACCTGATGATGTATTAAACTCTTTATCTGCTCCAAAGGAAAGTGAAGCAACTGATAATAATAAATATAAGGTATTAAACAACAATAATCCGTATTTTGCTAAAGAAGATCTTTCTACAACATCTTTTGAAAATTACAGTCCACTTGATAAACTTGGTCGTGTTGGCCAAGCAAACGGAATTATCGGTATTGATTTAATGCCGACAGATAAACGTGAAGAGATTGCTCACGTTCGTCCTAGCGGATGGCAAAGTAACCGTGGAACTCACGTTTACGATAGATCACATCTTATCGCTTTCCAACTTGCTGGAGAAAATGATAATGATAAAAACTTAATGACTGGTACAAGATTTATGAATCTTAATATGATTCCTTTTGAAAATGAAGTTGCTGACTACGTTAAAAAGTCCAAAAAACATGTTCGTTACCGTGTAACTCCAGTATTCAAAGGTGATGATCTTGTAGCACAAGGGGTAATAATGGAAGCAATGTCTGTTGAAGATAACGGTAAGAGTGTAAAATATAATGTATTTTTACCAAACTTCCAAAAAGGAGTAACTATAGACTACAAAACAGGAAAATACACTGTGAAATAAAACTAAGACTTCGAACAAAATCTGTTCGAAGTCTTTTCTTAATCTTTTTTTATAAATTTTTCAGCAATAGCTAAACTAATTACTAACAGTAATATCGCAGCAGCCCAGATTAAAACACTTTTAGGGTCATCATGTTGAACAATAATCAATCTTATAATTGCGGTGATTCCAATATAGATAAAATATCTAAGTGGGAAATGATAATTATTTTTAAAGTATTTAACTATTAAAGCAACAAACTCAAAATATAAGAAAAATACTAATATTCCTTCTACAAAACGTTGATAATTACCTTGATCTGATAAAAATTTCGTACCTTCAAAAAATATTTCCTTAGCTTCCATTATTAAACCAAATGATAATAGTACCCCTATAATCAACAATCCGATATTCATAATCCAAAGAAAAATATCAGATATAATCTTACTAAATTTTTCCATTTTCCACCTCTCTAATTTTCTACATGACATATTATATCATAATCCTCTTTAATATAGGAATAAGACTGCTTAAGTTAATTCATTTATATATTTTTCAATTTTTCTTATGTTATAATATTAAAAAGGAGATTTTTATGATTACACTAAAAAAGATAAAAGAAAAACATTTAAATGACTTATATAACGTCATTTACTCATCAGAAACTCCAGAATGGAGTAAATATAACGCCCCCTACTTTAATGATTTTAAGTTAATTGATTTAGATACCTTCCTACTTAAAAATCATCATGAATATTATTTAAGTGATCGTGTACTAGGAATATTTTTAAACGATAAACCTATAGGAATTGTTACTTACTATTGGGAATGCTTTGCAACGCGCTGGTTAGAAATTGGAATAGTAATATATGAACAGCATACATGGTCAAAAGGAATAGGTTGTACAGCACTAAATGAATGGATTAAAATCTGTTTTAATAAATTTCCTGATATTCAACACATTGGACTTACTACTTGGAGTGGAAATACAAGAATGATGAGATTAGCTGAAAAACTTGGTCTTATATGTGAAGCTAGAATTAGAAAAGTTAGATATTTCAACGGTGTTTATTATGATTCTGTAAAATACGGAATATTGCGTGAAGAGTATTTTAACAATAATTATTAACTACCTTATAATAAGTAATATGCTAGTTTTTTAGAAAAACTAATAGTATTCTTTGGTATATTTGTAAATAATTCTTACTAAAAATAAAATTTCAATAGCAAACATATTAGTATTCTATTCTTGAAAAAATTAAAATATAGAGTTAGAATATTATTATATATTTTTTAGTCTCATGATTTAGGAGGAATAATAATGAGTGAACATTTAGAGCAACAATCTCGCCGAGGTGCGGAGTTAGTTGTAGATACATTAATAAATGAAGGAGTTAAACACGTTTTTGCTATACCTGGTGCAAAAATAGATGCTGTGTTCGACGCACTTGTCGATCGTGGACCTGAACTTGTAGTTGTACGTCACGAACAAAATGCGGCATTTATGGCTCAAGCTGTTGGACGTCTGACGGGAAAACCTGGTGTCGCTTTAGTTACTTCAGGACCTGGTGTTAGTAACCTTGCTACTGGACTTATTACTGCAAACTCTGAAGGTGATCCTGTTGTCGCAATCGGAGGTCAAGTTAAGCGTTCTGATTTATTAAAACAAACGCACCAAAGTATGGATAATGTTAGCTTGCTTCGTCCAGTAACTAAATCAGCTGTTGAAGTTGGTCATCAAGATAGCATTTCTGAAGCCATTACTAATGCATTTAGAAAAGCTAAAGAACCTAAAAAAGGAGCTACATTCGTATCACTACCTGCAGACGTTATAAATGAAAAAACTTCTGTGAAAGCTATCAAACGACTTAGAGAACCTGTATTAGGGATTGCAGATCCAAAACACGTTAGTGACTTAGTTGAAAAAATAGAAAATGCTGAGCTTCCAGTTCTTTTACTAGGAATGAATGCATCAACAAAAGAAGCAACAGAAGCTATTCGTTTATTAGTCGCTAAAACAGGTATACCTGTTGTTGAAATGTTCCAAGCTGCTGGAGTAATTTCTCGTGGTTTAGTTCAACATTTCTATGGACGTGTTGGATTATTTAGAAATCAACCTGGAGATAGATTATTACATAAAGCAGATTTAATAATCTCTATCGGATATGATCCAATTGAATATGATCCAGTATATTGGAATACAAATAAAAATGCTACTCTAGTTCACATTGATGATACTATTGCTGTTATTGACCGTGATTATCAACCTGATATTGAACTTATCGGTGATATTTCAGAAACATTAAAATGTATTTACAATGGAAATCCTAAAGTTAGAATATCTGAAGAAAATCTGTCTTACTTAAAACAACTTCAAGAAGAAATAGTAAAACGTGATGAACCACCTAAATCAAAAATCGAAGGACGTCTTCACCCACTAGAAATTATTCAACAAACTCAAAATGCAGTATCTGACGATACTATTGTAACTTGTGATATTGGATCTCATGGAATTTGGCTAGCTAGACACTTCCGCTCTTACGAACCTCGTCACCTACTATTCTCTAACGGTATGCAAACTTTAGGAGTAGCTTTACCATGGGCGATTGCATCAGGATTACTTTATCCTAATAAAAAAACTTTATCAATTTCTGGAGATGGAGGATTCTTATTCTCAGCAATGGAACTTGAAACTGCCGTTAGATTAAAATCACCAATCGTTCATGTAGTATGGAATGATTCATCTTATAATATGGTTGCCTTCCAACAAGAGATGAAATACGGTCGTGATTCTGCTGTACATCTTGGTCAAGTAGATATCAAAAAACATGCTGAATCTTATGGAGCTGTAGGAATGCGTGCAACTACAAAAGAAGAATTTGCAAAATGCTTAAAAGAAGCGTTCAAAATTGAAGGCCCAGTTGTTATTGATGTTCCAGTTGACTACAGTGATAACATCAAACTTGGTGAAACTCTTCAAGACAGCTACTTAAACTAGTTTTAAAAAGCTACTAGTTTCTATTAAATATGATTCAAGTTTCTCTTGTTTCTAAAATATAAGTCATAAAAGGAGATTTATTATGTTATATCAATATAGCACTATGGCTGCACTAATGGGTGGAGCATTTAGTGGAACTACAACTGTAAAAAAATTACTAGAACATGGTGATTTTGGTATTGGTACTTTTGAAGGTGTTGATGGAGAAATGATTATACTAAATGGAGAAGTTTATAAAACTGATAGTAATGGATTCTCTACTTTACAGCCTAAAGAAGCAACTTCACCTTTTTCAAACGTTACTAAGTTTTCTACAAACTTTAAAAAAGTAACTACAACAAGTTTTGAAAATTTAAACAATGATATTAGTGAATATTTAAATCCAAATTATTTCTATGCAATAAAAATTACTGGTGTATTTGATAAAATTGATACTCGTTCACCTAAAAAACATGAAAAACCTTATCCTACTCTTCTAGAAATATTAGAAACACAAAGTATATTTAATTACAAAAATAGTAAAGGTACAATAGTTGGTTTCTTTTCTCCTGAATATACTCAAGGAGTTGGTGTAGGAGGATTCCATCTTCATTATATTAGTGATGATCGTACTCAAGGCGGACATATATTTAACTTCGATATTAAAGATGCTACAATTGAAGTATCTAAACCATTAAACTTCACACTAGAATTACCTCAAAGTGAAGAATATAAAGATGTAAATATTAATTTAAAAACATTACATAAAGAAGTTCATGAAGCTGAAAGTTCTCGCTAAAACTCATCCCCAAGCAATTTAATCTTGCTTTGGGGATTTTTGTTTTTTATATATTTATAGTAATAACTGAAATTAATTATATAGTACAAATATAATAAAGAAATCATAAAAAAAAGCAACTAGGAATCTAGTTGCTTTCTTCATTATTAAACTTATTTAGTTTTTTTCTTAGGTGCATGGATACACATATCGATACAGTCAGCCATTGCTTCATATAAAGCCTCTGAGTATGTTGGGTGACCATGGATAATATCCATAACATCATCAATTGTCATTTCTGTTTGGATTAATGTTGAACCTTCGTTGATAATTTCAGCTGCAACTGGTCCTACAATGTGGATACCTAAGATTTCTCTGTATTTAGTATCCATAATTACTTTAACGAATCCTTCTCCATGGTTAGATGCTAATGAACGTCCGTTAGCTCCAAAGTTGAATCTACCAACTTTAACATCATATTTTTCACGAGCTTGGTCTTCAGTTAAACCAACCATTGCGATTTCAGGGTGAGTGTAGATTGCTGCTGGAGTAGCTTTAAGATCAACTTTTTTGTGGTGACCCATTGCATTTTCAGCTGCGATTTCTCCCATCTTGAATGCTGCATGAGCTAACATTTTAACTCCGTTAATATCTCCAGGAGCGTAAATTCCTTTAATAGAAGTTTCCATGTATTCGTCAACTTTAACACGTCCACGTTCCATTTCGAATTTATCAGCTAATTCTCCAAGACATGTGTTATCTGGAACACGTCCGATAGATAGTAATACTTTATCAACTACGATATCTTCTTTTCCTTCAACTTTAACTACTACTTCATGACCTTTGTCAACGATTTCTAATAATTTAGTTGATGTAAGAACTTCGATACCTTGTTTTCTGAATTGTTTTTCTAATGCTACAGATGCATCTTTATCCATGTTAGCAATTAGACGATCAGCCATCTCAACGATAGTTACTTTAGAACCGAATGTAGAGAATGCTTGTCCTAATTCAGAACCGATTACTCCTCCTCCGATTACTGCTAAACGAGATGGTACTTCAGTAATATCTAAGAACTCATCACTTGTAAGTACTTTATCACTATCCATTCCTGGAATGTTAATTCTACTTACTTTAGAACCACCAGCTAAAATTACGTTATCAGCATCGATAGTTTCTTTTTCATCAACAACGATTTTCTTATCAGCTGTTAGACTTCCTACACCGTTAAATACTTTAACACCGTAAGATTTAAGTAATCCAGCTACCCCACCAGATAGAGTTTTAGATACTTTGTTTTTAACTGCTACAGTTTGTTCCATATCAACTGTAAATGCATCATTTACAAGTTTGATACCACGATCTTTTGCAGAACGGATGTAGTTAATGATTTCAGCATTGTGTAAGAATGTTTTTGTTGGAATACATCCACGATTTAGACATGTTCCACCAAGTTCACGGTTTTCTACTAATGCTACTTTTCCTCCTAATTGAGCTGCTTTAATAGCTGCTACATATCCAGCAGGACCACCACCGATAACTGCTACGTCATATTCTCCACGACGTTCACGTTTTGGTAATACTTCTTCTGCTTTAGTTTCAGGTACCTTAACATCAGCTGCTACTTCTTTAACAACTTCTTGAGCTGCTGCAGTTGCTCCATCAGCTCCTGGTACTGCTTCACCAGGTTGTCCAATCCAAGCAATTGTTTGAACTACTGGTACTGTAGATCCAGCTGGGTGAAGAATTTTTAATAATGTTCCACTTGCTTCAGCTTCAACTTCCATATTAACTTTGTCAGTTACGATTTCAAGTAGGACTTCACCTTCTTTTATTTCGTCACCTTCTTGCTTAAACCATTGTACGATTTCGCCTTCTTCCATTTCACTTCCGGCTTTTGGCATAATAACTTCTACTGCCATGTTATAATCACTCCTTAATACACTTTTCTCTTATTTTCTTCTATTATATCATATAACTTTATTAAATTAGTAATGATAGTGGATTTTCGATAGCTTCTTTCAGAGTCTTCATGAATTTAGCTCCTTCTAATCCGTCAACAACACGGTGGTCCGCTGTTAATGTTAATGTCATGATTGGTCTTACAGTAACTTCACCATTTAATACTACAGGTTTTTGAACAGTAGCACTTACACCTAAAATAGCTGTATTAGGTTGGTTGATGATTGGCACGAAGCTTTTAACTCCATACATACCTAAGTTACTGATTGTAAATGTTGAGTCTGCCATTTCATCTGGTTTTAATTTACCAGCAAGAGCTTTAGTTGTAATTTCTTTAGATGCTACTACAAGCTCTTTAAGACTCATCTTATCTGCACCTTTAATTACTGGTACTACTAATCCACTATCCATACCAACAGCGATTGATAAGTTTACATAGTGGTGTAAATACATTTCTTTTTCATCACTTGATAATGAAGCATTTACATATGGGTGTTTCATTAATGATTTAATTACCGCTAATGAAATAAAGTCTGTAACTGTTGCTTTTTTACCAGTTTCTTCGATGATTGCATCAACAACTTTTTTACGTAATGCTAATAATTCAGTCATATCAACTTCTACATTAACTACAAATGTTGGTGCACTGAAGTAAGATTCACTCATACGTTTAGAAATAACTTTACGCATTGGTGACATTGGTACAGTTTCAACGATTCCCCATTGATTTTCATTTGGCGCTTTAACAGATTTTTTACCTGGTTGAGCAATTTCTTCTTTTTTAGTTGGTTCTGCTTTAGGTGTACCGTTAAGTACTGCAAGAACGTCAGCTTTCATAATTTTACCATTTGGTCCTGTTCCAGCGATACTTTCAGTATTGATTCCTTCAATTTGAGCAATACGTGCTGCAAGTGGAGAAATTTTAACTTTAGAGTTTAGTTTGTAATCTAAAACATCATCTTTGTGGATACGACCTTTTGCCCCAGTACCTTTAACTTTAGATAGGTCAATTCCTTTTTCACGAGCATACGCTCTAGCTGCTGGTGTAGCACGAAGACCTGAATAATCAATTACTTCTACTTCTTTAACTGGTGTGTGATCAACTTTTTTCTCAACAACAGTTTCTGCTGGAGCTACTTCTCCTGTTAAAGTTGCCCCAGGAATTGCTTCACCTGGTTCACCAATCCATGCGATTGTTTGAACTACTGGTACAACATCTCCCGCTTGTGCTAATATTTTTAATAATGTTCCGCTGGCATCAGCTTCAACTTCCATATTTACTTTATCTGTTACGATTTCTAATAGGACTTCACCTGCTTCGACATGGTCACCTTCATCTTTGAACCATTGTACGATTTCGCCCTCTTCCATTTCACTACCGGCTTTTGGCATAATAACCTCTACTGCCATGTTTTATTCACATCCTTCGCTAACTAAATTTTTATTTTTTATTTACAGCTTTTTTAATTGTTTCTTTGATGTCTTCTACATCAGGCACAACTAATTTTTCTAAGTTTTTAGCTGATGGAATGTGTGTGTCAGCTCCTGCAACACGGTAAATTGGGCTATCTAAGAAATCAAAAGCATCACTTTCTGCGATACGAGCAACGATTTCTCCACCGAATCCACCAGTTTTGAATGAGTCATGACATACAACTAATTTTCCTGTTTTTTGTACAGATTTAACGATTAAGTCTGTATCTAATGGTACTAATGTAATTGGGTCAACTACTTCTACTGAAATTCCTTCTTCTTTTAACTCTTCAGCAGCTTTTAAGCTACGCTCTAACATTCTTCCCCATGATACTAATGTTACATCAGTACCTTCTGCTTTGATGTCACCTTTTCCGATTACACCAATTTTACCTACTTCTACTTCACCTTTACGTCCGAATAACGCTTTTGGTTCGATGTAGATAACAGGGTTGTTATCTCTAATTGCAGCTCTTAAAATTGAGTAAACATCTCCTGCTGTACCTGGCGCTACTACTTTAAGACCAGGAATGTGACAGAACCAAGCTTCTAGAGCTTTACAGTGTTGAGCTGCAGCCCCTGTACCTGCACCAGATGCACAACGATAAGTAACTGGTACTTGTACTTCTCCTCCTAGCATATAACGCATTGGCGCTGCTTGGTTAACGATAGCATCCATACCAATTGTTACGAAGTCCATAAATGTTACGTCTACGATTGGACGCATACCAACTGAAGCAGCACCTGCAGCAGCACCACAAATAGCAGCTTCACTGATTGGTGTATCGATAACACGTTCAGAACCGAATTCTTCTAACATTCCTACTGTAGTACCGAAGTCACCACCGAAGATACCAACATCTTCACCCATTAAAAATACATTTTCATCTTCACGCATTTCGTGAGTCATAGCTTCTTTTATGGCTTCACGAACTGTCATAATTTTTGTTTCTTTAGTCATAACTATTAATCTCCTATTATATAAAATATTATTTAAATTATTTTAACCTAAAATATTAGTCAGCGTAGTTATCTTGGAATGCAATTGAACCATCAGCAAATGGTGATTCTTTAGCAAATTCTACAGCATCATCGATAGTTGCTTTTGATCTATCTTCGATTTCTTTTAATTCTTCTTCTGTAGCAATTCCATTTTCTAATAAGTAGTTTTTATATTTTACGTTAGGATCTTTAAGTTTCCATTCTGCTACTTCTTCACGACTACGGTATTTACCAGCATCTGAAGCTGAGTGTCCAAACCATCTATAAGATACTGCTTCAACTAAAACAGGACCTTTTCCACTTCTAGTGTGTTCAATAGCTTCTTGCATTGCATCATATACAGCTAACACATCGTTACCATCCTCAACATGGATTCCTTTGATTCTGTATGAAGCAGCACGTTCAGTAATTTTTTCAACACGCATACATCTTTCTTGAGCCATTGAGATACCATATTTATTGTTAATCACGTAGAAAATAAGTGGTAAATCCCAGTTAGATGCCATATTTAAACATTCGTGGAAGCTTCCTTCGTTAGTAGCTCCATCACCCATACAGCAAATTACAATATTACCAGTTTTTTTCATTTTTTGAGCTAGAGCGGCACCAGTACTTAGACCGTGTCCTCCACCAACGATACCGTTACATCCCATGTTTCCTTGTTCAAGGTCATAAACGTGCATACTTCCTCCACGTCCTTTACATTGACCTGTTTCTTTACCAAGGATTTCAGCCATCATACGGTCAATTTCAATACCTTTAGCAATTGTTTGACCGTGACCACGGTGGTTAGAAAACATTAAGTCTTCTTTTCTTAACGGATAAATAGCTCCAACGTTAGCAGCTTCCTCTCCTACTGAATAGTGAGTCATACCGTGAACTAGACCACGAGAGTATAGTTTACTTAACTCCATATCAAAATCTCTAATAAGGTGCATTAGTTCATACATTTCTAAATGCTCTTGTTTAGTTAAATCTTTTGATGTTTTTACCATAATAACCTCCAAAGTTTGTATATATATTTATTAAATGTGTATAAATTATGTTTTAATCATATATTACTATAATAATATACAACGTTTTCGAAAAAAAGTCAAATCAATGAACTCAATAAAATAACAATATTTATCTCAGTAATGTTTTTTAACTCTGTACTACTACAATCCATTATACTTAAAAAACAGAGTGAGACAGATTTCTTTCATTTGCATATAATATCATTTTTCTTGTTCTACACTTTATATAAACTCTCTTTAAATTTTTATAGATACAGAATAAAAATAAACTAATTAAAGATAATAAGAATAGTTTTTTTAAAAAATTATGTTGTTTATTAAGTAATTAATCAAGAATAATAAGTTTGATGTAAAGCGTTTTCCTATAGGTTTGTATACTTTTTAACACTTAAAAATTGAAGTTAATTAATTATTCTTCAGCAATTATATAAACTTTAAATTTTCATGAAGCAACCTATTAAATGCACTAATGTGTGTTAATTATTAAGATTTTTGATTGTGATTAAGCTACTCATCATATAAAAATATCATTCATTATAATTATTCCCAGTTCATAATAGTATACCCTAAAAAAAGAGAGATCTGACACTTTCTCAGATCTCATCTTTAACTATGCAGCATGTTTGTCACAGTGACAATCACCTGTTTTACAATTTCCACATTCACAATCTGCTTTTGCATTGTGGCATCCACACTCGCAACCTTCTTTACAGTCACAAGTTCCTTCAACACAGTTTCCACATTTACAGTCTTCTACTGCATCATGACAGTGACAGTGGTGTTCGCATTCACATTTAGTCATCTTTACCGCCTCCGTATTTTTATTCTATACTTAAATTTTATATTGTTTTATATAACAAGTCAATAGATTCTCGTCTTAAGTAACTATTACGATTTATGGCGCCGCAAATCGTAATGAAGACGTTTTTAAAATCATTAAATATAATAGACAGAATCATACTTTAATATTATAAATCTACCCATTATTTTACTATATATTACTCGCTTGCTTATGGTTATTATGCTATAATTAAATTGAAATAAAGCTCTTAGAACTTAATAAATTCTACCTTTATTATTCTTTATATATTACTTTTCACATAAAAAGGGAGGGAATTATATGAAATATAACAAATACTTAATCATCACTTTTCCTATTTTAATCATACTAGTTTCGACATTTTTTTATGCAAAAAACATCATCTATTTCTACTTAACTATTCCGATATGTGTGTACGTGAGCTTTGTAAGATATTATCAAGAAAAAAATAAGTTATTAATAAAAACAAATAAAGTTTTGAATCTATTAAAGTATGAATTTACTATGTACACTGTAGCAGTACTAACAATGTACTCAACATCTTCTTTTGGTTTTATCAGTGAAATTAAAAGCGTAGAATACACCTATATTGCATTTATAATTTCTGCGATCTTACTCCTATTATATGCAGTAATTTATATCAAACGTACTCTGCTTATAAGACAAGAACTACGAAAAAACAATTCTAAATAACAAAAAAGAAATCAGCTCACTATCGAACTGATTTCTTAATTTTTCTTACACTAAAATATTTATCAAATGAATTTTCTATGTCTTCAACCGCTACTACACCTATTAATACAACGGTTAAAATAAATATTCCTAAAATTAAAAATGATGGGTTTTCAACATAGTTAATATACGTTACGAATGGAAGACTTGAATAGAATCCAATCGTTAAACTTTTTACGATAATTGCAATAACTAATGTACAAAGTATCATAATTAAGAATAAATTAATTGATAAAGCTGCTAGACAGCCAAAAAATGTAGCAACACCTTTCCCACCTTTAAACTTAAAGACAATAGGTTTTATATGCCCTAATAATACTAAAACTATGCATATATATATTATTTTAGAATCAACAGCTAAAATCTTTAAAAGGATAACTACGAAAAATCCTTTGAAGAAATCTACAGCTAATACAAATAAAAACGATCTAGGACCTAAAATTCGTCCTGCATTTCTAGCACCAGCATTACCTGATCCTTTATTAGTAAATTCTTCTTTATATATTTTTTCTAATAATTTCCCACCCATTATATTCCCAATAAGGTAGGCTAAAATCGCGTAAATTACTATTGAAATCATAACTTTTCTCCTCTCGTAAATTTATTTTTTATAATTCTTATTCCTTCACTTAAAAACATTAGACATCCTATAGAAAATGGAACAACATAATATGATAATCTGTATATTACAATAGTTGCTCCTATTATTTCTGGATTAATTCCTAAGTTTTTAAGACCAATTAGGACTAATGTATCAAAAGTACCTAATCCTCCAGGAATCATAGTTAATAAGCCCACTATTGAAGCTACTATTATAACTCCCATTATTTGCAATTCCTTATCAGCAACTAAATCACCTGTATAAAAATATAAAATCATTAGTATGATAAGAGCCGCAAAAACCCATTCTAAAAAAGAAATCACTGTTAATTTAACACTTAAGTATCTATCCGTTCTAATTCTCGGTTTTCTTAAATTAAAGAATAGATACAAAGGTAAAAATAATGACATCAGAATTAAAGAATAATAAAAAATTTTATTATCAGCATATAACGCCTGACCTGGAAATACATTAAGAACCACAAAAATTGATAACAAACTAATACCTGAAAGCATAGAAATTAAAATCATTCCTATTGCAGTAACTAATGTTTTTCCGTTTTTTGTATAAGGTTTATACATATAATATCTAAGTCCAGCACCAATAAAGCCACCAAAACCCAGAACCATATTCAGTGTGTTAGTCATAAAGCTGATTTTAAAAATACGGAATGAAGACATATTTTTCGTTAAATTAATGGCTTTAAGGACAAAATAATCATAAAGACACAAAATACTTATACCGAATAAACCGAATAATAAAACTACTAAAAATTTCACCTCTCCTATAGTTAAGGTAAGATGATGTATTTTTTTAAAATCTAAACTAACTATCTCTTTTTTAAAATAGGAAAAAATTAAATAAAATATCAATAATCCCAAACTTATCTGAACTAAATTCTTCAAATAATTAAAGGATCTTCTTTCAGTAATATTTTTCATTTTTCTTTTCCTTAAATAATATTTATCTACTTTATCTTAACATTTTATAGCTTTTTTTTCAATACAATTAATTACATAAAATTATGACTATAACATTTTCTAATCTACATATTCATATAACTTATCTTCATATTCATTATATAATTCTGGATAACCTTTTTTAACTACTTTTAAAAATGTTTTTCGAATTTTATTAACTTTTTGTACATAAATCAAAATAAACATCAATGTAAATATTACAATATACAAAATTAACATCTCAATTAAAAATGTTCCAGGGGCTCCTTGATAGACTCCAAGAGCTAATATAAGTGCAACTGAAAAAAAACCTGCTGCTACTGCAGCTCTGAAACCTTTTTTATATCTTGTATAATCATCTTTTACAATTTTACAGATTATATCTAGTTCTTCTTTTGTATAGCCACCACTTTTAATTGATTTTAAAGTATATCGCGGAAGTTTTTCAGCTGTTAATACTAAAAATAATTTCGATAATATAGTTATCATACTTTCTCTCCTACTTCACATAAATATTACAGCAAAGAAAAGCTTTTGCTCTCCTTTGCTGATCTATAATTAATTTTAAAGTTTTTTAATTAGTTCTGTAGTTAATATAGATGAGTTTACTGCCGCTATTTGTAAGAATTCATCAAAGGTAACTCGCGTTCCTTCTTCCGCTTTATCACTTACACTACGGCAAACTATAAATTTTGTTCCAAATTGGTAACAAGTTTGAGCAATCGCTGCTGCTTCCATCTCAACTACTTGCATATTAGGAAAGTTTTTTAATATTCCTTTTTTCAACTCTTTATTAGAGATAAATGAATCCGATGTACCCACTAAACCAAAATGAATATTATGATCTGGTAATCTTATCTCCGAAGCTAGTTTTTGTAACTCTTCATCGCTCTTATATACTGCTGGCATTTGTGGAACTTGACCAATTTCATAGCCAAATTCTGTTGCATCAACATCAAAATGTCTCACCTCTGTGGCAACAATCATATCACCAATTTCCATATCACCTTGAAGTGCACCACATGTACCAATATTAATCACATACTCTGGTTTATAGTGATCTAATAATAGAGTTGTAGCAATAGCAGCATTCACCTTCCCAGGTAAACTTAACATAAGAACAATATCTCGTCCTTCATATTTACCTTCATAAAATGTTACATGTGCTATTTTTTTCTCTTGTAAATTTTCTATTTTTTCTTTTATTATAGCCACTTCTTCTGGCATTGCACCGATTAATGCTATCATAATACTATTCTACCGCTAGAATTTTGATATCCATTGAATCTTCAGGTCCAGTTGGTAATGATACTTTCGCAACATCTCCTACTTCTTTTCCTAATAAAGCTTGTGCTACTGGAGATTCATTTGAAATTTTGTATTCAAATGGGTTAGCTTCCGCACTACCTACGATTTTATAAGTTTCAGTTAAACCATCAGGTAATTCTTGATAAGTTACTGTGTTACCAAGACGAATTGCACTTGATTTTTCATCTAATTCGATAATAACAGCATAACGAATCATTTGTTCCATTTCTAGGATTCTTTGTTCGATAAATCCTTGTTCATCTTTTGCTGCATCGTACTCAGAGTTCTCAGATAAATCCCCGAAACTACGTGCAATTTTAATTTTTTCAATTACTTCTGGACGTTTTACTTTTTTATAATATTCTAATTCTTCAACAAGTTTGTCATAACCTTCTTGGGTCATTTGATATTCTAATTTTTCTTCTAAAGCCATAGTGGTACTCCTTTTTTTAGTCTACTCTATATTATATCTTTTTTTTAATTATTTTGCTAGTAGCGATTTAATTTTTGTTATTAAAATGTCGATAGCTATATCGTTATATCCACCATCAGGAACAATAATATCTGCATATTGTTTAGTTGGTTTAATATATTTTTCATGCATCGGTCTTACAGACACTAAATATTGATTAATTACTGATTCTACAGTTCTTCCACGTTCATTAATATCGCGTAATAATCGTCTTAGAATACGCAGATCACTTGGCGTGTCAACGAAAATTTTAATATCCATTAACTCACGTAGTTTTTCTGAATACAATCCAAACATACCTTCAATTATAATTACATCTTTAGGTTCTTGGTGTTTTTGTTCTTTACTACGAGTGTGATTTACATAATCATAAACCGGAAGTTCAACAGCTTTCCCTTCAATTAATTCTAATAAATGATTATAAAGTAATTCATTGTCAAATGCACTAGGATGATCATAATTTGTTTTAACTCTTTCATCCATAGTCATATGGCTTTGATCTTTATAATAATAATCTTGCTCAATTAAAGCAACTTTATCTTGAGTAAGCTCGTCTATAATTCTTTTAGTAACGGTTGTTTTACCACTACCGCTCCCCCCAACAATACCAATAATTTTTGGTCGTTTTGTAGTCATTATCGTCCCATTTCCTTTCGCATCATATTGCTTTTAAATACTCTAGAGTCTAATTTTGTTCTAATAATTTGAAGTGGATGTCTTGCTGCATCTAACAATTCACCATCTTCATCATAAATTTCCCCGATAACCTGTCTAAAAGTATCAATCTCAGGTCCAAAAAATTCAACTTCTTGACCTGTTTTAAAGAAGTTACGTTGTTGAATTGTTGCGATTTGAGTTTCTTCATCATAGTGAAGAACTTGTCCAACGAAATCATAATTTGTTTTCTTACCACCCTCATTTCCAAACATCTGTTCAGAATACTTAGGTATTTCATAGAAGAATGACATCGCTGTATCTCGGTTAGCACATTTATATAATTCTAATTTATATTCTGGCGTCATCTCAAAGTTATCTGGATCTGCACAATAATCGTCAATTAGTTTTCTATACACACTTGCAACTGTCGCAACATAGTGAATAGATTTCATTCGCCCTTCAACTTTTAATGAATCTATACCCAACTCAATAATTTCCGGTACTGCTTCAATTAAAGTTAAATCTTTAGGACTCATCGCATATGGATTTGCACCTTCATCGAATAACTTAGTATCTTCATCAGTTCCTTCTTCATAAAGGTCATAGTTCCAACGACATGATTGACAACAACCTCCACGGTTACTATCACGTGCCGTCATGTAGTTACTTAAAGTACAACGTCCTGAATATGCTATACACATTGCTCCGTGTACAAACATCTCAATCTCAACATCTGTTTTTTCACGAATTTCTTTTATTTCTTCATATCCTGTTTCACGTGCTAATACAACACGGTGTACTCCTTCACTTTCCCAATATCTAACTTCTTTATAGTTTGAGATAGATTGTTGTGTACTGATATGTACCTCTACTTTCGGAGCAACTGCTTTACATCTTTCGATAATATATGGATCTGCAACGATTATTCCTCTAACACCTGCATCTTGAAGTGCCATTAAAAATTCATCTAATCCCTCAAAGTTTTCATCGTGCGCGATAATATTCGCTGTTACATAAATATCAGCTCCATATTTTGCAGCAAATTCACAACCTTCTTTTATTTCTTCAATCGTAAAGTTATCTGCATTACTACGAAGTCCAAACTCCTGTCCACCTAAGAACACAGCGTCTGCTCCGTAGTGAATAGCTATTTTTAATTTTTCTAAGTTTCCTGCTGGAAGCAGTAGTTCTGGTTTTTTTGTTATTACTCTCTTGCCGTCTCTAATTTCTGAAATATTTGGTATTGCCATAAGTTTAGGTCACATTCAAGTATGACCCATCCTCCTTGTCTTTTTTATTAGGTTTTTATATAGGAAACCTTATCCTTTTTCAAAATCCAAAAATATGATTAGTACATAGTTTTCTTGTAGAAGAATCCTAAGTCAACTTCTCTATATTTTGGTTTAATTCTTTCTATATCATTATAGAAATCTTGTTTTTCATCTTCGTATGCTTCTTTATCTTCGTAATAAAGATCAATAGCATCACGATAAATCGTTACTACTTCTGTAATGTAATCTTCATCTTTTAAAACACCCTCAATTTTGAATGCTGATACTCCTGCTTCAATTAGACGATCTAATTCTTCAATAGCACAAATATCGTTTGCACTCATAATATGTGTTCCGTTAGAGTCCTCAAAAATTGGGTAACGTTCATTTCTATCTTGGCTATATAAGAATAATTTTTTCGAATTGCTATATTCCTCGATATATTTTTCTTTACCACTGTACATGAAGTAATTATCAACTAATTTTCTTACTGATTGGAACATACAAAGCATTCCTTGTACCTGAACTTCAATCTCATACTCACTTTTTCCAGTAATTTCAAGAATTTCATCGATTGTTAATTCTTTTGAAAGACATGTTCTATATGCTCCACGTTTCCCCCAATAATTACATGAGAATGAATTTGTTGCTAATGTATGTGGATCCCATTGAAGTTTGAAATCTAAATTCTCTTCTCTTAAAATTGTAATAATTGTTGGTTCTCCATATATTAAAGCATCTACATTTAACGTTGATAGGTAATGTAAATAATCAACTAAATCATCAATGTCTTCATTGTGGAAAATTGCATTAACACTAACATATGCTTTTTTCCCTGCTTGGTGAATAATCTCGATAGCTTTTTTTAATTCGTCTCTTTTAAATTCTCCTGCAAGTCGTAAACCATATTTTTCTTCACCGATGACGAAGCTATCAGCTCCAACATTGATAAGTTCATAAATATGGTCTACACTTTTCGGAGTTACTACTAACTCTACAGTCATTTTAAATCCTCTCGTTAATTAAATTTTATGAGAATAACTCTCTTTTTTCTTCATTAAAAATAAATTATATCTTTCATGATAATAATTTGTTGTTGCTGCAAAAGCTCCTCTTTCTATTACTATATACTCAGTCTTATTCAATTTATTAGGTGAATCATATGCTAGCAAGTTTAAATCCTCATATTTTTTAGATGAAGCATAACCTCCGAAAAATAAAACCATTACAAAAATCCAAAGAGTAGCAAATAAACCTATACCTATAATAATAAATTTACCAAATAATGAAGCTAAAGAATTACTACCAAAAGTGTTCATTATCCTAATGAGCATTTCCCAGCCTTTTATAATAATTAATAATACGGCTATATAGTATAAGTATGGATAATATATCATTATCAACGCATACTCCGTACTAGCTTCTAATATAGCATTTATTATAAATAATAAAAATAAGAAGATAAAGTATGCAGCTATAAAAAAATTAAATTTTTTCATTAACATATACTCCTCTATTTTCTCGTTGTTATAGTTATTCCATCTCCAAATGGCAATATTACACTCTCATAGTTTTCATGTTTTAGTAACCATTCGTTGTAATTATTAATTTTTCTAGAAAGTTGTTTTAAGTCTCTACTATGTTTAATAATACTTGGATCTGCAACCATTCCCTTGAATAGCACATTATCCGTAATAACTACAACATCTTCAGCAAAATATGGTTCATATAATTCAAAAAACTTTCTACTTTGACTCTTAGCACCATCGATGAACACTACATCATATGGTGCATTTGTTATAACTTCACCTTGAAGTTCTAATGCATCAGCATGAAGTAATGTTATTTTATCAGTAAGATTTCGCTTTTCAATATTGTTTTTTGCTTCGTTATACATCTTATCATCTCGCTCAATAGTAGTAACATTACAGCCTATTCTCTCAGCTAATTTAATTGATGTATAACCAATTGCAGTTCCTATTTCTAATAAATTCTTAGCTTTCTTAACTTTCAGCATTTGAATTAAAAATCTTATTCCGATTTTATCAATTATTGGAACTCTATTATCTTCAGCAAATTTCTCTAATTCTAAGTAAAATTCATCAAAGTCTTCTAACAAATCTATAACGTATAAGTCATCTTTTGATTCTATCGCAACCATGTTTACCTCCATATTTATACATCATTATATAATACCATATAAGTTGGTATAAATGCAATTATAAAGACTAAAAAAGGAAGTAACCTTATTAATCATGATTTTATAAAAATCACTAATACAAAGTTACTCCCACATAGCTTAAAATGAACTAAATCCATCTGAATAATAGAAAACTCTGACTCTTATCGAATTTACTATTTTTATCATCTATTAAAAATTTTTTGTTCTATTTTTTTAATCCTTTTCGTATGAAATCTATAGCAATATAGACCATGTATAAAAATACAACAAAACCAATAATATTACCAATCGGACTAGTAATTGCCTTATAAAAATAATCTAAATCATTCATAATTCACATCTCCTTTTTTACTACTTTATCATAATACTATTCCTTACAATATTCTAAAATAAATTATTATCAATGTCTCTTCTTTTAAATTTTAATAACCTATTTTTCCTTAATTTTCCCTTTTTTATTTGTAGAAACGAACAGTATTCATTACAATAAAGTCAACATATATTCTTTACTTAATTATACAAAATTAAGTAAGCGATATCAAAAAATTCCATGAAGAAAAAGAGGTTAACCAAGGTCAACCTCTAAATTTTAAATCTTATTTTTCAATTGCTTGAACAGCTGTAATTAATGAAAGTTTGTATACATCTTCTGCATTACATCCACGAGATAAGTCATTTACAGGTGCGTTTAATCCTTGTAAGATTGGTCCTACAGCTTCAAATCCACCTAGACGTTGTGCAATTTTGTATCCAATATTACCAGCTTCTAAGCTTGGGAATACAAATACATTAGCATCCCCTTGTACTTTTGAATTAGGAGCTTTTAATTTAGCAACTGAAGGTACAACTGCAGCGTCGAATTGTAATTCCCCTTCTACCGCTAATTCAGGTGCATTTTCTTTAACTAACTTAGTAGCTTCTGCTACTTTTGTAGTATCTTCAGTAACAGCTGAACCTAAAGTAGAGAAACTTAACATTGCTACTTTTGGATCAACGTTGAAGCTTTTAGCTGTTTTAGCACTTTCAATTGCGATTTCTGCTAATCCTTCAGCATCTAATGTTGGGTTAATCGCACAGTCAGCAAATACATAACGTTTGTCTTCTTTACTCATGATGAATGCACCACTTGTACGTTTTGTACCTGGTTTTGTTTTAATAATTTGTAATGCTGGACGAACAGTGTCTCCAGTAGAGTGAATTGCTCCAGATACTAATCCTTCAACTTCACCAGTGTACACTAACATAGTTCCGAAGTAGTTAACATCTTTTAATAATTCACGTGCTTTTTCTTCAGTTACTTTTCCTGCACGACGTTCTACAAACTTAGCAACTAATTCTTCTAATTTTTCGTAGTTTTCGTGATCGATAACTTCTAGGTTAGAAGCATCTAAAGATAATCCTTTAGCGATTTCTTCTACTTTTTCTTTTTTCCCAACTAACACAGGTTTAACATAACTAGTAGCGCCTAATTTAACAGCCGCTTCTAATACACGCTCATCATATGCTTCTGGTAGTACGATACGTACATTTTTCCCCTCTAATTTTTGTTGAAGTTCTACAAATAAATCATTTGCCATCTTCATTTCCTCCTAATTGTATATAATATCTTTAATATGTCTTATCGGCTTTAAGCTTAAAGCGTCAAATAAACTTCCCTTACCTAAAATTGTGTAGCCTAGCAATAATCCAATATAAAATATAATTATCATTAAGGCTATATTACGCAAGTATCTTGTTAACTTATCATTTAGTTTCATAATGAAATCCTACTCGTCTATTCTTTGAATATCTGCACCTAATTTTCTCATTTTTTCTTCGATGTCAACATATCCTCTATCAATATGATAAATATCAATAACTTTAGTAGTTCCCGTTGCCATTAATCCCGCAATAACTAATGCCGCTCCAGAACGTAAGTCTGTTGCTCTTACAGTAGTTCCTTCTAAATGAGGTAATCCTTCAATTAGTGAACTTCTACCTTCGATTCTAATCTTAGCATTCATTCTACGTAGTTCTTCTACGTGCATGAATCTATTTTCAAAAACTGTTTCTGTTATTGTACTTGTACCATCAGCTAAAAGTGTTAACACACACATAATAGATTGCATATCAGTTAAGAAACCTGGGTGTGGTAGAGTTTTAACATCTACAGGTTTTAAACTATCCAACTTATTACTTACACGCATAGAGTTTTCATCTACTACTTCAATGTTAACTCCCATTTCACGCATTTTACTCACTAAAGCAACATTATCTTTGTATGGAGCTCCTTTAATAAGAACATCTCCTTTAGTTGCTGCAGCTGCAATCATGTATGTTGCCGCTTCTACACGGTCTGGCATAACTGAATATTCTGTACCTACTAATTTCTCAACACCTTCTACAACCAAAATAGAAGTTCCTTTTCCTTCGATTTTAGCTCCCATTTTAATTAAGAAATTAATCATATCTTCAATTTCTGGTTCTTGTGCAGCATTAACAATTGTAGTTTTCCCTTTTGCTAAACAACTAGCCATAATTACGTTTTGAGTTCCTCCTACACTTGGGAAATCAAAGAAGATAGTTGTTCCTTCTAATTCTTTTTCTGCACGAGCTTCTACAAACCCTGCATCTTGAATAATTGTTGCACCTAGTGCTTCAAATCCTTTTAAATGCTGATCAATTGGTCTACTTCCAATTGAACATCCTCCTGGCATTGCTACTTTAGCACTTCCTTCACGTGCTAGCATTGGACCTAAAACTAAAAATGATGCACGCATTTTACTAACAAATTCAAATGATGCCTCTGTTAATAATGGATTTCTAGCATCCATTTCCAATGTATTTTCATCTGGTCTATAATCTATTTTCACTCCTAGACTCTCAAATAACAATCCGATTGTTTTAATATCTGATAACTTAGGAACGTTATAAAATTTACTTGTACCCTCTGTTGCCAATAATCCAGCTGCTAATATTGGTAAAGCTGCATTCTTTGCACCAGAAACTTGTACTTCTCCTATTAAAGGTGTTCCACCTTTAACAACTATTTTTTCCAAGTTGTTTCCTCCATCTCTATATTTACATTTTATATCACATATAATACTACCACAAATTAAAGAATAAATAAAGTTTGAATAATTATTTTAATATTTATTTTATTAAAAAATATAGTTTCTTTTATCGAATAATAAAAAACTAATTTAAGTTACATAAATGAATAATTATTATTTTTTATCACTTTTAATTCTAACTCTTAAAAAGTTATTCTACAAAAAATGATAATTTCATAAAAAATACTTTTTATGATTTTATAATTTTGTAGAATAACACTTTTTTATTTACTTTACTACATTTCTGATGAATAAAACTATCAATTACAATTCATCAAAGAAAGATAATTGGGCTTTTTCAGGTAATCCTTTTAATGTCCCCATCTCTCTTAGATACTCTACTACTGTAGATGAAACACTTCCTCGTTTTGAAAAATCTTCAATTGAAAGAAAGGCTTTCTCTTCTCTCGCTTGAACTATTTTATTCGCTACGTTATCTCCAAGACCTGGAACTATTGAAAATGGTGGAATCAGAGTATTTCCTTCAATGATATAATCATGGCTTGCTGATTTTTCTAAATCAACTTTTGAGAATGTAAATCCTCTCTCCATCATCTCATTTGCAATTTCATAACTTACTAGAGCATCTTTATCTTTATTCGATAATTCATTCTTATCTGTAGTTTTTATTTCTTTAATTTTTGCTTTTAGTGTTTCTGCTCCCTTAACAACCGTTATAATATCAAAATCACTCGCTCTAACTGAGTAATATGCACAATAATAAGTAAGCGGTTGATGAACTTTAAACCATGCAATTCTTAAGGCCATTAATACGTATGCACAGGCGTGGGCTTTAGGGAACATATATTTGATTTTTTTACATGAATCAATATACCACTCTGGTACATTATTGTCTATCATCGCTTTTTCAAAATCTTCTGTAAGACCTTTACCTTTCCTAACACTTTCCATTATTTTGAAAGATAAACCTTCTTCTAGTCCTGCATGAATTAAATATACCATGATATCGTCACGACATCCGATTACATCTTTAAGTTCACATGTACCATTTTTGATTAATTCTTGCGCATTACCTAACCAAACATCGGTACCATGAGATAATCCAGAAATCTGAACTAACTCTGAATATGTAGTCGGCTTCGTATCATCTAACATTTGAATAACAAAGTTTGTTCCAAATTCAGGTATTCCAAAAGTTCCACTCGCTGAATCTACTTGATCTCGAGTTACACCTAGTGCCTCAACTGTTGAAAAAATTCCCATTACTTCAGGATCAGATACATCTATTGTTTTAGGATCTATTCCTGATAAATCTTGAAGTTTTCTTATCATAGTCGGATCATCGTGCCCAAGTATATCGAATTTTAAGATATTATCATGAATAGAGTGGAAATCGAAGTGAGTAGTTCGCCATGGACTCGTTTCATCATCCGCCGGGAATTGATATGGCGTGAAATCAAAAATATCCATATCATTAGGGACCACTAGTATACCTCCTGGGTGTTGACCAGTAGTTCTCTTAGAGCCTTCACATCCTGCTGCTATTCTCTCTATATCAATACTTCTTTTTTCTACTTCATTTTTCTCATAATAATCTCGAGTAAATGAATAAGCAGTCTTTTCTGCAACTGTCGAAATCGTTCCTGCACGATATACATAATCTTCTCCAAAAATTTCTTTCGTAAAGTTATGTGCAGTAGCTTGATATTCTCCAGAGAAGTTTAAATCTATATCGGGTACTTTATCCCCATTAAATCCTAGGAAAGTCTCAAACGGAATATCCTGACCGTCTTTAATCATCTTCACATCACAATGAGGACAATTCTTATTCGGAAGGTCGAATCCTGAAGCATATTCTGCATTTAGGAAAAATTCACTATGTTTACACTTCGGACATACGTAATGCGGAGCTAGTGGATTAACCTCTGTAATCTCCATCATCGTAGCTACTAATGATGAACCAACAGATCCCCTTGATCCTACAAGATAACCATCATCTAATGATTTCTTAACTAGCTTATGTGAAATTAAATATACCACACTGAATCCATTACCGATGATAGATGAAAGTTCTTTTTCTAATCTTTTCTCTACTATTTCTGGTAACTGTTCCCCATATATTTTATGAGCCATATCATAACTTAGATTACGAACTTCATCTGCTGCTCCTTCAATATTTGGTGTATACAGCTTGTCTTTTAACGGAATTACTAATTCAATCATATCGTTAATTTTATGAGTATTTTCTATAACTATTTCTTCTCTTAATTGTTCATCAAGATAAGAGAATTCTTTTAACATCTCATCTGTCGTTAGAAATGTTGCCATAGGTTTTAAGTCATGTGCTCCAGGATTACTTTTCACCGTTAGTCTTAATATTTGTCGATAAACATGTTGATATTCATCCAAATAATAACAGTCTCCTGTTGCTACAACTATTTTTTCTTTTTTCTCAGCTAATTTTATTAATTTTTTCAGAATTTCTTCTAATTCAGCATTATCTGATATTCTCTCATTTCTTATAAAATTAGCATAATGATGTTTAGGTTGTATCTCTATATAATCATAAAAATCAATTATATTTTCCACCTTAGCTTCTTTTGAGTTTAATAATTCTTCAAATACTTCATTATCACCATTACCACTACCGATTAATAAATCTTCACGATATTGTTCTAATAAACTACGTGGAATTGTAGGCTTAGCTGAATTTAAATATTTAGTACAACTATAAGACACCAATCTAAATAAATCTTTCAATCCTTTTGCGTTCTTAACTAAAATTGAACATGGAAAAGTTCTAGAGCGTTTATGTGCAAGTTCTAAATCGATTTTTTCATCAATTTCATTATGATACTCAATGCCAAGTTCATACAATTGATCTAACATTTTCACAAAAATCTCTGCAGTAGCTTTAGTATCATAAATCGCTCTGTGGTGTTGCACTAAACGTACTTTGTATAGTTTAGCTAAATTACTAAGACCATGCCTTTTGGCCTCTTTATTTTCAGCACGAGAGACAAATAACGTATCTATACTAGCATTATTTTTATTCTCTAAACCTAGGCGCTCAAAACATGTATCTAAGAACCCAAGGTCAAATTTAGCGTTGTGCGCTACTAATATATCATCTTTGTCTAACCAATTATAAAAGTTAGTCATAACTTCTTTTTCTAATGGGGCATCTCTAACATCATCATTAGTAATACTAGTTAACCTTGTGATTAATTCTGAAATAGGTCTTTGAGGATTAATGTAACTTTCAAAACTATCTATTTCAGTTCCATTTTTCACCTTAACCGCAGCAATCTCGATTAGTCTATCACGCTCGGCAGAAAGACCTGTAGTCTCAACGTCAAACACAACATAAGTTGCATCTTTTAATTTAAGATTCTTTGGGTTAGTTGTAGCAGTAATACTATCATCCATAATAAAGGCATTAAGACCATAAATAGGTTTAATATCTTTTCCTTTTGAACTTAGACAAATTTCTGGATATGCTTGAACTCCATAAGTATCAGTGAAAGCAATAGCTTCATGTCCCCAATCCATAGCCCTAGCTATATATTCTTTCGCAGAAGAAATACCTTCTAGCTGACTCATTTTTGTATGAGTATTTAACTCTATTCTCTTTTTACCGCTATAATTATCTTTCTTTTCATCTTTGTGAGCAACTTCAATGGACTTTGGTTCTATAATTGTATCTCTTAAATATGGATCATTACTAACACTTCCATGAATCTTAAGCCATTGCCCTTTTTTTATTCCTTTTACTAAATCGATAAGTTCATTTCTTCTTTTATTTTGAAACTTAGAATTAGGATTATTACCAAATAGTCTTAATATAATAGAATCACTATAGTCAGTAAGTTTTAAGCGGTACTGACTTGAACCATTTCTATGAATAATTTCTTCAGTTCCAAAAACTTGAGCCATTATTGTTACATCGCCAGCATAACCAATAACATCCTTAATCTCTACAATATCTTCATCTCGGATTTCTTGACCATAACGAGTTCCTCCACCTCCACCGAAGGCAGCATATTTTTTCTCAGGTTCTTTTGGTTTTCTCTCCGCATTTTTCTTATCAATTTCTTCTAGTTTTACGATTTCCTGGGAAATTTTCTCTTCCTGACTTTCTAACACCGCTTCTACATCAGTTTTAGAAAAATTAGGAATGATATCTTTAATTGAAATGCCAATGTTAGAATAACTACTTATTATCTGTTGTTTTCTCTCATTAATAAAATTATTCCAAATAGATGGAGCCATTATCTTCATAGTTAAAACATTGTTGTTTACATCTATTTCACTAAATAAAATACTCTCTAATAGAACTTGAGATATTTCTGAAAAATTCTCTAGTATTATATATTTCCAAAATTCTTTTATTTGCTCATCAGTTGCAATATTGCTTGTTTTTAATCGATAATTAACTATGTAATCACCCATAAAACTTTCTCGTAATTTTTGTATAAGTAATGTTAATTCATCCACTAATGGCAAAGTTTCACCACTGAAATTAAATGTCCATATCTTATTTTTATTATCTTTTTCTATATTATCTAAAGAAAAATTAATAAGTTTTGAGCCGGCTAATCTTTCTTCTAATTCTAATGTTTTAACCAATAAAGAAAAATGTTTATTACTCATGCTTCCTCCTATAGTTTTACTAAATCGACAAATTTTTATAATAATTATCGACTAAACGAAAAAAATCCATTCATTTTATTACTAATTTAACAAAATGAACTAGCTTTTCAATAATACATTATTATAAATTATCAACACAATATAATTTTACACTTATTTAAATTATACTAAAAATACCAACTAAAAACAAATGGTTATTTTCTATTAACTATTTATTTTTAATTGGTATTTATTATTTTAACTTTTTCTTATTATTTGTAGAATGCTTCTACTTTAGCTAATACATCAGCAACTTCTGTATCAACTTTTTCTAAAGTTTTTCTTTCTTTAACTTCTACGATTCCTTCACCAGCTTTTTTACCTACAACTACTTGTAATGGAATACCGATTAAGTCCGCATCGTTAAATTTAACTCCAGCACGTTCTGCTCTGTCGTCATAAAGAACTTCATAACCAGCTGCAGTTAATTGAGCGTATAATTCTTCACTAAGTTTTACTTGTTCTTCTTTCTTAACATCTACACACACTAAGTGAACTTGATATGGAGCTACTTCTTTAGGCCAGATAATTCCTTTGTCATCACTGTGTTGTTCAATGATTGCTGAAATAACACGAGTTACCCCAATTCCATAACAACCCATATAGAAGTGATTTGCACGACCATTAGCATCTAAGTAAGTAATATCCATAGATTCTGAATATCCTTTACCAAGTTCGAACACTTGTCCTACCTCGATACCTTTAGCAAATTTAATTGGTCCTGATAAGTCTTCAGCTAAGTCTCCTTCTTCAATCATACGAAGATCATAGTGAGCATCAATCTCATAATCTCCTGGATTTACGTTAATATAGTGGAATCCTTTTTTGTTAGCTCCACAGCTGTGGTTGTACATGTATTTAATAGCATTATCACCGATTACTTTGCAGTTTTTAATGCCAAATGGTCCCATGTAACCTACTACTCCACCCATAACTTCTTCAATTTCTTGCTCAGTTGCCATTTCTACTTCAGAAGTTCCTGTAGCTTTCATGAATTTAATATCGTTAAGTTGATCGTTACCACGCATAAGAACTAAATAGAATTCTCCATCCGCTTTTAAAGCTAATGCTTTCATCGCACGATTCACATCAACACCACAGTATGCAGCGATATCATCAATAGTTTGTTGATTTGGAGTTTCTAATAAACTACGCTCTTTTTTCTCAAAACCAGTTGGCATAGTGTAGTTTTGTTCAACTACTGCTGCGGTTTCAATATTTGCTGCGTAATCACTCTCTTCAGTATATGCAATAGTATCTTCCCCAACTTCTGCTAAAGCTTGGAACTCATGAGTATAACTTCCTCCAATATTTCCAGAGTCAGCTTTTACCGCACGATATTTAAGTTCAAATCTATCAAAAATATTACTATATGCTTGATAATAATCTTTATAAGTTTCTCTTAAAGATTCTGGAGTATCGTGGAAAGAATAACCATCTTTCATGATGAACTCTTTACAACGTAATAAACCTAAACGTGGACGAATTTCATCACGGAATTTAGTTTGAATTTGGTATAAGTTTACTGGAAGTTGTTTATATGAAGTTACCATATTACTAACTGTTTGACATATAATTTCTTCAGCCGTTGGACTTAATGCATACCCAGCATTTTTTCTATCTGTAACACGAATTAACTCGTCTCCCATTTTGTTCCAACGACCAGATTTTTTCCAATATTCATCTGATTGTAAAATTGGCATTAATAATTCTACAGCACCAATTTTTTCATGTTCTTCTCTTATAACTTTTTCAATTTTTTGAATTACTCTTGTAGCTAAGGGAAGATGAGTGTAAACTCCTGCAGATACCTGCTTCACCATCCCCGCTTTAATAAGCAACTTGTGACTTGTTGCTTCTGCAGAGGATGGTACTTCTCTAGTTGTTGGAATAAATGTTCTTGATTGTCTCATAACAATACCACCTCTCATTTTTAAAATTACCTATATTATATCACAAATCTTATACTTTTTTTCAAAAATATTCACTTTTTTATAAATATATTACTGTATTACTCACCTGCAATTTATTGTTATTAAATTTTAAATATTACATTTAAAACTATAATCAATGTTGCTCTCACTTTCTATTGTAATTTTTTATTAAACACATTCTCCTAAATTTAATACTGTTATATATCTTTTTTTATCATACTAATAGCGATTTTCATTATTACTAATTTATCAACACTTCTTAATCTTTATCTTGTGTTATTTATTTTTTAATATTTTTCAAAAATATCATATTTTTAGTTGTTACTAATTTAATTTTTTTCGATAATATAGTATAATTAATAAGATAATTATTTATGGAGGGATATATGTTTAATTATCCTAATAAAAAAGGTAATTTTATTCAAAAAACTAAATATTCTAATCGAGGTATGGAACTTGAAGAGGATATAAATTTTGCGAATAAATATTACTTAAATAATGACATAGCCGTAATTCATAAAAAGCCAATTCCTATTCAAATTGTTGAAGTTAATTATCCTAGTAGATCTAGCGCTATGATTACCAAAGCATTCTATAAAACACCTTCTACTACGGATTACAACGGTCTTTGGAATGGAAAATATATTGATTTCGAGGCAAAAGAAACTAATTCAGCCACTTCGTTTTCTCTAAATAATATCCATGATCATCAAATCGAACATATGCAAAAAATTTTAAATCACGGTGGAATAACTTTTATTATAGTTCGTTTTAAAAAAATAGACAGAACTTTTATTTTACCATTTAAAAATTTTATTTTCTTTCATGAGCGAGCTAATAACGGAGGAAGAAAATCTATTAAACTTAGCGAATTTGAAAAATCGGCATTTGAATTATCATTCAACTATAAAATAAGATTAGATTATTTAAATATTATAAAAAATAATGAAAGTGAGTTTTAATAACAGATGAAAACTTTGTTTAAATATATAAGTTCAATCTTTTTTTCTATCTGCTTAGTATTATTCTTTGTTGTTATGATACTGTTTGCACGTGAATTAAGAGATGTTCCTGATATTACTCAGGCTAACTTACAAGATCCTTTATCATCGGAAATTTATGATAAAAATCTTAATTTAATTGCTACTGTTGGAGCTGAAAAAAGAGAATATGTATCATTAGAAGATATTCCTAAAAATATAACTGATGCGGTTCTTTCAACAGAGGATACAAGATTTTATTCTCACCTTGGGATTGATCCTATTCGTCTTATCAAAGCAGTTCTTGTTAACATACGTTCTAATTCTGCTCAACAAGGTGCCAGTACAATTACACAACAAGTAGTAAAAAATTCATTACTTACATCAGATAAATCGTTACAACGTAAAATTCAAGAAGCATACTTATCTTTAAAATTAGAAAATAAATACTCTAAAAAAGATATATTGGAAATGTACATGAATAAAATATATTACTCTGATGGCCAATACGGTGTAAAAACAGCTGCCAAATATTTCTATAATAAAGAATTAGATCAGCTAACTTTACCTCAAGTTGCTCTTTTAACTGGTATGCCTCAACAACCAATATTATATAATCCTTACGATTATCCTGAACAAGCTAAAGAACGACGTGATACTGTATTATATGCACTTTTAAGTAATGGAAAAATCTCAGAAGATGAATACAATAGTGCAGTTAATACACCAATTACTGAAGGTATTGTAAGCAAAACAAAAGAAGAAAGAGCTAATCAACACACTTATAATCCTAAGTTTGCTGCTTACATAGATCAAATTACAAAAGAATTAAAAGAAAATAAAAACTTTGAAAATGTTAAAGATCCATTATCTATGGGATTAAAAATTTATACTAACTTAAATCCCGAATTACAAATGTATGTTCAAGATATGTTAGATAATCAATCTTACCCAATGACACCACACGCTTCTCAAGCAGCTATATCTGTTCTTGATACTAAGTCAGGACTTATTGAAGCTATAGGTGGAGGAAAAAATTATAAAGCTGGTGGTTACAACTTCGCAGTAGACGCACGTGTACAACCCGGTTCTTCAATTAAACCTCTAATCGACTATGCTCCTGGTATAGAGTATTATGGTTGGGATCCACAAACAACATTTTCTGATACACCTTATAAAATTGCTGGAACTAATTTTTATATTCAAAACTGGGATAGAATTTATCATGGAACAGTACCTATGACTCGTGCAGTAGCTTGGTCTTACAATATTCCAGCAGTACGTGCTTTTGAATCTGTTGGATATGAAAGAGTTAAACATTTTGCTGAAAAAATCGGAATTCCTGTTACCAAAGATGAACCGACTACAGCAATAGGTGGTAACGTTGACGGTGTTTCAACTTTACAAATGGCCGGAGCCTTTGCTTCATTCGGTAATAAAGGTTACTATAATAAACCATCTACTATTGTAAAAGTATTTAATGCAAATGGGAAAGAATTAGTAAACATTAAATCCGAACCTGTAAAAGCAATGTCAGAAGAGACAGCTTATCTTATGACAAACGTCTTGAAAGGTGTTTTAACTGAAGACGGAACATCCCCTGATGGTAAAATACCAAACTTTGACATGGCTGGTAAATCTGGTTCTAGTACCTTTGATGACAATGCATATTACAATTACGGAATTGATGTTGCAAATTCAACTAAAGATAGTTGGATGATAGGTTATACAACCGACTATACTGTCGCTGTTTGGCAAGGAGCTGATGTAGTCGACTCAGCATCAAAAGCCCTTTCTTATCTACAAGCAAAAACAACCCAAGTTATAATGGCAAATGTTCTGAAGAAAGCTTCCGATAATAAAGTTCCTGCAGCATTTGAAAAACCAGCAGGAATCGAGTCGAAAAACGGTGTTGAATACGCTAAAGAAAGAAATAAAGAAACCGATTATATGTATGCTGGTAGTGATCGTGATGCTGTTTATCAAGCAGCGCTCGCACAAAAACAACGTGAAAATCGTTCTGCATTAACATCAGTATTTAATTCACTAACAAACTCAGCTACTAGAGCGACTACAAATCAAGGTACATCAAATTCTAGCGCTACATCACAAGCAAATTCAAGAGCGTCTGCTAACACAACTAGAGCTGCCCAAAATAATCGCAGACGATAAAACAAAAGAATCGTAAGAAACAAAAATTTCTTACGATTCTTTTATTATTAATTCATAATTTTCTTATATGTACTCTCACAGATGAAAAAATCTAACTCATCATCAATATCATAACTATATATTTTTTCCATTTTAAAGATTTTTGTTTTTTTTTGAATAAAAAGTTTTATCCCTTAGATAATTATCTTTTGTAGATAGCCATATTGAACCATTTGGATAAATATTAATTGGTTCATCCTGTCTTCTATAGTCACCACCACGCCTTGAAGGTATCAAATATCCATCATTTTCATCCATAAATAAACTTTTATTTAATCTATAATTGCTAAATGACACTAAATGATCACAGTCTACAAATGAATCAAAAGCATCTAGTATATGCTCTTTCTTTCTTATCGCTGATGTGACTTGCAAATTCATAAATATAAAATTTTCTTGTATGTCTTTAAATAAGTAATTTAATGTATCAAATGTCGTTGAAGAATCTAGTGAAACATTTTATCACGAATCTTATAAATACATTTCTCACCATATTCTTCTTTACAAATATCTAAATATTCTTCTGAATCAGAAGATATCCATACTTCATCAAATTTGCCACTTTCTAATGCCACATCTATAGTATGAAAACATAATGGACTTCCACAAAATAGCTTTATATTTTTATCTACTAGACCCTTTGAACTTTTTCTTATTAATATAATTGCAATTTTTTTCAAGTTTATCCTACTTTCTTACGATGTTGTATCATTGATTATTATAACATCATAATTCATTTTAGACTATACGATTACATAATAAATAAAAAGGTTATACGGCTAACTATACCCACACAACCTTTTTAATCTTTAAGTTAGAAATTAAATCCTTCATAGAATATTCTATTTTTATTTATCCCTTTTTCTTTTAATAGTTTTTCATATGAAATATTCATCACCATTGGGCCTGCAATAATATAATTATATTCATCACCGATTGGTAAATAATCACTTAATTGTTCAGAAGTAAATCTCCCATTTTGACAATATGATTTAAAATTACTTCTTTCATTCCACAATTCAAATTTTTCTTGATATAATAATTTCTTATCTTCTTTCGCAGTATATAAAAATGTAATATCTTTATCATCAAACTTATCAGCTAATCCAAGTAAAGGTACAACCCCAATTCCTCCTCCAATAAGAACAAATTTTTCATTCTTATCAGATTTTTCTATCATTGAACTTAGAACTCCATACCCTCTAGTTAAATTAACTTTTTCTCCTACTTCTAAGTTAGACAGATTTTTAGTGAAATCTCCTACTCCTTCTATCGACATTTGAACATACCCATCACGTTCTGGAATATTTAAAATAGAAAATGGATGAGGTTCTTTCATTCCTCTTACATTAGGAAAAGATATAAATGCAAAATCTCCTGCTTCTATTTTTCTTAATACTGATTTACTAGTAGTTATTGTTAATTCAGTAATATTATTATCAACTTTTCTCACATTTTTTAAAATACCAACTTGAATATTTAAGTATTTGTTGTACGCATAGTACCCATATGCTCCAAACACTATAACAGTGTATAAAATAACTAATACTGTAAATGGAACTATACTTCTAATATAAGGAATCAGAAGTACATGTAAAAATGCAAGTACCGCAGCTACTAAATTAAACCTATGTATCCACATAGATAATTCATGTTTAAATATTTTTTCTAATACTTTCTTTATTTTCATCAAAATACTAATCCTTGAAGTTAACCAACCTGCCATAAAAACAAGAGAATACGCAACTATTGCGATAAATATGTTCATTGACCATTCACCAGTGAATTTTATAAGTCCTGACGATTTTAAAAGTTGATCGTGTAAATGCATAAAGATTACAGCAAAAATAGCTGTTACTCCATGAATTATATACATGTCAGGTAAACCTATTATTCTATCTAACCATTTAGGTTGAGTTGACAGAAATATTGCTGAAAGCATCCATGAATATGCAAATACTCCTAAATTAATCGCTAATACTCTGCTTCCATACACTTCAGGTAAACCATTTCCTACTGTTATTATCAATGGTAATGGTATCGTTAATAATACTATTAACCAAATCATATTAAATATGAATTTATGTTCTCTCAACATCTATTATTTTTCCTTCCTCTAAAACTCTTTTAATTCCTTCTTTTGTTAATAAAATTCCAGATAACTTATTTTTTTCTACAATTTCACGCCAAGTATTTTCATCAGTAGCAACACCTACTGTTGCCAATACATCGACATCCGATAAATATTTTCCAACTACTGTAACTTGAATATGTTCAAGCTTATTTTCAGTTTTAATATGCTGACCTTTTTTACTAATCCCCGAGGTTGCCACAGCTCCATTTTTTATGCTGTATCTGGCTATTATTTTTTCTCTATCCTCAGGATTTTCTATTCCTATCTGCCAAGAAAAATCACTATCAGAACTAGTACCTACTTGCATATCCCCAGCTCCATTAATTGCACCAGCTTCTATAATATTATTATCAATTAGTGGCTTTATATATTTTGTAAAAGTATTTTCTATAGCCCAACCTTTAACAAATCCTGTCGGATTATATTTTCCTTCAAAAAACGGATCAAATAATCCTTTAGTTTCTTTCTTTGCAAAAATTGAACGGCTATAAACTTCTTGATATTCTAAATCAAAAAAATTTTCTTGTAAAACTTCACCTATATCTGTATGTTTACTAACTAGGCTATTCGAAAGAAACGGTGAAAATTTTTCTTCTACATTTTTTAAATATTTATCAATCTCATCAATAATTTGATCCAACGCTACAACTAAAGTTTCATCAAATTTATTATTTACTAAAGAAATAGTAAAAGGTATATTCATTCTTTTCAAAACATAAGTTTTATACTTAATCATCTTATTTTGCCTTATTTAAAGCATCTTGTAGTGAACCTTTGAAACCTTCAAAAGTCTCAGAAGCACCAGATACCAATGCAATATCACTACTTTGTGCTTCTATAGCTTCTTCTACATACTTAGGTAAAGCTGTTTTGTTAATACTTTGTGAAAATTCCTCGTCAGGTTGAAGTAGTACGTTTACGTTAGAAATCTTTCCACCCTGAACAACAACACTTACTTGAAAATCACCTTTGTTAGTTTTTGTTACTGCACCAGTGTAGGTACCATCTTTATACGTTACTCCCTCTTTTGTTGAAGAAGTTGTATTATTGGTTGTATTTTTTGATTCTTTATTTTCCGCTTGGTTAGTCTTCTGTGTTTTTTGATTTGAAGTAGTAGTTTGTATACTCGGTTTTACAAAAGTATAATAACCTGCTGTCAGTGCAGATGCTCCTACAACTCCTATTAAAGTCGCTTTCTTTACTTTACTCATATTTTCTCTCCTTTAATTTATACTTTTAAAGATAATATACCATGTTTTTAATATATACCCTACTAATTTGCATCTTGTGATTACAAATTAATTATTACTGATATAACAATTACAAAGTTAATAAGTATCTACTCAATTTGATTAACATTATTCTAAAAAAAAATCTTTAGAGATATTTTTTACCTCTAAAGATTTTTTTTTATTTCTTCGGTCTTGTTTCAGGGAAAGTAAAAACAAAAATAATATAGATTACACTTCCTAATAAATAGAACAGGATTGAAGTAGAGTATCCCATATGATTTAGTACTAAACTCCATGTAAAGTTAAATAATGTATAAATTGCATATCCAAATGCCCAGAAAATTCCAAACATTATAGTTAACCTTTGTGAATTCATATTCGGCAACTCATAAGGTAAGTTTAGATATACAGGATATTGTGAGTACATGAAAAATCCAGACAGACTGAACATAGTATATGCTAAAATAACATTAGTTGATACTAAAAATAACCCTAATCCCATAAATCCAATCATTAATACACCATGAGCTATTAAAAATGGTTTTCTTCTGAAATTTAATTTTCTAGTAACTAATAAACTAAAAATAGTTCCAATAATTCCACCTACTGTTACAGTTAGGATCATAAACTCTGGTTTAAATTGAGCATTTTTTGCATGTTCAGCTAATACCCTAGGTAATGATACTAATGGCATTACATATAAGAATAAAAATCCACCAAACCCAAGTGAAAACACATAAATGAACTTATCTTTAAATCCATCGGCATAAGTATATTTTTTCACTTCTTCTTCATGTACAACTTCTTTTGATTCAATTAATAGTTTATATACAAAATAGTTTGGATGTTTCCATGTAATTGTTGGTTCAAAATCACGAGAGAATATTAACCAACAGACAAATAAGATTATACTAAAAATACTAAATCCTATCATTGTATAACGCCAATCGTCTACAAAACGTTCCTTGAAAAGCAGGAATAATATAGCAACCAAAGCAGCTCCTACATTGTATGCTGCGGTAATGATTGCACTAGTCATTATCTTCTTATCATTTGGTATAAATTTCGCCACAAATGAATTTATGAAAACTATAATCATTGATCCACCGAATGCCATTATCATTCTAGATATTGTATATAGCCAATAGTTATGAGTAAATATAGCAAAAAATGAAAAACATAAACAGAATAATGCTAACATTGCAGCTTTTCTCGGATGTAATCTAATCAAAATAAATGCTGCTAATAAATTAGCTATAATTCTAGCAATCGTAATTGTATAGTTGACAACTTCAGATATTATAGGTGATACTTTCTCACCATTAAAATAATGATCTGTAATCTGCTTTGATAAGTTTGATCCTGCTACCCAGTTTGTAGCAAACACTACATACGCAGTAATTAGCAGTACAAACATAATTATTCCTTGCCTTCGAGTAGGCGAATTTAATGATAGTTCCATTAATATACCTCTTTCTTTTTCTTCTAAAATTAGTACACCTACACGGTGTTATAATACTGTTTTTTCGAATACTATATTAGTTTAATATAAACATTCAGAAAATGCAAGAAAAATATACTATTTGCATTACGTTTTCATGAAAATATTTTTAAAATTAAAAAAGACTAATATCAATGTATTAATCTTTTTTTCTAAATAATTTTTTTAATGATAATACCGGCTTGTTCCTTACTATCTTGTCATTACCAATAAATTCTCTCATTTCTTTTAAACACTTTCCAGAATTTTTGACTATAAAATTGAAACTTCCAGCTCTTTTTGTATCGATAAAAAATCCTCTGATATATTTATCTCTAAAAAACATCTGTGCTCGTACTTTTTCAATCTCAGCCCAAGGTATTTGAATATAATCTTCCGGATTTCTATGATTATAAAACTCGAAAGCTTTATCTCCTACCATCACATCTCCATGCTTGTTTCCAATTGATCCAGTAAGACAATTAGCTTTCGTTGTATAAACTACCTTAGTATTCATAGATACTACCATACCTAACACCTCCACTCTATTTTGTTTACTAATTTTAAAAAGGAAGTTGAGACATCTTGCCTCAACCTCCTATGCTTTATTACATTACACCAGCTACGTGAGCAATTACACCTAAAGCGAATAATCCAAAGATTATTACTACTGGGCTTACTTTACGTTTTAATAACCACATACATACGAATGTTAATAATAACGCTGCAAATCCAGGAATAAGTTGATTTAAGTTATCTTGTAATGTTGTAACTTTTTCTGGTGTTAATGAGAACTTACCACTTGTTGCTTTTGTAACAATATCTTGTAATACTTCACCAGTAATGTGTGTTCCTTTTTCTGGGAAATGAATAAATGCTTTTTCATCTAATTGTACTTTAGAAACTACTAATGGGAAACTGATGTTAGTCCAACGTTGAACTAAGATACCCATTACGAACATACCAAGGATTGAAGCTCCTTTAGTAATTGTTTGTAAAATACCACCTGAAAGGTCACTTGTAATTTCAGAACCTTTTTTATATCCGAATTCTTGTGTATACCATAAGAATCCAATACGGATTAAGTTCCATGCGATAAAGAAGAATAATGGTGCAATAACTGAACCACCAGTTGCTAATGAAGCTGCGATAGCTCCAAGGATAGGACGAATTGTAAACCAGAATACTGGATCCCCAATACCTGCTAATGGTCCCATCATACCAACTTTAACCCCTTGGATTGCCGCATCATCGATATCAGCTCCATTTGCTTTATCTTCTTCTAAAGCAAGTGTAACCCCTAAAATTGGTGCTGCAATATATGGGTGAGTGTTAAAGAACTCTAAGTGACGTTTTAATGCTTGTGTAGCATCTTCTTTATTTGGATATAGTTTTTTTAGTGCCGGGATTAATGCGAATGCCCAACCACCATTTTGCATACGTTCATAGTTCCATGAACCTTGAAGGAACTGAGAACGTAACATTACGCTACGACGATCTTTTTTACTTAATGTAATTTTTTTCTCTGACATTTTGTAGTTCCTCCTTATTAATAATCATTTAAGATATCGCCTAGTGGATCTCCAGATGAAGTATTTCCACTTCCGCCGCCACCTTTGTTTTTAGAAAGGTTTAGGTAGATAATTGCTAAACATAATCCGATAATACCAGTTGCGATAAGTGTTAATTCGCTAATTGGTGCTAATGCGAATCCTAAGAAGAAGAATGGCCATACTTCTTTAGTTGCCATTAGGTTAATAACCATCGCAAAACCAACTGCAACTACCATTCCTCCACCGATTGCCATACCTTCAGTGAACCATTTTGGTAAAGCTTCAAGAGCTTTTTGAACTACTGATGATGGAATAAACATTAATAACCCTGCTGGAATAGCAACACGTAATCCTTGAGCTGCAAGAGCTACGTAGTGCCAAAATTCAACTCCACGGAAGTTACCGTGTTCTGCCGCACGGTCAGCTTGGTGAACGATAACTACTGATAATGTACGAACAACCATTGTAAGTACAAGTCCTACTGTAGCTAATGTAACAGCCGTTGCGATAGCGATAATACGTCCTTCAGCTGAGAAGTCACCAGCTTTAATGAAAATAATAGCAGATGCTACTGATGCTAATGCTGCATCGGGAGCAACCGCAGCTCCAATATTAGCCCATCCAAGTGCTAATAATTGAAGAGCTCCACCTAAAATAATACCTTCTGATAAATGTCCTGTTGCTAAACCGATTAAAGAACAAGCAATAATTGGTTGATGGAATTGGAATTGGTCTAAGATACTTTCCATACCAGCTAATAACGCAACAACAAGGACTAATATAACTGCTAGAATACTAAATTCCATAGTGTCCTCCTAATTACTATTAAATTATAATTTTAAACCTTCGCTAGATTTAGCTTCAATAAGTTTGAATAAATCTGACGGTGAATCGTTAGATACTTTACGTACATCAAATTTAACACCTAAATCACGAAGTTTTTTGTATACTTCTACATCTTCTTGATCTAATGATAATACGTTGTTAATTTGAACTTTACCAACAGAGTGAGCCATAGAACCAATGTTTAATTCTGGAATCTCTACTCCTTTTTCGATTACTGCAAGAGCATCTTGTGGTGTTTCAAATAATAATAATGCTTTTGTATCACCAAATCTCGGATCATTATAAACTTGAACAAGTTTATCTAATGGAATTACGTGTGCGCGTACTCCTGGAGGAGCTGCTTGTTCAATAAGTTTTTTACGTAATTCGTCTTTTGATACTGAGTCTGAAACTACAATAATTCTGTTTGGATGAGTTGCTTTTGTCCAGTTAGTTGCAACTTGTCCATGTAGTAGACGAGTATCGATACGGGCTAATACAAAATCAATTTTCCCGTTTCCTAATACTGTACCTTCAGGAATTTCTCCTTGAGGGGTTGCTGTTGTACTTTCAGCTACAGCTGCTTTAGGTTGTAGTTCTTCAGGACGAACTTTAACCCCATCAATAGCTGTTGGTGTGATTGCTTTTGCAATCTCGTGAGCTGTTGTCATAGTGAATCTACTAGCATATGCTTCGATAAGCATTGGTAAGTTTAATCCTGCTACGATTGCTCTTTTCTCTGGTGCTTCTTCAAATAACTTGTTAGCTTGGTTAAATGGACTTCCACCCCAAAGATCGACAAGGAAAAGAATTTCTTCAGAATCTACTTTAGCAATAGCTTCTTGAAGTTTTCTTTGCAAGTCTTCAGGTCCTTCACTTGGCATAAATACAACTGATTCTACTTTTTCTTGTTCACCAAAAATCATAGAACCTGATTGTTTAATTCCAGCAGCGAATTCACCGTGACTCGCGATGATAATTCCTACCATCTTAGTACCTCCTTTTATATAATACTTATTTTATTATGACGTGTATACCTTTGCATACAAATAGATTATATCATTTATTAATTTTTTTGTAAATGTTTTAGTTTCTTACTTTACAAATACTGAAATCGATTTCTATTTTATAAGATAAGATATAAAACATATTTTTTTTTATTAGTTAATTATAAAAAGTATTAATATAGCTTTTGTAAGTTAAATTAAGTCATATTTTACTCACTCTATATGTAAATTTTTATTTTAAAAATAATGACATGAAAATATTATTTTCAACCTTTCATAATATTCTTTGTATTTTTCTATAATATAAAAACGGGAGTGACTCAAAAATCGTGATTTCAAAATCGATTTTATCGAGTCACCCCCGCACAGTTTATTAGATATCTAAAAAGCTTTTCTTTTCTAAAGCGATTTTAGATATCAATAAAGCACTGCGTCTATGAGTTCTCATATACACTTTGTTAAAATTTAGGTCTTTTGGGTCAGACCCATTCATTAACTAATTATCAATTATACTTGTATTATTTAATATTTCTTTCCGGGAATAACATTTTTAGTACATTTAATGATAATCTTCTTGATTTACCTGAATGTGGATAAATATGCATCATCATCATAGGATTAAAATTAGCCTCAATAACACCATAATTTTCTCCATTTATTTCTTCTGTTATATCTGGAATAATCAAGTCAACTCCACATACTTTAGCCATCATAGCATCAGTAATTTCTACAGCTAATTTTTTATAACTTTCATGAACATCATCTGTCATATCTACAGAATCTCCACCTGTGCTTATATTAGAGTTCTCTCTAAGATATGCGATCTTATTCTCTGGTAATATAGAATCAAAATTTAATCCTTGTTCGGCTAATTGTAATTTTTCAATTTCTTCTAATTCAATTTTTTTCAGTGGAGTTTTTTTCGCATCTCCTCTTAAAGGATTAGAATTTTTTATCTCAACTAATTCTCTGATTGTATGTTTTCCATCACCAACTACATTAGCAGGAACTCTTAATAATACAGCTTCTGTTTTTCCTTCAATTACGAAAAATCTATACTCTGTTCCTTCTATAAATTCTTCAATTAATATATCTTTATCTTCTTTTAATGCAAATTCAACAGCTTTTGAATAGTTTTCTAACGAATTTGTTCCATTTTTAAATATCGTTATACCTAATCCAAAATTAGTGCTTTTTGGTTTTATAACTATTGGTTTATTTTTTATATAATTAAACTTCTGAATTGCTTCATCTAAACTAGAGACCTCATATCCTTTAGGTACTCTAAAACCTTTTTCAGCAAGAACTTTCTTTGTTACTACTTTATTTTCCATAATTAATGGAGAGATATAACTATCTTTACTCGTCATATTTCCATTTTTTACATATTCAATATGCTCTTTATTTTCTAAACGAATAAATTGATCATTTTCATCAATTACATCTACTTTAATTCCATTTTTTATAGCATCTTCTATTACCGCCTGTGTAGAGAGTTCCATGTTAGCAAAAGCACTTAATGAATAGTATTCTCTTAATGCCTCTTCTTTATATTTTTTAGCAAGTTCGATACCAACTCTAGACATATTGTTATCTTTTTCATACTCAGCTAATAACTTAGCTCCTAGAGTAATTTTTGGATTTTGTAGTTCTTCTATTTTTTCATCGATTAATTTAATATCATTATCAAATAAACCTAATTCCTTAACTAGTTCTTTCATTTGATTTAATAACCATATTCCTTCTTCCTCATAAGGAACATTTTCATATGGATGAGTTAATGCGACATTTTCACTATACTCATAACCTAATGATTCTGAAGTTTCTTTATTTACTTCATCTAACCAAACTAATGTTTTTAGGAATAAATGAACAAATCTTATATCTTTTTCTAAAATACCAAAAGGTGTAAATGGATTTAAATCGAAAAGACGGAATTCCATATATTTAATACCTTCTTTAGGAAACTTCACGATAGTATCAGCTCCTCTAAAGCGAACGCTAGAGTAAAATTCTTTTTCAGCTATTAGATTCCCATTTTTCACATAACCTGTAATATCTTCAATATATTTTTCTAATGAACTATACGATACTTTAATATCATCATCGTTAACATAACCATACCGACTAGTACGTAAACTTCTCACATAATGATCCGGTTTTATTCCATTTGTAAAATACTTATCTTCAGCTAATGGAGAAGCTCCATATAAGTATATTAATATCCATTGATATCTAATAAATTGTCTTGCTAATTTTAAATAAATTTCATTTTTTACACTAACCAAATCTTCCTTAGTGATTTCTGAAATTTTCTCCATAAACTTATCATCAAGTTGGAAATTATAGTGAATTCCTGAGACCATTTGTTTATATTTTCCATATTTTTTTACTAAATACTCTCTATACTCTACATCGATTTTTTTCTCAAATTGAGCAACTCTTATATCCTTTTCATCTGGTAGTATAGCTGGAATACTTAAAGGCCATATGAATTCATCAGCAGGCATATTTTTAAGTGTAACCTCATGAACTGCATTTAATACTCTAAGAACATCTTTTTCACTGTTTTCTGGAGTTGTAATAAGTTCAACTTGTGATTCAGCAAAATCTGTCTGTATATATGGATTTTCATGACGTACTCCAAATACTTTTGGATGATCAGTTTTTGAAATCGTACCATCGTTTAAGATACGTTGTCCCTCTTTTTCTAAACCGATTTTTACATTAGTAAATATCTCTTCTAAATTATTATTTTTAATTAAATCTCTAATTATCATATTTTATCACTCTCTACATACAATCTAGTTACATTCTATCTTATCATAAATATACAATTTATAATAGAAATTAAACTCAAAATAAAGTATATTATTACAAACACTTACAATATACTTCCTCTTATGTTATAATCAAATTACACTGAAGAAAGGGGTATGAAATTCGATAAATAATCGTATTTCTTATAATTACATGATTAAATTAATTGCTAGCGATATGGATGGAACTTTATTAAATAGTGACCACAAAATCCCAAATGAAAATGTAGAACTTATAAAATTTGCACAAAAAAATGGAATTCAATTTGTAGTAGCTACCGGAAGAGCCTATTATGAAGCATTACCTGCATTAAATGATGAAAATATAAAGTGTGATGTTATAAGCTTCAACGGGGGAATAATATACGATAAGAATGGGAATATAATTAATATTACTCCAATGAAATTAAAAGATTTATACTATACAATTGAAATATTAAAAAGTTTAGAAATAAGCTATCAACTTTATACAAAAAATACCATTTATACAAATAGTATAGAGACTGATATAACTGCATATATCGATCTAATACGAGCAAATGGTGAAGAACCAAATGAACAACACTTAAGACGAGAAGCTAAAAATAGACTCGCATTAGGTCATATTACCGAAGTTGATAATATAGAATTATACTTAAATCAAGAAGACAATCCTGCTATTAAAGTAATTGGAATATCAAATGACTTAGAAAAATTAAAACATGCAACTGAACTACTTTCAGGAAATGAGAATATAAGCGTTACTTCATCAGGAGCTAATAACGTAGAAATTATGGATAAAAAAGCTACAAAAGGTGAGGCATTAAAAATAGTCGCTGATATACATGATATCAACTTAAAAAATGCTATTGCTATAGGTGATAACCTTAATGATCAAGCAATGCTAGATATAGTTGAATATAGTATTGCAATGAAAAATGGAAATAAAGAACTACAAAATAATGCTAAATTCATCACTGAAAAAACAAACTCTGAAGGTGGTGTAGCCGATTCAGTTATGAAACTACTAAAAGAAAAAAATGAAATCTATGAAGATATCAATCAAACTCTAGTAGAAGCCGCTATAGAAGCAACAAAGTTTGCGTACGTTCCATATTCAAACTTTAAAGTTGGTGCAGCAATACTCGCAGATAATGGAAAAATATACACTGGATGTAATATAGAAAATGCAAGCTATTCTCCTACTAACTGTGCAGAAAGGACTGCAATATTCAAAGCTGTTAGTGAAGGAGTAACAAAATTCAAAAAAATTGCAGTTGTAGGTGGTCCAAACGGTAACCTAGAAAACTACTGTCCTCCTTGTGGAGTATGTCGACAGGTTATATCTGAATTTGCAGATGAAGAATTTGAGTTAATTCTAGGAACATCAAAAAACACATATGCAGTATACAACTTTTTTGAAGAAGTATTACCACTTAGCTTCACAGCAAAAGAATTAAAAAAATAATAAAATTAAGAGCAGTTCTAATATACAGAATTGCTCTTAATTATTATATATAATGTTAATAAAAAAAGTCGTAACATATGTTACGACTTGGTTAAGATGACCCGTACGGGATTCGAACCCGTGTTACCGCCGTGAAAGGGCGGTGTCTTAACCACTTGACCAACGGGCCAAAAATATAAAAGGCTAATTAACTTAGCCTTTTATTCAATTAATGAGCCATGAAGGACTCGAACCTTCGACCCTTTGATTAAAAGTCAAATGCTCTACCAACTGAGCTAATGGCTCATGGCTGGGATACCTGGATTCGAACCAGGGGAATGACGGAGTCAAAGTCCGTTGCCTTACCGCTTGGCTATATCCCAATATTAGAATGGTGGGAAGAAGTGGATTCGAACCACTGAACCCTAAGGAGCGGATTTACAGTCCGCCGCGTTTAGCCTCTTCGCTATCTTCCCGACTTATTTAAAATGGTGGAGGTTAACGGGATCGAACCGCTGACCCCTTGCTTGTAAGGCAAGTGCTCTCCCAGCTGAGCTAAACCTCCGTTCAAATGGTGACCCGTACGGGATTCGAACCCGTGTTACCGCCGTGAAAGGGCGGTGTCTTAACCACTTGACCAACGGGCCAAAAAAATGGCTCCACAGGCAGGACTCGAACCTGCGACCCTCTGATTAACAGTCAGATGCTACTACCAACTGAGCTACTGTGGAATAATAAGCCTAAAGCATAAGCTAAAGACCTCAAAAGCCTGGCAACGTTCTAGTCTCACAGGGCGTAAGCCCAACTACATTCGACGCTAAAGAGCTTAACTTCTGTGTTCGGTATGGGTACAGGTGTGTCCTCTTCGCTATCGCCACCAGACGAAAACTTCATATACATATTATATCATCTTTTTTCTTTTTGTCAACAGTTACCTTCAAAGAACTTTCACTTGATTAAGTCCTCGACCTATTAGTATTAGTCAGCTGAACACGTTACCGTGCTTACACTCCTAACCTATTCTCCTTGTCGTCTTCAAGGGGTCTTAATATCCGTGGGAAATCTCATCTCGAGGGGGGCTTCATGCTTAGATGCTTTCAGCTCTTATCCCTTCCGTATTTAGCTACCCAGCTATGCCACTGGCGTGACAACTGGTACACCATTGATACGTCCATCCCGGTCCTCTCGTACTAAGGACAGCTCCTCTCAAATTTCCTACGCCCACGACGGATAGGGACCGAACTGTCTCACGACGTTCTGAACCCAGCTCGCGTACCGCTTTAATGGGCGAACAGCCCAACCCTTGGGACCGACTACAGCCCCAGGATGCGATGAGCCGACATCGAGGTGCCAAACCTCCCCGTCGATGTGGACTCTTGGGGGAGATAAGCCTGTTATCCCCAGGGTAGCTTTTATCCGTTGAGCGATGGCCCTTCCATGCGGAACCACCGGATCACTAAGTCCTGCTTTCGCACCTGCTCGACTTGTAAGTCTCACAGTCAAGCTCCCTTGTGCCTTTACACTCTGCAAATGATTTCCAACCATTCTGAGGGAACCTTTGAACGCCTCCGTTACTCTTTGGGAGGCGACCGCCCCAGTCAAACTGCCCACCTGACACTGTCTCCCGGTTTTCTATGCCGAGGGTTAGAATTTCAATACAGCAAGGGTAGTATCCCAACAACGCCTCCTCATACACTGGCGTGCATGATTCTTAGGCTCCTACCTATCCTGTACATACTGCATCAAAATTCAATATCAAGCTACAGTAAAGCTCCATGGGGTCTTTCCGTCCTGTCGCGGGTAACCTGCATCTTCACAGGTACTATGATTTCACCGAGTCCATCGTTGAGACAGTGCCCAAATCGTTACGCCTTTCGTGCGGGTCGGAACTTACCCGACAAGGAATTTCGCTACCTTAGGACCGTTATAGTTACGGCCGCCGTTTACTGGGGCTTCAATTCATACCTTCGCTTACGCTAAGCACTCCTCTTAACCTTCCAGCACCGGGCAGGCGTCAGCCCCTATACTTCACCTTACGGTTTTGCAGAGACCTGTGTTTTTGTTAAACAGTCGCTTGGGCCTATTCACTGCGGCCTACTCTCGTAGGCACCCCTTCTCCCGAAGTTACGGGGTCATTTTGCCGAGTTCCTTAACGATGGTTCTCTCGCTCACCTTAGAATTCTCTTCCCAACTACCTGTGTCGGTTTGCGGTACGGGCACCTCTTATCTCGATAGCGGTTTTTCTTGAGAGTTTGGCTTCATTGACTTCGCTACTATATTTCGCTCCCCATCACACTTCAGTCTTACAAGCAGCGGATTTGCCTACTACTCAACCTTTGTGCTTAGACGTCCTATTCCATCAGGACGATCAATTAGCCTCCTCTGTCCCCACTTCTCTCAAACGATATTTGGTGGTACAGGAATTTCTACCTGTTGTCCATCGGCTTCACCATTCGGCTTCACCTTAGGTCCCGACTTACCCAGAGCGGACGAGCCTTCCTCTGGAAACCTTAGTCATTCGGTGGATAGGATTCTCACCTATCTTTCGCTACTCACACCGGCATTCTCACTTCTAACCTCTCCACCTCGCCTTACAGCTCAGCTTCTATGATGTTAGAACGCTCTCCTACCATATAACATTAGTTATATCCGCAGCTTCGGTTGTATGTTTAGCCCCGGTACATTTTCGGCGCGATGTCACTCGACCAGTGAGCTATTACGCACTCTTTAAATGGTGGCTGCTTCTAAGCCAACATCCTGGTTGTCTGTGCATCATCACATCCTTTTCCACTTAACATACAATTTGGGACCTTAGCTGGCGGTCTGGGCTGTTTCCCTTTCGACTACGAACCTTATCACCCGCAGTCTGACTCCCGTTGATATTTATCTGGCATTCGGAGTTTGTCTGAATTCGGTAACCCGGGATGGGCCCCTAGTCCAAACAGTGCTCTACCTCCAGTAAACTCACAACGAGGCTAGCCCTAAAGCTATTTCGGAGAGAACCAGCTATTTCCAAGTTCGATTGGAATTTCTCCGCTACCCACAGCTCATCCAAACACTTTTCAACGTGTCCTGGTTCGGTCCTCCATTCAGTGTTACCTAAACTTCAACCTGGCCATGGGTAGATCACTTGGTTTCGGGTCTACTCCATCATACTATTTCGCCCTATTAAGACTCGCTTTCGCTTCGGCTCCATGTCTTCCACTTAACCTCGCATGATAAAGTAACTCGCCGGTTCATTCTACAAAAGGCACGCCATCACCCCCGAAAGGGCTCTGACTACTTGTAAGCACACGGTTTCAGGTTCTCTTTCACTCCCCTCCCGGGGTTCTTTTCACCTTTCCCTCACGGTACTGGTTCACTATCGGTCACTAGGTAGTATTTAGCCTTACCAGATGGTCCTGGTAGATTCCGACGGAATTCCTCGTGTTCCGCCGTACTCAGGTGCTCTCTCTCGCCAACTTAGCATTTCGTATACAGGACTTTTACCTTCTACGGTCTAACTTTCCAGCTTGTTCTACTATACTTCGTCATACGATTTGTTGAGAGTCCTACAACCCCAATATGCAAGCACATTGGTTTGGGCTCCTTCCTTTTCGCTCGCCACTACTAAGGAAATCGATTTTTCTTTCTCTTCCTACAGGTACTTAGATGTTTCAGTTCCCTGCGTTACCTCGCTTTCGCGTACCGCCCTTTTAAAAACGGTGGGTTCCCCCATTCGGATATCTACGGCTCTTTGCTTACTTACAGCTCCCCGTAGCATTTCGTCGTTTGTCACGTCCTTCATCGGCTCCTAGTGCCAAGGCATCCTCCGTGCGCCCTTTACTACTTAATCGTGTGTAGCTTTTACGCTTCGTTCTTTTCCTTGAACTCTTTGTGAATAAGTTTTACAACTTACTTACTTTTTTCTCGGTTTTGTAAATCTGTTTTTAATTTATAGAAAATTATTTTTGATCTAATATATATATTCAGTTTTCATTGTGCTTGAGTATTCTTTGAACACTCAAAACTAAACGAATTATCAACGTATTCCTTATCCTTAGAAAGGAGGTGATCCAGCCGCACCTTCCGATACGGCTACCTTGTTACGACTTCACCCCAATCATCTGTCCCACCGTGACCGGCTCCCTCCTAAAAGGTTAGGCCACCGTCTTCGGGTGTTACAAACTCTCGTGGTGTGACGGGCGGTGTGTACAAGACCCGGGAACGTATTCACCGCGACATTCTGATTCGCGATTACTAGCGATTCCAGCTTCATGTAGTCGAGTTGCAGACTACAATCCGAACTGAGAATAGTTTTGTGAGGTTTGCTTACTCTCGCGAGCTCGCTTCTCTTTGTTCCTATCCATTGTAGCACGTGTGTAGCCCAAGTCATAAGGGGCATGATGATTTGACGTCATCCCCACCTTCCTCCAGTTTATCACTGGCAGTCTATCTAGAGTCCCCATCTTACTGCTGGCAACTAGATATAAGGGTTGCGCTCGTTGCGGGACTTAACCCAACATCTCACGACACGAGCTGACGACAACCATGCACCACCTGTATCTGTGTCTAACCAAAGGTCAGAACAACACAATCTCTTGTGTCCTCACAGTATGTCAAGACTTGGTAAGGTTCTTCGCGTTGCTTCGAATTAAACCACATGCTCCACCGCTTGTGCGGGTCCCCGTCAATTCCTTTGAGTTTCAACCTTGCGGTCGTACTCCCCAGGCGGAGTGCTTAATGCGTTAGCTGCAGCACTGATCTCTTATGAGACCAACACTTAGCACTCATCGTTTACGGCGTGGACTACCAGGGTATCTAATCCTGTTTGCTCCCCACGCTTTCGCGCCTCAGTGTCAGTTACAGGCCAAAAAGCCGCCTTCGCCACTGGTGTTCCTCCTAATCTCTACGCATTTCACCGCTACACTAGGAATTCCACTTTTCTCTCCTGCACTCAAGTTTAACAGTTTCCAATGACCCTCCACGGTTGAGCCGTGGGCTTTCACATCAGACTTATTAAACCACCTGCGCGCGCTTTACGCCCAATAATTCCGGACAACGCTTGCCACCTACGTATTACCGCGGCTGCTGGCACGTAGTTAGCCGTGGCTTTCTGGTTAGGTACCGTCTCTACTGTGTATAGTTACTACACAATCATTCTTCCCTAACAACAGAGCTTTACGAACCGAAATCCTTCTTCACTCACGCGGCGTTGCTCCGTCAGGCTTTCGCCCATTGCGGAAGATTCCCTACTGCTGCCTCCCGTAGGAGTCTGGGCCGTGTCTCAGTCCCAGTGTGGCCGATCACCCTCTCAGGTCGGCTATGCATCGTCGCCTTGGTAGGCCTTTACCCCACCAACTAGCTAATGCACCGCAAAGCCATCTCATAGTGTTAGCAAAACCAACTTTTAAACATCAACCATGCAGTTAATGCTGTTATCCGGTATTAGCTATCGTTTCCAATAGTTGTCCCAGTCTATGAGGCAGGTTCTTTACGTGTTACTCACCCGTTCGCCGCTAAGTTTTTCTAGTGCAAGCACCAGAAAAACTTCGCTCGACTTGCATGTATTAGGCACGCCGCCAGCGTTCGTCCTGAGCCAGGATCAAACTCTCCAAATAAATTTGTTAGCTTGATTAGCTCATTAAAAAGTTTTATAGTTTCTTTTTAAAACTGTCCTTTTTTGGAATTAACGTTGACTTAATTCGTTTAGTTTTCAATGTTCAAATCGTTGCGATTAACAACTTTTATATTTTAACATTTTTAAATTTCTTTGTCAAGTCTTTTTTAGAACTTTTTTTAAAAATGTTTTTTCGTCTTCATTAGAAGACTTTAATTATTTTATCATTTCTTCGAATGTTTGTCAAGAAGTTTTTTATATTTTTTTGAACTTGTTAACCGTTTACTTCGTTGAAATAATAAGCGTTGTCTTGTTTCAAGACGTTTATAAGTTTATCATTTCTTTTTTATTTTGTCAAGAAGTTTTTTATATTTTCTTAACTTTTAATTATTAGAAATCTTATATTGTTCGTCTTCTTCTTGAGAAGACTTTTACTATTCTATCATCAGTCTTTTATTATGTCAATACATTTTTAAAAAAAACTGAGGAAAAGTTTCTCTTTTCCTCAGTTTGAATCTTTCTATTAGTAAACTATTTTCTTAATAAAGAGATATTTAGCTCTAATAATTGCTCTAAATCTACTGGTGATGGAGCTTGTGTCATTGGATCTGCAGCATTAGCTGTTTTAGGGAATGCTATTGTGTCACGTAAGTTATCACGCCCTGCTAGTAACATAACAAATCTATCTAATCCTAAAGCACATCCCCCATGTGGTGGTACTCCATATTCGAATGCATCTAATAAGAATCCAAATTGCTCTTGAGCTTGTTCTTGAGTAAATCCTAATGCTTTAAACATTGAAGATTGTACTTCTTTATCGTAGATACGGATACTTCCTCCACCTAGTTCATATCCATTAAGTACTATATCATAAGCTTGTGCATAAGCTTTTTCTGGTGCAGTTTCTAGTAATTCTACATCTTCTACTTTCGGCATTGTGAATGGGTGGTGAGCTGCACTGTAACGCCCTTTTTCTTCATCATACTCTAATAAAGGCCAGTTTACTACCCATAGATAGTTATATTTATTTTTATCGATTAAATCTAAATCAGCTGCTAATTTTTGACGTAGTGCCCCTAATGATGCGTAACATACTTTTTTACTATCCGCAGCAAATAAGATAATATCTCCAACTTCTGCATCTACACGAGCTACTAATTCTTGAGCTACTTCATCTGTAAAGAATTTAGCAATCGCTCCGTTTAATCCTTCTTCTGTTACTTTAACCCAAGCTAATCCTTTAGCTCCATAGTTTGCAACATACTTACCTAATGCATCAATATCTTTGCGAGAATATTGCTCTGCACATCCTTTAGCTACGATACATTTTACTGCTCCACCTTGTTCTACTGCATTAGAGAACACTTTGAAGTCTAAGTTCTTCACAAGATCACTAACATCTTTTAACTCCATACCAAAACGAGTATCTGGTTTATCACTACCAAATCTTTCCATTGCTTCTTCATAGTCAAGACGTGGGAATGGTAATACTACATCGATACCTTTAACTTCTTTCATTACATGAGCAATTAAACCTTCTATCATAGTAAGAATTTCTTCTTGTGACATAAAGCTCATTTCCATATCGATTTGTGTAAAGTCTGGTTGTCTATCTGCACGTAAGTCTTCATCACGGAAACAACGAGCTACTTGATAGTATCTGTCAAATCCTGCAACCATTAATAATTGCTTAAATAATTGTGGTGATTGTGGTAAAGCATAGAATTCACCTGGGTGAACCCTACTTGGTACTAAGTAGTCACGTGCTCCTTCTGGAGTAGACTTAGTTAAAATTGGTGTTTCAACATCAACAAACATGTTGTTGTCTAAGTAATCTCTTGTTGCTTTAGTAATTTTTGAACGTAAGTGTAATACTTCTGCAAGTTCCGTTCTTCTTAAGTCAAGGTAACGATATTTCAGACGTAATTCTTCACTTGATAAACTTGCATCGTCTAATACGAATGGTAATGTTTTTGCTTTTGATAAAATTTCTAATTTATCAGCGATAACTTCTACTTTACCTGAAGCAATTTTCTCGTTTACAGTAGATTCATTTCTTAATACTACTTCTCCTTCAATAGAAACTACGAATTCGTTTCTTAAAGTTCCTGCTAGTTCATGTAATTCTGCATTTTTTTCTCCTGAAAATACACATTGAACTACACCCATTCTATCTCTTACATCGATAAAGATTAAGTTACCAAGGTCACGACGTTTACTAACCCAACCTTTTAACGTTACTTTTTTCCCTACATATTTTTCATCTATACGACCAGTGTATTCCGTTCTTCCGTATGCGCTCATTATTTTTCTCCTCTCAATTTTTCTTGTAAATAATCAACTATGTTTTCTAACTTAATTGTTTCTTGTTCAAATGATTTCATATCTTTTACGACAAGTGTTCCACTTTCTAGTTCACTTTGTCCAATTATTATAGAATATTTTGCATTGTATCTATCTGCAATCTTCATTTGAGCTTTCATTTTTTTATCAAAATAATCATTTTGTACACTATATCCAGCTAATCTTAAATCATTAGTAAGTTTGACTCCAGCATTTGAAGCTTCTTCACCCATAGCAACTACAAACACATCGATTGTATCATCTATAGGTAATTCAATATTTTCACTTTCAAGTGCTAATAATAATCTTTCAATACTTAAAGCAAAACCAATACCTTTTTTATCTTCCGGTCCATCTAACAATTTAATTAATCCATTATAACGACCACCACCACAAAGTGTTTTTAATTCTACTTCTGGATTATCTATCATAATCTCAAATGCAGTATGAGTATAGTAGTCTAATCCACGAACTAAATTATGATCAATTTCATATTTTACACCTAGCGCATCTAAGTGTTTAAGTACTTCTGCAAAGTATTGTTTAGACTCTTCACCTAGGTACTCTAATAATCTTGGTGCAGATTTAATAAGCTCGTGTTCAGCATCAACTTTACAATCCAATATTCTCATAGGATTTTTATAAAGTCTATTATTACAATCTTCACAGAATTCATTTATTCTAGGTTCAAAATGCTTAACTAACGCTTCATTATAGGCTTGTCTTTCTTCGGGATTTCCTAAAGAGTTAATACTTACTTTAATATTTTCTATCCCAAACATTCTATAAATGTTATAAGCTAAACTAATAACTTCAGCATCAATTTTTGGGCTCTCCTCACCGATGACCTCAACACCATATTGAACAAATTGACGATAACGACCTTTTTGTTTTCTTTCATATCTAAACATCGGCCCAACATAGTATAATTTTTGTGGTTGAATAGTTTTAGCGAAAAGTTTATTTTCAATATATGAACGAACTGTTCCAGCTGTACCTTCTGGTCTTAACGTTAAAGATCTATTCCCTTTATCCATAAAAGTATACATTTCTTTTTGAACTATATCTGTTGTATCCCCAACACCTCGACTAAATAATTCTGTTGATTCAAACATAGGTGTTCTTATTTCTTCATAACAGAAGTTTTTACTAATCTCTCTTAGTTTCCCTTCAATATACTGCCATTTCACACTTTCGTCTGGTAGTATATCTTGAGTCCCTCTTGGCATACTAATTACCATTTCTTTCTCCTTTCGATTTTTAATCATCCTGTGCATCCAATATAAATTAAAAATCGCCCCACATAGCTTTTAACTACATGGGACGATAACATACTTCGTGGTGCCACCCTAATTCATACCGGAATACCGATACCTTATTTTCTATTTATTAAATTTTACAAAAAGTGTTCTTTACTTTAATCATTAATATTTAATCTTTCAGCCTAAGGATCAAACTCTCTTTCTATTAAAACATAAAGTAAAATTCTTTTTACTATATTTTGTCACGGTTCTTTTAAATATATTATACCAAACTCATATCCTTGTCAAGAAATTATTATACTTTTTATTTTTAATCAGTATATTTACCGATATTTATTAGATTATTTTTCTACAAAATTCAACATTAATAGCTACTAATTATTTCACCATAATATAATTTTATACTCCCTTTATATACACATTTCATGTAGTTAGTTTAATTACTTATAATTTAATTCACTTGATTTTTTTTTCTTAACATTATACAATTAATTATAGTTAAAGACATTAAAGAAAGGAGCATAGCTCTTTATGAAAAAAATAATCTCTATTTTAATGCCTATATTAGTGATTTTTTTCTTAGTAGGAGGAACATATTACTATCTTACTTCAGAAAATAAAAATTTTAAAGAAGAACATTCAAAATATATATCATTAATAAATGATTCTCATGATTTCAATTCTGGTTTAAAAGGTCTTGAGACACTAACTACTGAAAAAGCAAAAGAAACATTAAGAAATATAGATAACGAAATTAACATCGCTAGTGAATTAGTAAAAATTGATACAGCGTTAAACAATGCTAATATTGAAGAAGCACACAATCATCTAAAACATGCTAAAAAGCTTAATACAGGTCATACCTTTACTAAGGCTATCACTTACTTAGAAGAACAGTTAGAAAACTACGATAATGCTCTTATCGAAATTTTAAAATTAGATTCGACTTCTCCTAACTATGCGGATCAAGTGAAAACAATTTTAGCAAAATATGAATTTAAATACAGTGCGTTAAAAGACAAACTTTTAAATTCAGAAACTTCAGAATTAGAACAAGATCACAAAACTAATGTTACTAAGAAAGAAGAAGAGAAAAAAGAATTAAGCAATAAGGAAGATTCTAAAAAAGAAAAATCATCTGAGAATAAAGGAAGCACTACTGGAAAACAAACTTCAGCTGATTCTAAAAAGACATCTTCTATACCTAATACAAAAATCCACCCACAAATTATCGGTCAACAAGTTCCAGAAACTTACAATACAATCCGATATACTCAAGAGGGAGCAACAAGTAGAAGTATAATAGAAAATGAGCTAAAAGGTGATATTTCTAACTTTACAAATGAAGAAATAGATGCTGCAATAGCAAGTTATAACGCAAAGAATCAAGGATAGCAAATTGTATCCTTGATTCTTTTTATTTATTTACAGATTTAGCTTATAGAAAATTTCTAGCACCTAGTTCTATAAGATAACTTTATTTTTCTACAGCGATAACTTCTATTTCTATATTTCCACCTAACGGTAAAGCAGCTACTTGGAATGCTGATCTTGCAGGAAGAACATCATTAAACTGTTCTGCATAAACTTTATTCACTTCAGCAAAATCAGCAATATCTTTTAATAATACTAATGATTTCACTACATGGTTCATAGAGCTTCCAGCTTCTTCTAATACTGCTTCAATATTTTTGAAAACTTGTTTAGCTTCCTCGATAACTCCACCTTCAACAATCTTTCCAGTTTCAGGATTAATACCTAATTGTCCTGAACAGAAAATTAGATTTCCTACTTTATTAGCTTGTACGTATGGTCCTACTGCTTTTGGCGCTTTTGGTGTATTTACTTCTGTTATTTTCATTTAATAAATCTCCTTTATTTATATTATAATTTTTTATATTAATTATTTAACGCTTGTTTTAAATCTTCGATTAAGTCTTCTGAGTCTTCTACCCCACAAGAAAATCTTAATAAAGTTTGTGTTACTCCTTGAGCTAACCTTTCTTCTTCACTCATACATGCGTGAGACATAGTTGCTGGATGAGAAATTATAGATTCTACCCCTCCTAAGCTAATTGCATAAATCGGAATTTTGATTTTTTTAAGGAACGTTTTTAAATCATCTTGTTCGAAAAATTCAAATGAAAAGACAGCTCCCCCCGAACTAGCTTGCTCTGTATGAATATCATAAAATTTACAACTTGTAAGATTAGGGTAGTATACTTTTTTAATTTTATCTTGAGTTTCTAAGAATTTAGTAAGAATTCTCGCATTCTCTACAGATTTCTCCATTCGTAATCCCATAGTTTTCATTCCTCGTAAGATTAACCAGGCATCTTCTACTCCTAAAATACCACCGAAATTCTTTTGTAATAAACAAATTTCACTCGCGATGTCCTCATTATTCGTAACTGCACAACCAGCTGTAACATCACTATGACCGTTAACAAATTTAGTTAAACTCTCTATTACTATATCACATCCTAAATCTAAAGGTTTTTGATATAAAGCAGTCATAAAAGTATTGTCTGCAACAGTTTTTATATTATGTTTCTTAGCAATTTCTACTATTGCCTTAATATCCGATACCTTTAACAAAGGATTAGATGGGGTTTCGATATAAATCATTGCAGTATTATCTTTAATAGTAGCTTCTAATTCTTCTAAATTTTGATAATTAATAAAACTAACTTCTATTCCATATTTTTTCAAAATTTTTGAACTAAATTGGAATGTTCCTCCATAAACATCTTTGGGTAATACTATATGTTCCCCACAATTCAATAGCATCAAAACAGTCGTTATTGCTGACATACCTGAAGCGAAAGCAAAACCAAATTTCGCTTTATGTAAATTAGCAACAGCTGCTTCCAAGGCTAATATCGTTGGATTCCCGAAACGACTATACGAATACTTACCACAATCTTTATATCCTTCTTTTTGGTCAAATGTAGTAACTTGATATTTAGGAATCGATGCTGCACCAGTATAATCATCTATTACAGGATATCCATGCAATAAATTAGTATTTACTCCTTTCATGAAATTATCCTCCTGATTTCCATTTATTTTTTACCTTGCAATTCAATTATAAAATATAATGAAGTATTTTTCAATAACTATAGTATTCGTTTTCATATTTTCTTTTCTTATAATTTCACCGTATAATTAAAAAAAAGCTATAACTAGATATAAAAATCTAATTATAGCTTTCTCATATTTCTAATTAAAGAACAACTACGTTAGCTGCTTGTGGTCCACGAGCACCATCTTCTACTTCAAATTCAACTTTATCGCCTTCTTTTAAAGTTTTGAATCCGTCTTTTTTAATGCTTGAGAAGTGAACGAAGATATCTTTTTCTCCTGCTACTTCGATAAATCCGAATCCTTTTTCCTCGTTAAACCATTTTACTGTACCTTGTTTCATAAGTTACAATCTCCTTTATATTTTTTATTATCAATAATCAATCGTATTCTTGCTGTTAAAGATAATAAATAAAATAAATGTGATATTGTGTTATTCACTTAAAAAACTTAGAACCTGTATTACAATTTTTACTATATGTTTTATTGACTTTCTTCATTATACTCTATTTAAAAAGTATATGCAACTAATAAGACTTATAAAATAAAAAAGCCTTTCGGCTCTTTTATTAAAACTCTTCTTCTTCAGTTGAGATATTGAATTTTGATACAATTCCATCATTGTCAAAATCGTAGACATCTTCAGTTTCTTCCATATCTTCTTCCTCGATTAGAGCATCTACTTCATCATGGATATCTTCTTGTTCTTCATCACCAAGTTCTTCAATATCATCTTCATCATCAATTTCAAATTTTTGAACACTTGGTTCAACAAAGTTTTTAATGTCTTCAACAAATAAACTATCTCTTAATTTCCAGCTTCCATCTTCAACACATACGAATCTTCCATCTAAGTTTAAGTCAGTGTAAAAGTATGCTGCTTGTGCTGTAAACTCTTCATCATCAACACTTCTTAATGGTTTAATATAGTCTAGGAAATCATAAATATTTAATTTTTCAATTCCTTCTTCTACCATATATGCATAACATAAATCTATTAGTGACATTTCCTTAATTTTTTCTGCGCTTAAATCTTTTAACTTTACCATTTATATTAGATTCCCTTCTTTTTTATTTATTACATTTTCTCTGGAGCAGATACTCCGATTAAGTCTAAAGCGTTTCTTAAAGTTATTTTAACGGCTGTAATTAATGCTAAGTAACTTTGAGTTTGCTCTTTATTTTCAGTTATTACTTTATTATTATTATAGAATTTGTGGAAAGAACTTGCAAGACTTTGTAAATAATTACAAATTCTGTGTGGTTCATAGTTTTTAGCAGCCTGTGCTACTATTTCTGGATAATATGCTAAGTTTTTCAGTAAGTCTACCGAATACTCATCAGTTAATAATTCATAATCACAATTTTTCACATCATATTCTACTTGTTCTGCTGCTTGACGTAAGATTGAACAAATTCTAGCATGAGCATATTGAACATAATATAGTGGGTTATCACTTGATTGTTCTTTTGCTACCGCAAAGTCGAAGTCTAAGTGACTATCTGCACTTCTCATTACTAAGAAGTAACGTGCAGCATCGGCTCCTACTTCATCGATTAAATCACGAAGTGTAATTGCTTTACCAGTTCTCTTACTCATTTTTACAACTTCACCGTTATTAAGTAGTTGTACCATTTGCATAATTAGAACTTCAAGTTGCTCTGCTTTATATCCCATCGCTACGATACTTGCTTTTAATCTTGCAATATATCCATGGTGATCTGCACCTAAAACGTCTATTAATAAATCAAATCCACGATCTAATTTATTTTTGTGATAAGCTATGTCACTAGTTAAGTATGTTAGTGATCCATCCGCTTTAATTAATACACGGTCTTTATCATCACCTGTTCCTAAAGCTGTTGTTTCTAACCATAAAGCTCCATCTTTCTCATAAACGAATCCTTGTTCTCTTAAAGATTCTAAAGCTTTATCCACAAGACCATTTTCATATAAAGATTTTTCACTAAAGAACACATCATACTCTAATCCAAAATCTCCTAAGTCTTTCTTAATATTTTCCATTTCATACGCTACTGCATACTCACGAATAAACTCATTTAAGTCTTCTCTTTCTAATAATGAATCTCCAAATTCATCTTTTAGTTTTTGACCTAGAACTTTAATATCTTCACCGTGGTATGCATCATCTGGCAACTCAGCATCCATACCTAGCGCTTGTTTGTAACGAACGATTGCAGAAATAACTAGGTTATTAATTTGATTACCAGCATCATTGATATAGTATTCACGAGATAAATCATATCCTGATTTTTTCATTATTCTTGCTAATGAATCAGAATAAGCAGCATTTCTAGCATGACCTACATGTAGTGTCCCTGTTGGGTTAGCCGATACATATTCTAATAATACTTTCTTACCCTGACCAATGTTGTTTTCACCATATTTAAAATCATCTTCTAATATTTTACCAACAACACTACCTAGACTTGATTTCTTAACAAAGAAGTTAATGAATCCTGGTCCAGCTATTTCAATTTTCTCTACCGCTTCATCTTCATCTATATTACTGATTATTTCCTCGGCAATAACTCTAGGGTTTTTACGTAAAACTCTTGTTAATTGCATCGCTACGTTTGAAGAAAAATCTCCATTTTCTGTATTTTTTGGAGTTTCTACATGTATATCTACTCCGTCAATTTCTAATTTGGCTAAAGAATTTTGTAATAATTCTACTATTTTATTTTTCACCAAAAATTCCTCCTAATTACCTACTAAATGTTTTTCACTAATATTTTCAATTTATTTTGCTGTTTGTCATTTTTTCCGAAATGTATATTGTACACTATCTCAAATAAAGTAAAACTATTTTTTGCCATCTTACTTATTTTTATAAGTTGTGTTTCCAATTTCATCTGACCATATTGTGTACTGTAGTCATTACTTGTTTTCGTATATGCTAAGTACATTTTTGAATCGTCTTTTTCTATACTAACACTTTCTTTTATTTTGTCAATAAAAATTTCTATTTTTTTGTTATTTTTATCACTATAAGTTATTTTCTCACTTGTAGCTTCTTCAGTATGTGTCCCTATATGAGAATCTTCATGGATTTTCTCGACATCAACATATGTTGTTATTTTAATTTTACTATTCATTAATACTTTCTAATTCCTCTTCAATTTCTAACCAAGAATTATTTAATTCATCAACTTCTTCCGTTAATTGTTTTAGTTTTTCATTAAACTCTTGTGTTTTTACCATATCAGTATAGACTTCCTCTTTTGCAAGTTCATTATTAACCGATAGTATTTCTTCTTCCAAACTTTCGATCTTTTCCATCAACTCATCACGTGTTCTTTCTAGTTTTCTTACACGACGTTTAGTTTCTTTATCTAATATATAATTATTAGTTTCTTTTGCTTCAACAACCTCTACTTCTTTATTCGTTAATTGTTGAGCTATTCTCTCTTGCTCTCTTTTTTCTAAATAATAATCATAATTCCCTAAATACATATTATGACCATTATCAGTAATATCTAATACCTTATTAGCTATCTTATTAATAAAGTACCTATCGTGGCTTACAAATACAATAGTTCCTTCGTAATTTTTAAGAGCTTCTTCTAGCACCTGTTTACTAGTAATATCAAGGTGATTAGTCGGTTCATCTAATATTAACAAATTATTCTTTTCTAACATTAGTTTAGCTAGTTGTAATCTCGCTTTTTCTCCACCAGAAAGATCTCTTACTATCTTAAGAACATCATCACCTCTAAACAAGAATCTACCAAGCACAGTTCTTACTTCTGCTTCTTTCATTAAAGGATACTCATCCCAAAGTTCATTTAATATCGTTTTTGAAGATTCAAATTCTGCTTGTTTTTGATCGTAGTATCCTAGTGACACTTTACTACCATATTGAACATTTCCGGCAATTTCTTTTTGTCTCTTCGCTATTGTTTTTATTAAAGTTGATTTTCCTATACCGTTTCTTCCGACAACAGCTATTCTATCTCCTTTATACACAGCAAGATTATAACTTTGACCTACTTTAGTTCCATTATAACCAACTTGTAAATCGCTAATTGTCAGAACATCACGACCACTTTGTTCTTTAATTAAGAACTCTATCCCTGCTGCTTTATCATCTTTTTTCGGATTATCTATAAGTTCCATCTTATCTAATACTTTTTGACGACTCTTAGCCATCTTACTAGTTGATGCTCTAGCAATATTTTTCTGAACAAATTCTTCTAATTTCTTTATATCTTTTTGCTGGCTAGTATATTCTTTTAGTTGTTTTTCGTAATCTTCTTCATACTGCACTAAAAACTTAGAATAGTTACCTACATATTTCTTAAGCTTACCAAATTCTAAGTTGTATACAACATTAACAACTTTATCTAAAAAATATCTATCGTGACTTACAATTACTATTGCACCATTGTATGCTGATAAATAATTTTCTAACCATGCTACATTTTCCATATCAAGGTGGTTAGTCGGTTCGTCTAGAACTAGTAAATCAGGCTCACTAAGTAACAATTTCGCCATAGATAGCCTTGTTTTCTCTCCACCTGAGAAAGTACTAATTTTCTTATCAAAGACTTCTTTTGTAAAATCTAATCCATAAAGTACACTTTCTATCTTACTCTTGTAATGATAATCCTTATGAGTTAATACTTCATTTTGTAACCTATCAAACTTATTAAGTAATGCTGGATCATTCTCAATATTTTCCGGAGTTAACTCAAAAGACAATTTCTCTAATTCTGCTTCCAAAGTAATTATCTCATCAAAGCAAGTAATCATTTCTTCATAAATCGACAAATCTTCTCTCACGATAAATTCCTGTGATAGATATCCAACTGTCGTATTTTTTGAAATGGTTCTTTCTCCACTATCGAAACTAATGGCACCAGCTATTATTTTTAATAAAGTACTTTTCCCAGCACCATTTCTTCCGACTATCGCAACTCTATCTTTATCATTGATTTCCAATTTTACATTTGAAAAAATTTCGTTTACTACAAAATTCTTCGTTATATTATTTAGCTGAATTAACATAGTTTCTCCTTTCTTTCTAATTTTTTACTTATTTTTAACAAAATATTATCTAAATTGTTTATAACTGAAATATTATACCATATTTTTATCTTTTAAGCTAATAATTACAGTCGTTATCTTTTATTATTCAAGTTAATCTTTAATCGATAATGTTTATCAATTGAAATTTATTTATTTTTCTCTCGTAATTATAATTCAGAATATAAAAATTATGTTAATTTATTTATTCAATAAATTTTAAGTATTTTTAGCTATTAAGTGTGCCTTTTATCAAAATAGAAAAATATTCTTTATACCATCTTTCAATATTTTTAACCTTTAAAATTAAATTTATAATATAATTCTTATAGATTATTGTTACCTTTTTATATAAATGTTATAATACAAATGTATAATAAAATTATAGAATAAGGGGGATTCGTTCATGAAACCAAAAAAATTATTATCAGTCCTTATGGCTGCCGGATTAGCATTTACTGCTGTCGGATGCAGTAGTTCATCTAATTCATCTTCACAAAATTCTAATCAACCAGCTGACTATGTAGCTGGAGTATCATTAGATAAACCAATAAAAGTAGATAAAGAAGCAGGTACTGTTACTGTTCTTACAAAAATTAACGGTAAATACTTCGATGAAGCTACAAGACATAACTCTGTAGAACAAAGTGGTACAAATGGAGCTAAATCAATTTTTACAGCTTATGCTAAACCAGAAGAATTCTACAACGCTTTAATTGAAATTGGTGCAAAACCTGGAAATAATATGAATCCAAATAATGCAACTACTACTCACGTAGAAGGAACTCCAATCAAAGCAGAAATTACTTGGAATGGTGCAGAGAAAAAATATGATATCAACGAAGTTGTAAAAGATAGTAATGGAAAACAAATCGACTTCCGCTTCGGTGGTAACTTAGAGCGTGCTATCGACAAAAACACAGGATGTTTATCTTGTCTAGATAGTTGTCCAGTTGGAATTATCTCAAATACTACTTATACTTATGGAGCTGTTGAAACTCGTAAAGAAGTTAAATTTACTGGTAACGAGAGTGTTCTACCTGAAGATGGTACATATGCAGCAGTAGTTTACAGTATTAAAAAATAGTAATTGATAATTAAGGAGAAATTTAATGAAACGCTTAAGATTATTGTTCTATTTCACAAGTGTTGGTATAGCCGTTGGTTACTTCTTTGCTTTTCTACTGTTCTTCTTTACACAGTTTGAAATGCTAGCCGATCAAAGTCTTGTAATATTCGTTTGGACTGTTTACGGTATAATGACAGGATTATACTTTAAACGCATCAATCGAAAATACACATTCTTTATTATAGAAGCTATTATACTTCTTATGGCTATTTTTTCTGGTAAAACTAAAACTTTACTATATATAGCTCGTGAAGTACTACATGCAGGATCACTTAACCAAATTAAAACTCCGTTCATCATTGGTGTTATTATTGTTAACTTAATAAACCTTTATATTATTCTAACACTATCTAGATACCAAAAAGTTTATACTAAAGATGAACTTAAAGCGCTAAAACAAACAGAAGTAAAACTTAGTGACTTAAGAGAAGTAGATCCAGAAGAAGAGAAAAAATTAAAAGCACAACGTAAAAAAGTTAGATACATTACTCTTGCTTGCTTCGCAATCTTCTTTGCAGTTTATTTCACAGTACCAAGTTTTAAAACTGGTATTAATACAGCATTCGCTACATTATCTCAATTTGATACAAATGCAGTTATCGAATACTTACGTGGATGGGGAGCATGGGCTGCTGTAGTTTCTGGAGTTCTAATGGTATTACAATCAATAGCTGCTCCAATTCCAGCTTTCTTAATCACATTATCTAACGCTGCTATTTTTGGTTGGGTAATCGGTGCTGTCCTTTCTTGGTCAACTGCCATGATAGGTGCAGCGGTATGTTTCTATATCGCTCGTGGATTAGGACGTGATGTTGTAGAAAAACTTACAAGTAAAGGTGCAATGGCTAGTATTGACGTATTCTTCGAACGATATGGGGATAAAGCTATCCTTATCTGTAGATTGTTACCATTCGTATCTTTCGACTTTGTTAGTTACGCTGCCGGCTTAACAAACATGAGTTTCTGGAGATTCTTCATCGCTACAGGTGTCGGACAATTACCAGCAACTATCGTCTACTCATACGTAGGTGGTACACTATCAGGTGGAGTTAGAAATATGTTTATCGGGCTAATGTGCTTATTCGCATTATCTATCGTTATCGGAATCATGAAAAAAATCTATAGCGACAAACATAAAAAAGAAGAAGAACTTAGTGCCGCTTCTAACTAAATATTAAAATAAACAAAAGCAACTAGAGATAAAATATTTGCCTCTAGTTGCTTTTATACTATTAAATATCTATTCCTTTTTGACTCAACTGTCTCATAAAGAAGAATTTTTCTGTACAAATTTCTACTTCGTTATCTGTAGTTAGTCTATTATCAATATAAACATCTATTCCATCTACTACATATTTTGAATACAATTTTGCATCAAATTTATCAGCCATCGAAACCACGACAGCTCTATTTACTCTACCACCTCAACAAAACTGTTGAAACAGAGATACTAACACGTGTTTTTTATTTTTCTCATTTAATAATTTTTTCGCTTGATCATTAATTGTAATTTTCATTTTCCTCTCCTATTCTACTCTATTGCTTTTAGAGCTTCTACCATATTTACTTTTTTTAATTTATTATGCATTACTATCATTACTACTATCGTAATAAATACCGTTATTCCAGATGCCAATAAATATACCACTAATGGTACCTTACTACTAAACATCATATCACGACCCGCTAGTTCTAATATTATTTTCAAGTACATCCTATAGCCAAGATAGTTACCTAAGATAATACCTACCGCACTTAAGTAAAAAATTTCTCTAAATACATAAATAGTCACTTCACTTGGATAAAATCCAAGAACTTTTATCGTCGATAATTCTCTTATTCTCTCTGAAACATTTACATTTATTAAATTATATAATACTACAAGCGCTAACGTTAAAGAACAAATTACCATTACCGCTACTATAATATCAATTCCTTTAATAAAATTATCTAGTATTTCTTGAATCTTCGAATTATCACTAATGTTTACGATATCGCTATTATTATGTAACTTACTTACTACATTTTCAACAGATTCTTTACCGCCTGTTGTCTGTATTAAAAATGTATTGTCTTTATACTCTTTCTTAAAAACAGTTTGATAATAATTTTTATCAATGTATATCGTATGTCCGAAATAATTCTTATTGATTTCTCCTACAGTTAGTGTGTACTCCTTATTATTTACTACTACAGTGAAATTATCCCCCTTATTCAACTTGTGTAAGTACGCCAATTTTTCACTAACTACAGCTCCGTTTTTTGGGATACTTATATTATTATCACCATTATCTTTTAAAGTAATATAGTCCTTATATTCACTTTTGTCGACTGTAATTAACTGCACAGAATCTACGATTTCATTATTACTCTCAAAAGTTGCAAGTTGAATATTTACTCTTGTATTAGCTTTAACATTCTTGTCTTCGCTAACCTCTTTTTGGAGTTTTTCTACACTTGTACTATCTACATAAGGATTATAAGTAGCTGCTATATCTACCTTATTTATCACTTTAAACTGTTCTTTTGAAATATCAATAACACCATATCGAATACCAAAACCTATAAACATAAGTGTTAAACATCCCGTAACTCCAAAGATCGTCATCAACATTCTTATTTTATAACGAAAAATATTCCTAAATGTAACCTTTCTTAAAAAACTAAGTCTTGACCAGATGAATGGTACTTTCTCTAAGAATATCCTACTTCCTTTACTTGGTGCTTTAGGACGTAATAAGTATGCACTTTTTTCTCTAAGATTCTTTCTTAAAGGTATATAAATCGCTAAGCTTATACATCCTAATGAAATTATGAACGCTGCTATAAGAATACTTGGGGTATACACAATTTCCGGTTTATTAAATGTAAAAAATCTTGCGTATGAATTATATATTATTGGTACTATTACTAAATACGCTCCGATAATTCCTAAAATAGTTCCTACAAAGGTTGATAAACCTCCATAAACAAAATACTTTTTAGAAATCTGATAGTTACTGTATCCCAATGATTTTAGCGTACCAATATTTATTCTGTTTTCATCAATCATCCTTGTTAAAGTAGTTAGCGAAACTAAGATTGATACTACGAATAAAAATATAGAAAAAACATTCGCAACAAATGTTAAACTACTTGCGGAATCTATAAACTGAGCATAATTTTTTAACCCTCTAATGTTCTCTACTGAAAATCTTGGATAACTTTCTTCTTTAAGACTTGTTCTTGCTATATTTAATTGTTTTTTATTATCATCAATCTCTTTTTGAGCTTTATTTAGTTTTTCTATTTGCTCATTGTAATTTTTGCTATCAACATTTTTTAATAATTCTATTTTTGATTTAACAGCATTTAACTGTTCTTGTGATTGATTTACAGCTTTCTCATTTTCGTTAATTTTTTTATTATTTTTCTCTAAATAACTTTTCTCATCTGTTTCCTGTTGAATTTTTAATTTTTCTATAAGAGCATCTCTTGTTTTATTAACTTCAGTTATATAATCTTTATCACTATATTTATAATTAATATTTTTTAATTTAATATTGACACCACTAACATTTTCAAATTTAAAGACGTTTCTTTTTACATATCCAAAATAATCTTTATTAGCTAGATTATTATTCGATACTTCTATATGATCTGCACCTTGTACAAAACCTACCACTCTAAATTTAAATTGTTTCAAAGTGTTACTATCATTATTACTTGAAACGAAAGAAATTTCATCACCGATTTTATAACTACCTTGAAGTGATTCTACTAAAGCTATTTCACTTTCATCACTAGGTAAAGTTCCTTCAACAACCTTAGGTAAAACTAATTTTTCAGGTATAGACTCAACATTTACGAATTTATTACTATTGGTGATTTGTAATTTTTTTATATAATAACTCTCACTTATATCAATATTATCAAAATCATTGATTATCTTCATATCTGAATCATTAACACCATAACTATGACTTACTCTCAAATCATACATCTTATGGCGCTCTATATATTTATTATAAGTATTTACCATTGCAGGTGAAGTTTCTTTCAAACCTACAAATATAAAAACTCCCAGAAACATTATTATCATTATCGATATGAATTTTGACTTAGTCCGTGAGACTTCTCTTAATATATCTCTATTTATTGCTTTCATAATACTACCACTCTATCTCATCTATACTTTTAGGATTAGTATTTTGTGTTACTCTCTTTACTCTAGCATCATAGATTTCTATTACTTTATCAGCTGCTTCTGCAATAGAACTATTATGAGTAATAATAATAACTGTTTTCTGTTCATCAACACTATATTTTTTTAATATATTTAATATATTTTTTCCAGTTTTATAATCTAAAGCTCCTGTCGGTTCATCACAAAGTAATAGTTTAGGGTTCTTAGCTATTGCTCTAGCTATAGCTACACGTTGTTGCTCCCCTCCAGAAATTTGCGAAGGAAAATTATTCAATCTATTTTCTAGTCCAACAAGCTTCAATATTTCGATTGCATCTTTTGGTTGTTTTACTATTTGTTCTGCTAATTCAACATTTTCCAAAACAGTTAAATTTGGAATTAAATTATAAAATTGAAATACAAATCCTATATCTTCTCTTCTATATTTTGTAAGTTCGTCTTCATTCAAACCAACGATTTCTTTTCCGAAGACATTAATAGATCCTTCACTGGCATTATCCATTCCACCTATAATATTCAACAATGTACTTTTCCCAGCACCACTAGGACCTAAAATTACTACAAACTCTCCTTCATTAATATCAAAACTAATAGCATCATTAGCTATAACTTTATTGCTATCTTCACCATATACTTTAGAAACATCTTTTACAATTATTTTTTGCATAGTATTTCTCCTTTATTCCTATAGTATAATTATATCACATATTATTTAATGTTTTAACTTAACCGCTTACCCTTAAACATTCCTACTAAACAGATTTCTTTACAGTAAAAAAATTTAGTATTATAATATCGTAGACTAGTAAATTTTTACTGAGATTTTTGATTACAATAGGAAGGAGAATATATGCTAAACATTTATGAATATCCAACATGCTCGACATGTAGAAAAGCAAAAAAACTATTAACTGAAAATAATATTGAAGCGACATACTACAATGTAAAAGAAAAAACACCTACAGTAGATGAATTTAAAAAAATAATCGAAACATTCGACTTACCGCTAAAAAAATTATTTAATACTAGCGGGCTGGTTTACAAAGAACTAGGGTTAAAAGACAAGTTGGCTACATTATCTCTTGATGATGCACTTAAACTACTTCATGAAAATGGAATGTTGATTAAACGACCACTTGCCTTTGATTTTAAAAACGATATTTTATTATTAGGATATAAAGAAGAAGTTTGGGAAAAAGCCCTTTTATAAAAAAATTATTAAATTATCTATTGATATTTATAAAAAATAATGTTATAATAGTCGAGATGTGAAAACATTAAATTACGATGTTCCTCTGTTAATCAAGCATTAATAAAGAACATTTTGTAAAAAAAGGAGAAAGAAAAATGAGCAAAATCATTGAAGCGATTACTAAAGCGCAATTAAGATCAGACATTCCTGAATTCAAAGCTGGGGATACAGTAAGAGTACACGTTCGTATCGTTGAAGGTGGACGTGAGCGTATCCAACAATTCGAAGGAGTAGTTATCAAACGTCGTGGTGGAGGAATCTCTGCTACTTATACTGTACGTAAAATTTCAAACGGTGTTGGTGTTGAAAGAACATTCCCTGTTCACACTCCAAAAGTTGAAAAAATTGAAGTTGTACGTAAAGGTAAAGTTAGACGTGCTAAATTATACTACCTACGTAACTTACGTGGTAAAGCTGCTCGTATTAAAGAAGTACGATAATAAGAAAAAGCTTAAAAGCCCTATTACATCTGTAACAGGGCTTCTTTTTTTTTGCTTTAATCATGTTTTGACCATATTCATCAAAATTCATAATTTTATCCTAATTCTATTTTTTATCTTCAACACCACCCAATACTATCAACAAAAAATATTAGTACAAAAAGAACTAGCCATTTACAATAGCTAGTTCTTCAGATTGTTGACAAAACGACCAAAATATCAATGAACATATTGATGTTTTGGTCGTTTTTCAAAAAAAATAAGCCTTATGACTAAAGCATCAGTAGTATTAAGAGATGATTATACCTCTCTTAGTGCTATTGTTTTCATATTTTGAACGCAACAAGACAACCAAGCGTACGACTGTACTTTGGCTTTACCTCTATATTGTGCATATCTGTATCCATGATTTTGTTTTGAATCTGCAAAGCTACGTTCTATTGTTTCTTTTCTTCTCTTATACAATAGTTTTCCTTCTTTTGATATACGTCTTAATCTAGCTTCATCATAATAATCCGCATTTATATGGCGTCTTACTATTTTCTTCTCGTTTTTATCATCACTTTTATATTGTTTATATCCAGTTCTATCTATATTTCTGTATCTAAATATTTCTCCTGTTCGTTTATCCACATATATATCTTTTTCTGGTAAATATTTGAAATATTTTTTATCTTTTGATTTTGAGAATCTTCTATATCCTATTACTGAAAATATATTTTTTTTATCTAACTGTTTTAGTATGTCTAGAGAATAATATCCGCTATCTAACGCAACTTTTCCTGGTGTTAATCCGAAATTTTTTTCTATCTGATTTAATCTATCTATATATGGACCACTATCATGAACGTTTCCTGGAGTTATGTGACAATCCATGATTATATTATTTTTCCCATCTACTGTTCTATGGTCTAAATACATAAAACCTTCTTCTTTATGATCTCTGTGATAATAACCGCTATCCGGATCAGTTGTGTTAACTCGTTGTCTTTTTAGTTCTTCTTTTTCTTTATATTCAAAAGGCTTTTTTCCTATTTTTTCTCTCTCTTCGTTTATTTCTTTTTCTAAATCTAATTTTCTTTTTTTTATTTTTGTAGTTACTTCAACTTTGAATTTCTTTTTATTTGCGTTAGCTTTTATATGTGTTGAATCAGTAAAAAACTCAGTGCCTCCAACTAATTTTTTATCAATTGCTTGGTTCACTATATTTATAAATATTTGTTCGAATACATCAGTTCCTTGGAAACGTCGAATATAGTTTTGTGAAAATGTAGAGTAGTGTGGAACTGGTTTAGAAAATGGTATCCCTAAAAACCATCTAAATGCAGCATCTGTTTCTATTCTTTTTATTGTTTCTCTCATTGATTTTATTCCATAGAAATCTTTTAAAAACACTAATTTGAATAATACTACAGGGTCTAAACAATTTCTACCTGATGTGTGGCTATAGTATTCTTCTGTCAAATCATAAATAAATTTAAAATCAATAGCTTTATCTACTTTTCTTAAAAAATGATCTTTAGGTACTATTTCTGATAATGTCATTAGTATTATTTCATCTTTGATATTTTCTACTTTATTAAACATACTAAAACCTCCTTTGTATACTTATATTATACCATTTTAAGGATTTTATTTCAGTTAAAAAACAGGCTGTTGACCTATTTGTCAACAGCCTGAAGAACTAGCCATTTACAATAGCTAGTTCTTAATATTTTATAAGTCTAATTTATAATCGTCTGCTTTTACGAATCCTTTTTTCTCCATATAATAATAAACCGCGTATGAGATTATTGCTGGTAAAATAAAGTGCAATAATAAAATTTCTATTAACAGTACCGAATGAGAAACATGATTAGACATTGTTTGCCATGTCATAAGTTGCCCTACAAGTCCAGATGTCCCCATTCCACCACCTGCAGGGTTATTCTCCATTCTACAGACAATTGTAGCAATAGGTCCTAATATTGCACTAGCTACTATCGGCGGAATCCATATAATAGGTTTTCTCATAATATTCGGAACTTGCAGCATAGATGTTCCTAAACCTTGAGCAAACAGTCCATTCCAACGATTAGCTTTGAAACTTATTACTGCGAATCCAACCATTTGTGCTGCACAACCTACAGTTGATGCACCAGCAGCTATTCCAGATAATCCTAAAATAATCGACAATGCAGCAGAGCTTATAGGTAATGTCAAAATTATTCCCATAACTACTGATACAACTATCCCCATGATGAATGGTTGAAGTTCCGTCGCTTCTCTAATAAATGTACCTAAGATTTTCATACCTTTAATCAAGTAAGGTCCTGTGAAATACGAAACTATCGCACCTATTATAATAGTAATGAATGGAGTAACTATTATATCAATCTTTGTCTTACCTGAAACTAATCTACCAATTTCAGCTGCTATAACAACAGAAATAAATGCTCCTAGCGGATCACCAGATCCTGTAACAATTAATTTACCTTGTTCTACTAGATGATTCGTCCCAAGATTAGAACCAAAAGCACCTAGAAAACCTACTACACCTGAAGCTAAAATTACCAACTTAGGTGCTTTTAAGGCATGCGCTACCCCTATACCAATTACCGGCCCTGTTAAAGCCATTGAAATTGTAGCTACAACAATAAGAAAACTAGATAGTGCACCACTTAAATTTATAGCAATTTGTTTAATAATTAATCCAATAATTAACGTACAGAACAAACCTAATGCCATACCATTTAAGGCAACTATAAAGTATCTATGAAACAACTTTGATAATAAATTATTTTTATTCATATCAAACTCTCCGTATTTAGTATAAATATAATTTTGCACTAATCGTGCTCACATTCTATTATAACTCATTCTTTTTAATTTTTCTCTAAAAACACTCCTTGAAAAAGAAAAAAGGTTTAAGTAATTCTACCTAAACCTTTTAATATTTTCTATTATTATGCTGAAGCTCCGCTTGTTGCATCTGCTGCTGGCGCTGCTGCAGGTGCAGGTGCTGCCGCATGACCGTGTCCAGCGTCTGAAGCTCCACTTGTTGCGTCAGCTGCTGCTGGTGCTGGCGCTGCTGCATATCCGTGACCTACTGGCACTCCATTTTTAACTAATGATTGACCAGTTTGTTTTAGGTACCAGTCAACGATTGGTTTGAAGTCTAAGATGTACTCGTTGATACCAGCATATTTACCGTTTTTATCGTACATTGCTTGATAGTTGTGCACTACGTATTTGTCTGGTCCGTGAGTTGGTACGTGTGTACGGAATACATCGATTTGTCCTGAACGTAGTAATCCTACTAACCAGTTTACACTCTTTTGTATTCTCTCTGGGTGATCTGGGTGAACTTTTGCTAATGAGCATCCAACTTGACCTGGACGACGTTTTGCAAGCATTTCATAATCTTCTTTGTTGTAATTGTAGTAGATGAATTGGTTATTGCTATCTGCATAAGTTAATTCCATTGGCATAGAGTTTAAGAAGTAGTTAAGTTGGTCTACTGTTAAGATACCACGGTCAAGTTTAACATATGTATCTCCAGATACGGCATTAACTTTCTCAGCTGCTAATTCAACCCAGTTATCATCATCCATATCAACACCTTCAATTGTTGTATCACATTTTCCACTAGCTGTTAAGTCTTCTGGTGGTGTTGGTTTTCTTTCTGCTAATGATTGTGCTACTGTAGCAAATTTAACAAATTTAGTTAAACATGTACGTAAGTAACCTACTGTACGATCATCTTTTAAGTTTCCTTCTGCATCGAAAGCTTCTTTAGCTTTACCTAAAAGGAACTCATTACCAGGGAATACGATTGCGTTAACACCTGGAGCGTCTAAGATTTGACGTAAGTGTAATTGGGCACGAGATGATCCTTGATCATAGTATGAAGCTCCAAGTACCATTACTGGTTTGTTTTCAAGTGGGTGTAATTCGAATGATAACCACTCTAAAGCACTCTTAAGAGAAGCTGTAATTGTGTGGTTGTGCTCAGGTGTTGCGATAATAACACCGTCAGCTTGTAAAATTTTACGGTTCATTACTAATAAATCTTTGTTTTCTCTTGAATGATCTTCATCTTGGTTAAACATTGGTAAGTTAGTAATGTCTAATAATTCTAAAGTGAATAAATCTTTATATTCTTTTGCTATAAATTCCATTAATTTGCGGTTATAAGAAACTTCCGCGTTTGAACCTACGATTCCTACTAATTTCATGTGTCTACACTCCTATCCTATTTTAAATCTTCCCAAGAGAAGTTTTCAATTTCTTTTTCAGCTAATTTATGTGCATTGATTAATTTCTCAGTAATTTTAATGAATAATAAGAAATCAGCAAATAAACTATCTAATTTAGCAACTGTTTCTGGGTTAGAAATATCTCCAGCTTCGTCAAAAGCTTGTAAAGAATGTCCTAATAAGAACTCAGAACTTGGCATTACACGTGCTTTAACTTCTGGTGAATCCATCATTTGACGAAGGTGAGCTTGTGCACGAGATGATCCTAATGTTCCATATGAAGCTCCTGTTAACATTACTGGTTTGTCAAGTAATGGATGAATTCCATAAGATAACCAAGCGATTGCACTCATTAATGATGCAGGTACTGCGTGGTCATACTCAGGTGAACTGATGATAACTCCGTCAGCTGCTTCAATTTTAGCTGCAATTTCTTTAACTCCTTCAGGTAATTCTTTATTAGCTGGTTTGTTGAATAAAGGAAGATCTTTAATTTCAACTAATTCGATGTCAGCTTTACCTGCAAAATGTTTTTGAATATATTGTAAAAGTTGGCGGTTTGTAGATTTTTTAGAGTTTGTACCAACTAGACCAATTAATTTTACCATGTTTTTGTTTCCTCTCTCTTTTTTTGTACTATCTACTTTATTTGTATCTAGATTTTCTTGTCTTGTTTTTTTAACATTTTTTTTGTTTTTTACTTCAGCCACTTTAATAGAGCCTCCTTAAATTAATAGTATTTTCAGTATTCTTCAAGATATTATCAGCTAACATATTATTTTATCTAGCACTCCGCTTGTATAATAGATTTTACCTTCAATTGTTACAACAACACCTTCTATATCAGGTAAACTATCTATTTCATCCATAATATCTTCGACATTTTTTCCAAATAACCTTGTAGTCCAAATTTCTCCATCCACCGAGGCTGTTGAAATTATAGACAAACCTGCTACATTTGTTTCAACGGGATAACCAGTTTTCGGATTTAATATATGATGATAAGTTTTTCCGTTTTCTGTGTAATTACGTTCATAAATACCAGAAGTTACAACAGATTGATTTTTTATACCTATAGTAAATAAGTGATTTCCCCTAGGTTCCACAGGATTTTGAATACCTATGCGCCACATTAAATCTGGATTATGCTTAGCATCACCAAAAGTTAATACGTTACCACCTAGATTAATTAAACCCGCATCTACACCTCTTTTTTTCAAATATTCAATCATTAAATCCGCAATATATCCTTTTGCTACGGCACCTAAATTAATAGCCATACCTTTCTTTGCAAGATAGACAGATTGCTCTTCTTCATTGAGAATTATTTGATTAGGATCTGTTATTTCTAATAGACTATCAATTTCTTGTTTTGTTGGAACTTTGACATCATTAAATCCTATTCTCCATGTCTGCACAATTGGTCCAATAGCTATGTTTAAAAAGCTATTAGGCGCACAGCTGTGAAGTTTTCCAATTTTTATCAAATCAAATAAATCTGGATGAACTTTGACAGTTTTAATACCTGCATTATGATTTACAACCATAAGTTCAGAACTATCATCGTTTGCACTAAATCTATGCTCATACATCTTTAACATTTCCACAGCATCATCTAAAATATTTTCAGCATCAATGCTATCAAAAATAAGAATATCTATATGAGAACCCATTAATTTTAAGGTCTTTCTTCTTAAATTCATTTTTTTACACCTTACAATAAAAAATTTATTTGCTTAAGATAACTAAATATGTTGTATACATCTACAAGAAACCTGTTATTAAAAGACAAAGTAATAATAGATAATTAATACTTTAATTACATTATATAACAGAAATAACTTCAAATCAACAAAATATTTCACTCATAAAGACTGACTTAATACCGATTTTCATTAAAAAACACAATAAAAATTAACTGAGTTTATGTTTCTTTATATAAAAAATCTACAAATATAAATAGATATATACTGTGAAAAAACTTGAAAACCTTTATTTTATTAGATTTCCTTAAACTTTATATTTTTATTAAATTTACTAAATTTAAAATGTTATAAAATTATAAAAATACAAATATAAGTTTAAAAAAAATATATTTTCATCAAATTATTTCATATTTTCATTGATTTTCATTTTTAATTAAAAATAAAAATGCAATTTCTAAATTAATATTATAATAAATAAAAAGCTATTGATTAGCCCTAAACTATGATAATATATCACAACTTTAAAACAATCAATAGCTCTATTTTAGTTTTTTACTTTTAACTTAATTTTTCTAATCGTGAAAATGAGCACATTCATTACAATACTCGAAAACACTATTGGTAAATATACATTAAGAACAGATGCTCCAACCTCTTGACCTTCTATCAATTTATAGTATATTCCTATGAATAATACAGCTAATGCTAGAGCATTTATCAATAATGGAGAAAGCCATATCTTTTTAAACGCTATATTCAATATATGTGTTATAAACCATGATCCAAGTATATACCATTTACTGTAGGTATACCAATATGCTAATAAAACTAATACACTCATTATCTCAACTCACTTAAAAATCTTGTTGCAATTTCTTGCGGTCTTGTTATCGCTCCACCAACAACTATACAATGCGCCCCTGCTTCAAACGCTTGTTTTGCTTGTTGTGGAGTATGAATTTTACCTTCTGCAATAACAGGCACTTTTACATTTTCTACGATTTCTCTTACTAAACCAGGATTAAATTGTTTTGAATCTTCCGTGTATGGTGTATAGCCATTCATAGTTGTCCCAACAAAATCAACTCCAGCTTTTTCAGCTTCAATTGCTTCTTCTAAAGTTGAAATATCTGCCATCAACAAGACATTTGGATATTTTTCTTTAATTTCTTTTACAAATTCACTTGGAGTTCTTCCATCTCCTCGCTCTCTATTTGTACAATCAAGAGCAATTATATCAGAATTAGCTTCTACCAATTTATCTACTTCATCCATTGTAGCTGTTATATAAGAAGCATAACCCTCATATGATTTTTTAATTATACCAATTACAGGTAAGTTAGTTTGTTCTTTTATTTGTTTAATATCTAAAACACCTTGAGCTCTAATAGCTTTTACCCCAGCATTTTTTACAGCCTGTGCCATTAAGCACATTACTCCACCTTCTTCTCTATATAAAGCTTCTCCTGGTAGAGCTTGACAAGAAACTATCATTTCTCCTTTTAGATATTCTAATAATTGTTGTTTCTCCATAAGATTATCCTTTCACGGCTCCTAAAGTAACACCTTGAGTAAAGTAATTTTGGAAACAGATAAACACGATTATCATAGGTAATGATGCTAATGATGCCCCTGCCATTAATAGCCCATAGTCATTAGAGAACTCTTGCCCTTGTGCTAACGCTGCTAGTCCTAATGGTAATGTAGACATATCAGGTGTGTTAGAAAAGATTAATTGTGAGAAGTAATCATTCCAACTAGCTATAAATGTAAAGATTGCTAACGCACCAATACCTGGTTTAATAATCGGTAATGCAATGTTCATAAATGTTCTTACTTCACCACAACCATCAATTCTTGCTGATTCAAGTAATTCTGTTGGAATTGCTTGTGAGAATTGTCTCATTAAGAATACTCCAAATGGCCATCCTACCGCTGGTAAAATTAATGCATAGTAAGTATTCATTAAGTTAAATTCAGTAATTAAGTTTAATAAAGGTATTAAAATTACTTGTTTTGGTAAGGCCATCGCTGCAACAAAGACCATGAAAATAACTTTAACTCCTGGGAAATTTTTCTTAGCTAATGCATATCCTGCTAATGCTGATGTCGCACATACTAAGAATGTTGTCATTACTGAAATAAATACTGAGTTGAAAAACCATCTTAGAGTATTTGATGTGAATAACTTATTATAGTTTTCCAAAGTTGGAGATGTCGGCCACCATTCAGGTGGAATTGTTATAGCTACATCTTGTAACTTAAACGATCCCGATGCAATCCAGTAGAATGGAAATATAAAGAATATAGTTAATCCAATCAATATTATCATAGATACTATTTTAAAAATACTAATACTTTTCATCCTAAATCCTCCTAATCATTGTCTGTAGATAGAAACTTGAATTGTAAGATAGAAATTATTCCAATAATTACCGCAAGGATAATACCCATCGCACTAGCTACACCATGATTTCCATTTTTAATTGCTGCTTCATATACTAAATACATAATTGTACTTGTTCCGTAGTTCGGTCCCCCTGCTGTTAATAACTGAATTAAGGCGAAAATTTGGAACGAGTTAATTGTTGTTACAACAACAATATATAATGTTGTTGGTTTAATAAGCGGCCAAGTAATTTTTGTAAATACTTGCCATTTTGTTGCTCCATCAATTTCAGATGCTTCTAATAATTCTTTCGGTACGTTACCTAAAGCAGCAACATAAAGAATTATCGGTTGACCTAGCGAAGTAGTAATAAGAATCGTAATAATAGCATATAATGCTGTTTTCGGATTCCCTAACCAATCGACATTTTCATTAATTATGTGCATAGACTTAAACACATAGTTTAAAATTCCATATTCTGGGTGATAAATCCAAGCCCAAACTACTGTAACAGATACTACTGAAGAAATAGCTGGGATATAGAATACTCCACGGAAGAATGATCTTACAACTGCACTCTTATTATAAATTGTTACCGCAACAAATATTGAAACCAATACAACTATCGGTACCGCAACTACAGTTACAACAACTGTATTAATAAGAGATTTCATAAATGGTTCATGGATTGTTGCTCCATTTCCACTGAATAATAAATCTGAATAGTGTTTCAATCCAACAAATACTGGATTTTTCTTAGCAAAACTATATAATGATAACTGAAGTCCACGTAACATCGGGACCAAAACAAATGTTATAAAAAATATACTAACCGGCAAAATAAATAAATATGCACTAAAGTCTATTTTTTTTCTTTTCTTAGTAGTCTTCATAGCTCCTCCTAAAAAGTTATTATTTTATCTTAAAAAGGGATAGAAGCAACTCTATCCCCTTTATACGTCAAATTACAATGCTTCTTTTATTGTTTTATTTGCATCTTCAACAAATTTATCTAATCCTTCTTTAGGTGAAGTTTTTCCGTTTAATACACCTTGAACCATATTGAACCAAAGTGGTCTCATTTTAGCAAATCCAGGAATTGTGTTATAGTATGTTCCATATTGACTTGTTAGACCTTCAGCGAATTTAAGTTCTTCTGAATCGTATAATCCTGTTTCACCTTTTTTAGCTGAGAAGTTACCAGATGCTAATAGAGTACGTTTACCCCAATCTTTATCATTTACCATGAAGTCAACGAATTTTTTAGCTGCTGCTGCTTTATCTACATCACCATTATCAAAGATAGCTGGTCCAGCTACTAAGTAGTCATATTTAGCTTTTCCACCATTGTTAGGGAATGGTAAGAATTTGTAGTTAAATCCTGATGCATGTGATGCTGCGATACCTGGTGAGAATAAGATTGTAGTTGCTGCACGTCCTGATTTGAATGCTTCTAGAGCATCTTTAGCTTCTAAGGCAACACCTTGACCTAATAAACCTTCATCATATGCTTTTTTAACCCATTCTAAACCTTTAACACCATTTGCATCATTGATTGTATATTTACTGTTTGCATCATCTGTAATCCAAGAGTTGTATAAGTTTGCAACGAATGCTCTTGGCCCTTGGTCTCCTGCTTGTGATTTAGTATAGAATAAAGCTGGAGTGATGTTTGAATCTTTTTGTTTAACTGCTTTTAAGAATTTTTCATATTCTTCAACTGTCCAACTTCTATCTTGTTTGTTAAGAGGTAGAAGATCTGTTACTCCTAATTTATCAGTTAGGTCTTTGTTTACACCCATTAAGAATGGTGCTACCCCTTGTGGATACATGTAAAGTTTATCTTTGTAACTAGAAGCTTTAACTGCTGCTTCATTTAATTTAGATTTATCTACATCATCTAAAGGAACTAATAAATCTTTCGCTGCCCAAGCAATTACACGACCTGGTGCATCGTAAATTACGTCTGGAGCAGTTTTTGATTGAATAGCTGTTTCTATTTTAGCTGGTCCATCTGTAAATTCTATTTTTTGATAATTTACTTTAATATTTGGGTTTTTCGCTTCGAAAGCTTTAATTAAAGCTGCATCGAAATCCTCAGTTTTCTTAAATTCTTTATCTTTAGTGAATTGTGGGAAGTCCCAATAAGTAATTTCTACTTTTTTGTTCGGGTCAGCTTGTTTTTCTTCTTTTTTACCACCCACACACCCTGTTAAAACAAGTGCAGTTGTTGCTGCTACAGCAAGCAGCTTATTTATTTTTCTCATAATATGAGCCTCCTTATTATTTTATGTTTTTAAAAATTTGACGTCTTATTTAAACTAATCTAAAATACTAAGCTCAGTATCTACATCAAAGAAATGAGCTCTATTCATATCTAGAGCAAAAGTTAATTCATCACCCATTTTAATATTTTGTCTTGAGTGTACAATTGCTTTGATATTTTCTCCATTTAAATCAGTATGAACGATATATTCAGAACCTAATAACTCAGCCACAATTACTTTTGAAGTAATTTTAGCATGTGAATAAGTTTCTAATACTAACGGATCATTTGAAATATTTTCAGGTCGAATCCCTAAAACAACTTCTTTCCCTTCGTATCCTAATTCTTTTAATTTTTCATAATATCCAACAGGAATCTCAATATTCCCACCACCTTTTGTAACAAAGTTACCTTCTACAACTTTTCCTCTCATGAAGTTCATAGTTGGTGCTCCGATAAATCCAGCTACAAAAAGATTTTCAGGATGATCATAAATATCTTTCGGACTTCCTACTTGTTGAACTATACCTTTCTTCATTACAACAATTCTGTCAGCCATTGTCATAGCTTCAGTCTGATCGTGTGTTACATAGATTGTAGTTGCACCTAAAGTATTGTGGATTTTAATGATTTCCGCTCTCATATTACTTCTTAGTTTAGCATCTAAGTTAGATAGAGGTTCATCCATAAGGAAAACTTTAGGACTTCTAACTATTGCACGTCCAAGCGCAACCCTTTGTCTTTGACCTCCAGAAAGTGCTTTAGGTTTTCTATCTAAAAGTTCTTCTAGTCCTAAAATTTTTGCTGCTTCTTCTACTTTAGCCTTAATTTCCTCTTTTGGAACTTTTCTTAATTTTAAAGCGAATGCCATATTATCAAAAACTGTCATATGTGGATACAGCGCATAACTTTGGAATACCATTGCGATATCTCTATCCTTAGGTTCAACATCATTAACTAATCTATCCCCTATATAAAATTCTCCTTCAGTTATGTCTTCTAGACCAGCAATCATTCTAAGTGTTGTAGATTTTCCACATCCAGATGGTCCAACAAAAACGACGAATTCCTTATCGGCTACTTCTAAATTAAAATCCGTTACCGCGCAGAAACCATTATCATATTTTTTATAAATATTTTTTAATGATAAACTTGCCATATTAGCCTCCTGTTAATTAAATATTTATCTTTTCTCTAAAATAGTATCATATATGAAACCGCTTGTAAAGATTTTTATTCGTTAATTTAATGTTGTAACTTTAAAAATAATCCATTATTTTTTTATTTCATTTAAACAATAATCAAACTTGTATAACAACAAAATATGACTAACAAGGATAAAGTGAACATTTTCAAAGATAATACAAACATTTCTATAGTTGTTTTTTTATTATATTTATTTAATCATTTATATACTAAATTTAATACATTAACACTAGTATAAATTTTAGTACCTTTTTAAAATATCTAATTTTACCTATTTTCATTTTTAAATTACCTTTTAGTTTATAATTCAATATTGCAATCGTTTTACATTCTTATATTTTACATTTGACTAGGCAAATACTGAATTTATTCCATTTAATATATTGTAAATATACCTTAATATTTTTTTATATTTTAATGAGTAAAAATATAATTATTTAAACAAAAAAAGCAAGAGCCTTTAGCTCTTGCTTCTTTTAAAATATTCTAATTAGCGTTTGATGTTGTAGAATGCTTGAACACCTGGGTATACAGCTGTAGCATCTAATTCATCTTCAATACGTAATAATTGGTTGTATTTAGCAATACGGTCTGTACGGCTAAGAGAACCTGTTTTGATTTGTCCTGCGTTAGTTGCAACTGCGATATCTGAGATTGTAGAGTCTTCAGTTTCTCCAGAACGGTGAGAAATTACAGCTGTGTAACGAGCACGTTTAGCCATTTCAATAGCGTTTAGAGTTTCAGTTAAAGTACCGATTTGGTTAACTTTGATTAGGATTGAGTTACCAACACCTTGTTCGATACCTTGTGATAATTTTTTAGTGTTAGTTACGAATAAATCGTCCCCTACTAATTGCACACGGTTACCGATACGGTCTGTAAGTAATTTCCATCCTTCCCAGTCGTTTTCATCCATACCATCTTCGATAGTGATGATTGGGTATTTGTTTACTAATTCTTCTAAGTAATCAACTTGTTGTACTGAAGTACGAACTGCTCCACCTTCACCTTCGAATTTAGCGTAGTTGTATACTCCGTTTTCGTAGAATTCAGAAGACGCACAGTCAAATCCTAAGAATACATCTTTACCTGGTTCTAATCCAGCAGCTTTAATTGCAGCTAAAATAGTTTCAACAGCATCTTCAGTTCCTTCGAATGTTGGAGCGAATCCACCTTCGTCACCTACTGCAGTTGATAAACCACGGTTGTGTAATAATTTAGCTAAGTTGTGGAATACTTCAGCTCCCCAACGTAAAGCTTCTTTGAATGTAGGAGCACCTACAGGTAAAATCATGAACTCTTGGAATGCGATTGGAGCATCTGAGTGAGATCCACCGTTTACGATGTTCATCATTGGAGTTGGTAATTCTTTAGAGTTAGTTCCTCCTAAGTATCTGTATAGAGGTACTCCTAAAGAATCAGCTGCAGCGTGAGCTACTGCTAAAGATACACCTAAGATAGCGTTAGCTCCTAGACGTCCTTTGTTTTCAGTTCCATCTAATTCGATCATAGCGTAGTCAATTCCTACTTGATCAAATACGTCGAATTTACCTTCTAATAAAGGTGCGATTTCTTCATTAACGTTAGTTACAGCTTTAGTTACACCTTTACCTAGGTAACGTCCTTTGTCTCCATCACGTAATTCAACTGCTTCGTATTGTCCAGTTGAAGCTCCTGATGGTACTAATGCACGTCCAAATGCTCCTGATTCAGTTGTTACTTCAACTTCTACAGTTGGGTTACCACGTGAATCTAAAACTTCTCTTGCATATACTTCTGCGATAATATCAAATGTTTTTGCTAACATTAACTTTCTCCTTGTTGTTTAAATTTATAATTCTATTATACTATAATTTATTTAATTTTGCTAAAATTAAGCTAATTTTCCACCTTCTAGAAGTGCTAAGAATGATTCAGCTTCTAGAGATGCTCCACCTACTAATGCACCATCAACATCTGGGCATGATAGGTATTCTTTAACGTTTTCAGGTTTAACTGATCCACCGTATTGAATACGAACTTTTTCAGAAACTTCTTTACCGTATAATCCTTCAACTACATCACGAACTGCTTTACACATTTTTTGTGCATCTTCTTTTGTAGCTGATTTACCAGTTCCGATAGCCCAGATTGGTTCATAAGCAATTACTGATGAAGCTACTTGTTCAGCTGTTAAATCAGCTAAAGCACCTTTTACTTGAGCTCCTACAAACTCAGCTGCTTTTCCTGCTTCGTATGTTTCAAGACTTTCTCCACAACAGATGATTGGTAATAATCCATTAGCAAAGATAGCTTTTGCTTTTTTGTTAATATCTTCATCTGTTTCGTGGAAGTAATCACGACGTTCAGAGTGACCGATTACTACATAGTTTACTCCCATTTCAGATAATACTTTAGGTGAAGTTTCACCTGTGTAAGCTCCTGAATTTTCAAAGTAACAGTTTTGAGCTGCAACTTTTAATCCAGTTCCTTCTGCCGCACTAAGTACTGCACTTAAATCTACAGATGGAGCTGCAATTCCTGCTTCTACTTTATCTGATGATGGTAATTTTCCAGCAAGAGCTTCAACAAACGCTTTAGCTTCTTGTGGGTTTTTGTTCATTTTCCAGTTTCCTGCGATAAATGGTAATCTTGACATGATGTTACTCTCCTTGAGTTTTAAAATTATTTATTAGATAATGAATCAATTCCTGGTAATACTTTTCCTTCTAGATATTCTAGAGAAGCTCCACCACCTGTTGAGATGTGTGAGAATTTCTCAGCATATCCTAAAGAAATTGCTGCTGTAGCACTATCTCCACCACCGATAATAGTAGTAGCACCTTCTAAGTTTGCGATAGCTTCACAAACACCAATTGTACCTTTGGCAAAGTTAGGCATTTCAAATACACCCATAGGTCCATTCCAAATTACTGTTTTTGCACCTTCAAGAGTGCTCTTGAATAATTCAACAGATTTCGGTCCGATATCTAATCCTTCTTCATCAGGTTGGATATCACCTTGTGCTACACGACTTGGTGCATCGTTAGAGAATTCTTTAGCTACTACTGTATCGATTGGTAATACTAATTTTTCTCCAGCTTTCTCCATTAATTCACGAGCATATTCAACTTTATCATTTTCACAAAGTGAAATTCCGATTTCTTTACCTTGTGCTTTCATGAAAGTATAAGCCATACCTCCACCAATAATTACTTTATCAGCTTTTTCTAATAAGTTTTCAATAACTGCAATTTTATCAGAAACTTTTGCTCCACCTAAGATTGCAACAAGAGGTCTTTCTGGATTATCAACTGCTCCTCCGATAAATTTGATTTCTTTATCAACTAAGAATCCTGAAGCAGAGTTTCCTTCACCAATGTTAGATGCAATACCTACGTTTGAAGCGTGAGCACGGTGAGCTGTACCGAATGCATCATTTACGAATACATCTCCTAGAGAAGCCCAGTATTTAGCAAGTTCTGGATCATTTTTAGATTCTTTTTTGCCTTCAACATCTTCGAAACGAGTGTTTTCAAACATTAAGATTTCTCCATCTTTTAATCCTTTAACTGCTTCTTCTAATTCAGCTCCACGAGTTTCAGCTACGAATTTTACTTCTTTACCTAATAATTCTGATAATCTAACAGCTACTGGAGCTAAGCTTTTAGATGCTTTATCAGCTTCTTCTTTAACACGGCCTAAGTGTGAGAAAGCAACTACTTTAGCACCTTGATTTAAAGCATACTCAATAGTTGGTAATGCTGCAGTAATACGATTATCGTTTGTAATTTCACCATCTTTTAAAGGCACGTTGAAATCAACACGCATTAAGACAGTTTTCCCTTGTAAGTTACCTAAGTCTTTGATAGATTTCTTCATGGAAAGCTCCTTTTATTTATATTTTAGAATATATGAGACAAGATATAAGTCAAAATTGACTTATATCTTATCTATTCTTCTATTATCTATTATAGATTATTTAATTAATCCTGCAAAGTATTTTAATGTTCTTACTAATTGAGAAGTGTAAGACATTTCGTTGTCATACCAAGAAACAACTTTAACTAATTGTTTGTCTCCAACTGTTAATACTTTTGTTTGAGTTGCATCAAATAATGATCCGTAAGAGATACCTACGATATCAGAAGACACGATTGGATCAACGTTATATCCGAATGATTCGTTAGCAGCAGCTTCCATAGCAGCGTTAACTTCTTCAGCTGTTACAGTTTTTTCTACTACAGCTACTAATTCAGTTAATGAACCTGTTGGTACTGGTACACGTTGAGCAGCTCCATCTAATTTTCCGTTTAATTCTGGGATTACTAATCCGATTGCTTTAGCAGCACCAGTTGTGTTAGGTACGATGTTTTCAGCAGCTGCACGAGCACGACGTAAGTCTCCACCACGGTGAGGAGCGTCAAGTGTGTTTTGGTCTCCAGTGTATCCGTGGATTGTAGTCATTAATCCTTCAACTACTGTGAAGTTATCGTGTAAAGCTTTAGCCATTGGAGCTAAACAGTTAGTTGTACAAGAAGCACCTGAGATAACTGTTTCTGTTCCGTCTAGAGTTTCGTGGTTTACGTTGTAAACGATAGTTTTAACGTCGTTTCCACCTGGAGCTGAGATAACAACTTTTTTAGCTCCTGCTTGAACGTGAGCTTCTGCTTTTTCTTTAGAAGTAAAGAATCCAGTACATTCTAATACTACATCGATTCCTAATTCTCCCCATGGTAATTCAGTTGGGTTAGGGTTAGCGAATGCTTTGATTTCTTTTCCGTTTACTACTAAGCTTCCTTCAGCTGCTGATACTTCTCCATCAAAACGACCTTGAGTTGTGTCATATTTTAATAAGTGTACTAGTTGATTAACTGGTGTTAAGTCGTTAATCGCTACTACTTCAATTCCTTCTACGTTTTGGATTCTTCTTAATGCAAGACGTCCGATACGTCCAAATCCGTTAATTGCTACTTTTACTGTCATTTTTTAGTTCCTCCTAAAAATTTTTATTAACTTTTTTTATTATTTTTTTGCAAATAGCCTCATCAATAATTAGTGTCGCATTTGCTGGTCTAGTATTTAAGTAACTAAATACTGCATCAGCTTTTTCTTCTCCACCAACTATCGTAAAGACATTATCAATGCCATCAACATCTTTAAAACTCATACCTATAGTAGAGGTTTTAAATATTTCACTGCCGTTCTCATCGAAATAACTTCCAAATGATTCACAAACAGCATTTTTTTCTTCCAATACTTTCAAAATATCTTTAGAAGATTTTCTTCTATTCGCCATTTCAAAAGCTTTCCCTATACTATGGATAATTATCGATGTTTTACTTATAACATCTAGAGCATTTTTTATGACTGGTTCTTTTACAAGTTCTTCTAATGCTTTTTGTCCTATATTATCTGGTGCATGTAATAATTGATAATTATGTCCAGAATTTTTTGCCATCTTAGAGGCTATATCATTGGCTTGATATTCTGTATTTACTACAGATAATCCCCCTCTGATAGGCGTTATAGTAACATCTTTTCCATAACCAAATGTTTCATTAGCTCTGCCGGCTATGTAATACATCGTACTACCACCGCTGACTCCAATTACGCATTCTTTAGTTATCTTAGCATTAACCTTATCCAAGAGTAAGTTAGTCATTTCTTCTCTAGTGGCTTCATTATTAATAAAGTCACCCGCTACAATGTGAACTTGTTTTATTGAAAAATAATTTTTTATAAAACTTCTCTCTTTGGCAAAAGCATCATTAATAACTGATTCTTTTATCTCCAATAAAAGCTCTTCTCCTTTTTCTGTAAGATTCATTCCCGTAGCTTTTTTTGTTATTAACCCTAACTTGGATAAAACTTCACATTCCGTACGTAATTGTCTTTCCGTCATATTTATAAAGTTTAATAATGTTTTTCGACCTACTGGTTGATTAACTTTTATTGCAATAAGCAATTCATACCTATTACTAAACTTCATAAACATATCAGGTACAAGTCTACTTTGCATATGTAACAAATGTAAAATATCCATCTTATGTTTCCCCTGTTTATTTGAAAGTTTATTTGTGGACACCCCTTGTCCAGTTAGGTCGTTTTTTGACCAACTTATTTCAAAAAAATAAACTTTCTGATTAAAATTATAACAAAGACCTACATAAAAATCAAGTCTTTTAAATAAATTTTAATCAAAAAATTCATCTTATTTTAATATCGTTAATAATTCTATTAGAATAATGAAATAAAATACAAAAATCATTTCATATTCTTTATAATCAACTGGCAAATTAGAAATGTATTGGCTAGGGTAGTTGACCTCTATATCTTTTTTCAGATTTTCTACATTTAAGTTATCAAAGTTGTATCTAACTAGTAACTCATTCAGTTCTTTATCGCTGTAGTAGAATATTTTTTTCACTTTTGAAGAAAATAGACTATCAGCTAGAGTAACATTTTCTATAACTGATAAAACAGATAATAAATCGCGTTGTCCTTTTTTTGAATTCCCTGCTATAACTCCATACAATTTTTGTAATAACAGTCTAGGAATTTTGTATTTTAATTCCAATACTTCAAAATCGATTTTTTCAGTTTTTTTCTTAGTTTTTGATTCTTTTACAGGCTTTGTATCATTTGTTTTTCCACCATCTTTTACAACAAAAACTACGAATTCATCAGCTATTTCAATTATTTCATTTTTATTAAACTCAACTTTTCCATTTAAGTTCTCTAATGTTTTTTCTTGATCTATTTTTTGGTATGGTCGCTTAAATTTATTATCCTCTATTAGATAAAATCCTCTATACGACTTATGATATTTAAATTTCAACTCTACACCTCTTTCCTAATTTTAATCATTTAATATACTACCATAATTATAAAAAATATTCAACCTTCTTCATATTTCAATAACTTCACAAATTATTTCTAAAAATAATTTTTTAAATTATCAAAATCAACTCCTGCTTCTAATAAAACTAATAACTTAATTCTAGCTTTCTGTCCACTAAGTCCTGTTGTAAAAATAACTCCACCTTGTTGGAATCTCTTACCGCCACCTTCGTAATCATATACATCTTGAGTAACACCATTAAATGCACGGGAAACAAATACTACAGGTATTTTCTTCTTAATACATTCTCTTATCGCCGGAACAGTTCTTGGAGGTAAATTACCAGCACCTAGAGCTTCGATCACCAATCCATCTGCTCCAAGATTTGCGACTGCATTAATAAGCTCATCTCCCATACCAGCATACGCCTTTAATAAGTAAACTTTCTTACCAAAAAAATTTACATCGTAATGTTCTTCATTTATTAATTTTTGGAAATAAATTACACTATTTTTAGATACTAATCCTATAGGTCCAAAAGTTGGTGTTTGGAAAGTCGCTACATTTGTAGTATGTGTTTTAGTAACATAGGTAGCTGTATGCACCTCATCATTCATAACTACTAATACACCTTTATCACAACTTTCATCACTAACAGCAACTACTAAAGAACTTCTTAGATTAGCAAGTCCATCCGCTCCTATTTCATTACTAGAACGCATCGCTCCTGTTACCACTACTGGAATATTCACATCTAATGTCAATTCTAAATAATACGCAGTTTCTTCAAGCGTATCAGTCCCATGTGTAACTACTACGCCATCATATCCTTGTGTTACCGCTTCTAGTATCCTATTCTTTATACCTAACATTTCATGTTCTGTTATCTGAGGAGAAGCAAGATGATATAAATCTTCAACTACTAAATCTCCAATATAAGAAAACATACTTCCTCCAACACCAATTGGATTCTTATCAGTCGGCGAAACTTTACCCGTTGTTTGATCTTCACTCATAGAGATTGTTCCACCTGTATTCAAGATTAATATTTTCTTCAACTTACTATCCCCTTTCTATTTTCTTAGATTTTCATAACCATTAACAACTAAATCAACTTTCCCGTTACTTGGATTTATTACTAAACCATGTACAGGGACGTCTTTTGGTATTAATGGATGATTCATAATCATATTAACATCATGCCCAACACTTTCTTCAACATCGTCAAAACCATGTAGCCAAGTATTTAAATCAAGTCCAGAGTATTGAAGAATATCAATAGTTTCTTTTCCAACACCTCTATCTCGCATTTTTTCCATAATTAGATTAGTATCAATATTTTGCATACCACAGTCGTGATGTCCCATAACTATAATCTCATCTGCTTTTAACATATACACTGCTATTATCAAACTTCTCATAATCGATCCAAAAGGATGAGTTAATATAGCACCTGCATTTTTTACAACTTTAACGTCTCCTGAAGATAGATTCAAAGACTTTGTTGCAAGTTCAACTAACCTTGTATCCATACACGTAAACATTACTACTCTCTTAGCTGGATATTTATCTTCTGTCTTATATTTTTCATACTCTTCGAATTTAACAAAATACTCATTGTATTCTAACATTGAATCTAACAGTCTCATATCTTAACTCCTTTTGAAAATAATTATTTAAATTTTTCTTATATTTTCATTATACTATACTTCATGCTTAACGTAAACTTTCCTAACTAGCAACCCCTAAAAAATCACCTACACTGCAAAAAAGATGTATTGCATGACTTTAAGCCATACAATACATCTAAATAATTATTTAACCCAATCCACTAAATTATCAGCCTCTTTTGGACCTTTTGAACCTTGTTCATATGTGTATAATGGAGAACCTTGTTCTTCATACTTAGCTATAAGTTTATTAACAAATGTCCAAGATTCAACTATTTGATTCCATTGAGAGAATAATGCTCTATCCTCTCTAAAACAAGCATCTAATAATCTTTCATAAGCTTCAGGTGTATTTACTATATTTTCTAGTATACAACTTTGGCAGAAATCAAGTGAAATTGGTTGTAATTCTTGCTCTGTACCTGGTTTTTTAGCATTAAATTGGAAATACACACCTTCTTCAGGTTGAATTTTTATTATTAATACATTACCAGGTGAAGTTCCAACAGACTTAAACTGTACCACTACTTGAGTTTCTCGTTTTTCAAGTTTTTTACCAGTTCTTATAAAGAATGGTACACCCTCCCAACGTTCATTATCTACAAATAATTTAAGTGCAGCATACGTTTCCGTCTTAGAATCTGCAGGAATATTTTGTTCTTGAAGATATCCTTCATATTGTGCCATAACTAAACTTTCATGAACATCTTCAATCGGTTTTAGTGCAGAAAGAAGATTATATTGACTCTCGTGAATACTACGACTTCCCTCTTCTTTTGGTTCTTCCATAGCTACTAATGATAGAACCTGTAATAGGTGATTTTGAACCATATCTTTTAAAGCACCACTCTTATCATAGTAACTAGCCCTAGTTCCAACACCTACAGTTTCTGCAGCAGTAATTTGAACATTTTCGATAAAATCTTTATTCCAAATACCCTTAAAGATGATATTTTCAAAACGTAGAGATAGGATGTTTTGAATCATCTCTTTACCTAGATAATGGTCAATATGATAAATTTCATCTTGATTAAAGAATTTAGCAAGCTCATCATTTAATATTCCAGCTTTTTCTAAATCTTCTCCAAATGGTTTTTCAATAATAACTTTCGCATTATTTTCTGAGCAATATTTTTTAAGACCATTTGTAATAGTTATGAAGAATGATGGAGCTACTGCAAAGTAGTATACATGATTTTGTATATCTTGTTCAGCATAAAATGCTTGTAACATCTCATAGTCATCTTCATTTGTCATATCCATTTTAAAATAGATAATTCTTTCAGCATAAGCGTCGAATTGTTCATCGTCGAATTTAGTACGCGCATACTCTTTTACCCACGTACGAGCAATATCTATATATTCTGACTGTGTATAAGCTCTACGACCAATTACAACAATTTTAAAATCATCGGCTAATTTTCCTAAAACTGTTAAATTGTATAACGCAGGTAACAATTTTCTATATGTAAGATCTCCTGTCCCTCCAAAAAGTGTTATTGCTGTTTTATTTTTCATTGTTTCCAACCCAGTCATAGTGATAATTTCCTTCTTTATCTGTTCTTTCGAAAGTATGTGCTCCAAAATAGTCACGTTGTGCTTGAATTAAGTTAGCACCACTATCTGCTGTAGTGTAGATATCTAAGTAAGAAACTGCAGAAGTCATAGCACTTAGTGGTAATCTATTAGAAATCGCTAAAGCAGCAACTTCACGTAAGCTATCTTGTCTTGTTTCAATAACTTCTTTAAAGAATGGATCAAAGATTAGGTTTTCTAATTTTGGATTATTTTGGTATGCTTCAATAATATTTTGTAAAATTTTCGCTTGAATAATACATCCACCACGGAAAATCTTAGCAATTTGTGAATAATCAAATGTCCAGTTATATTCTTTCTCAGCAGCTTGTAATAATTTGAATCCTTGTGCATAAGATACAATTTTTGAAATAAATAAAGCATCTTTTACAATATTTTTTAATCTTTCTTTATCTTCAACTACTGCATAAGGTTTACGAGCAAATTCTTTTTCAGCACGAACACGTTCTTCTTTAAGATTTGACATATATCTTCCATTTAGCGCAGCTGTAATAACTGATACATCAATTCCTAAATCAATAGCTTGTTCGTTAGTCCACTTCCCAGTACCTTTTTGTTGAGATTTATCTAAGATTTTATCTACTAAGTAGCTTCCATCTTCTTCTTTTACTTTGAAGATATTTGCTGTGATTTCAATTAGATATGATTCTAATTCACCTTTATTCCATTCTTCAAATGTTTTTTGTAATTCTTCATTTGAGAAACCACCTAGGTGTTTAAGAACTTTGTAAGCTTCTGAAATTAGTTGCATATCTCCATATTCGATACCATTGTGAACCATTTTCACATAGTGACCTGCTCCACCAGTTGAAGTATAACTACAACATGGTACATCGTTAACTTTAGCTGCAATAGCTTCTAAAATTGGACGAATTTCTTCGTAAGCTTTTTCATCACCACCAGGCATTAAAGCAGGACCGAATCTAGCACCTTCTTCTCCTCCAGATACACCAACTCCGAAGTAGTTAATTCCTTTTTCTAATAATAGATCATATCTTCTTTGAGTATCTTTGAAGAATGAATTTCCTCCATCAATAATGATATCTCCTTTATCAAGAAGTGGTGTTAATTGTTCAATTAGGCTATCTACAGCAAATCCTGCTTTAACCATTAAAACAATTTTTCTTGGTTTTTCTAATCCATCGATTAATTCTTGTAATGAATATCTCCCTGTTACATTTTTGTGTGGGTGCTCTTCTAGCATTTTATCTACAACAGATGTTGTTCTATTAAATACTGCAACTTTAAAACCATTATCTGCAATATTTAATGCAAGATTACTTCCCATTACTGATAAACCGATAACTCCGATATTTTGTTTCATTAATGAACCTCCTAATGTTTCTTACCTAAGATTATACCACTAAATACATTGCTAATGGAAATATTTTTGCTCGGAAAAATTTTTTACTATTATTTTCTTTAGTTACTTAATACATTAAAATTTAATATTTCAGACAAACTGTATCAAGTACAATAACAACAATCTTATTATTAAATAACTTTTCACTTTTATGTATGCGCTTTATTTGATATGTTACAGGAAATAAAAATAATTTAATTCTTTTTACCATTCTTAAATTATTCATTTCTTCTATTTAAAATTATATATAATTTTTTTTGTAAAAACATATGGATAAAAGTTTAAATACATAAATATATATCAAAAAACACAAACAAAGTACTTGATTTATATTTTTTCATAAGATACAATGTTAATACAGTAATGATAACGTTTACTTATGAGGAAAACAGAAAAAGGAGAATTAACTATGAGTGAAGTTAAAGTATTAAAAAATTTTATTAACGGAGAATTTGAAGGGAATACAAATTACGATTACATCAAGGTACTAAATCCGTCTACAGAAGAAGTTATCGCGAAAATCCCTTCTTCTTCAGAAGCTGATGTAGACCGCGCAATTGACGTAGCAGAAGTAGCTCAACGTGATTGGGAAAAATTACCTGCAATTCAAAGAGGTGCATATCTTAGAAAAATTGCTGAACGCATCCGTGAACGCGAATCAGAAATTACACAAACTATTGTTAATGAAGGTGGTAAAACTTTCGATTTAGCAAAAGTTGAGGTATTATTCACAGCAGATTACTTAGATTATATGGCTGAATGGGCTAGAAGATATGAGGGAGAAATTATTCAAAGTGATAGACAAGATGAACACATCTTCTTATTCAAACGCCCTCACGGAGTAACTACTGGTATTTTACCATGGAACTTCCCATTCTTCTTAATCGCTAGAAAAGCGGCACCAGCACTACTTACTGGTAATACAATTGTATTGAAACCAAGTCAATTAACTCCAATAAATGCTGATATTTTCGCTGAAATCTGTGTAGAAGTAGGTCTACCTAAAGGTATCTTAAACATTGTTCACGGTCGTGGATCTGTTGTTGGAAATAGATTAGCTTCTAACCCTAAAGTTGGATTAGTAAGTTTAACAGGTAGCTTAACAGCTGGACAAGAAGTTATGAAGGCTGCTGCTGAAAATATTACTAATGTTTCTCTAGAACTTGGAGGAAAAGCACCGGCTATAGTATTTAAAGATGCAGATCTTTCTCTTGCTGCAAAAGCTATCGTTGCATCTCGTGTAATTAACTCTGGACAAGTATGTAACTGTGCTGAAAGAGTATATGTTCACGAAGACGTTAAAGATGAATTCGAAAAATTATTATTCGCTGAACTTGATAAAGTTAAATTCGGTGATCCTAATAAAGAAGGTGGTTTAGATTATGGTCCACTTATCGAAAAACGTGCTGTAGACGCTGTTGCAGAAAAAGTTGCTTATGCAGTAAAACAAGGTGCTACTCTATCATATGGTGGAACTCGTGATGAAAACCAAGTTGGATACTTCTTTGGACCAACTGTTTTAACAGATGTAACTAACGAAATGAAAATTATGAAAGAAGAAACATTCGGACCAGTAATCCCAGTAGCAACATTCAAAACTTTAGAAGAAGTATTAGAATATGCTAATGATTCAGAATACGGATTAACTTCATCAGTTTATACTACTAACCTAAATACTGCATTCAAAGCAGTTAACGGTCTAAAATTTGGTGAAACATACATTAACCGTGAAAACTTCGAAGCTATGCAAGGATTCCACGCTGGACGTCGTAAATCTGGTATCGGTGGAGCTGATGGTAAACATGGTTTAGAAGAATACCTAACTACTCAAGTTGTTTACATGCAATTAGATAATGAATAATCTATAAAAATACTGATCAACAATCTAATAAATCATCATACTCAAGTATATATTTGAATATGGTGATTTATTTTATTATACGATTATTCTTTGCTCCTCACCTTTTTATTATCCATGTAAGAGCAACAAATTAAAAGTTTTCAAAAAATTATTGACAGATTTTCAGATAAATGTTAAGATTTTAATTACAATTAATAAAGGAGCTACTCAATAATGAAAACTAATATTTTAACTAGTAAAAGAGAATACTTTTTCGTGCCATTTTAGCAGCACTTATATCTCATAGCATTGTAGATATAAGTGCAACGATGTCTACAATGGCTAGTTAAACATGTTTTCAGGCCATTGGTAAAAATACTAAATGGCCTTGAGTATAGTATTATATATATTTTAAAAGCTATTTAGTATTTTCTAAATAGCTTTTATTTATTATCAATTAACAGGAGGAAAAATTTTATGTCAGAAAATTCGAAATGGAGTTCTAAAGTAGGTTTCATACTTGCTTCAGCTGGATCTGCGATAGGTCTTGGAGCTGTATGGAAATTCCCATACATGACCGCAGCAAATGGTGGAGGTGGATTCTTACTAGTCTTTCTTATCTTCACTCTTTTAATTGGACTACCACTACTTCTTGCTGAATTTGTACTTGGTCGTGGCGCTGGAGTTTCAGCCATTAGAACTTTTGGCAAACTAGGAAAAAACAAAAATTATAATATTATTGGTTATATCGGTGGATTCGCCCTATTTATCTTACTATCATTCTATAGTGTTATTGGTGGATGGATTTTAGTATACTTAGGTATTTCAATTTCTGATACTCTTGGGCTTCATTTTACTGGTGATCACGCAGCCTTATTCACGAGTGTTATATCAAATACTTGGATTGCATTAGGCGCTCAGGCTTTATTCATCTTATTAAATATTCTTATAGTATCTCGTGGTGTTCAAAAAGGTATTGAAAAAGCATCAAAAATCATGATGCCACTATTATTCATCATATTCTTAGTAATTATCGCAAGATCATTAACATTACCAAATGCAATGGCTGGAGTTACTTACTTCCTAAAACCTGATTTTTCTAAAATTACTAGTTCTGGTATTTTATTCGCACTTGGGCAATCGTTCTTCGCACTTTCTATCGGGGTTACAGCTATGTTAACTTATGCATCATACCTTGATAGAAGAACTAACCTGGTTCAATCAGGTATTTCGGTTGTATTAATGAACATTGCAGTTTCTATAATGGCAGGACTTGCAATCTTCCCAGCTATGAGTTCATTCGGTATGGAATCTGAAGGTGGACCGAGTTTATTATTCATCGTATTACCGCAATTATTCAGCAATATGGCATTCGGTAAAATTTTCTACATTTTATTCTTAATATTATTCTTATTCGCTACTATTACTTCATCTGTAGTTATGTTAGAAATCAATGTAGGAAATATTACTAACCAAAAAAATACTAACCGTACTAAATTCAGTGTAATCATCGGAATCTTAACTTTCATCGTTGGAATTCCTTCTGCTCTATCTTACGGTTCATTATCTGATACATTAATATTCGGAAAAACAGTTTTCGATTTAATGGATTTCTTAGTATCTAATATACTTATGCCACTTGGTTGCTTAGCATTATCAATATTCACTGGATATGTACTAGACAAAAAAGTCGCTCAGGAGCAATTGCATATCAACGAGAATAACAAAACAAACCTAGTCTTATTCAGAACATGGCTATTCCTATTAAGATATATACTACCAGTTATTATTCTTATCGTTTGCTTAGCACAATTTTTATAATATAATTTAAAACTATTAGGAGTGATTCAAATAACGATTTTGCTGAAATCCCATTTATTGAATTACTCTTATTTTTTTATAGCGTTTTAAATATTTTTTATAAATAAACTTTAATTGTTGACATACGTTTTCAATAGTGCTATTATTAAGTCATGAATTGAATATTTCTTCGGGGTCGGGTGTAATTCCCAACCGGCGGTGACTAGTTTCCTAGAAGTCCGTGAGCGCAAGCTGATCTGGTGAGATTCCAGAACCGACAGTATAGTCTGGATGGGAGAAGAAATTATAGCATTAAGATAAATATATCTAATACTACTGATAATATATAACCTAGAATGTATAAAAACTATACATTCAGGTCTCTTTATCGAATAAAAAACAAACCATCAGTCCCGATTATTTGAATCATCAAATATAATCGGGTTTTTATTTTTATAAAGGAGTTGATACTATGCACGAATATTTTATGAATCTTGCTCTATTAGAAGCTAAGCGTGGTGCAAAATATACACATACCAATCCTCTAGTTGGTGCAATTATAGTAAAAGATAATAAAATTGTCGCAAGAGGTTCACACCTTCGTTACGGTTGTGAACATGCTGAAAAAAATGCTATTTCTACTTGTAAAACTCCTGAGAAAATATTTAATTCAACTCTATATGTCACATTAGAACCATGTAACCACAAAGGAAAACAACCACCTTGTACAGAAGCCATATTAAAAATGGGCATCTCTAAAGTTGTTGTTGCTCAATTAGATCCTAATCCAATAGTTAGTGGAAAGGGAATTAAATTCTTACGTGATAATGGAATTGAAGTTACAACTGGTATCTTGGAAAAAGAAGCTTATAATCTGAATTATGCTTACAATTTATTCCACACACAAAAAAGACCTTATGTAGTCTTAAAACAAGCTACCAGTCTTGACGGAAAATTAGCCTTTACTAATGAAAGAACTCAAATAACAGGAAAAGAAGTATATGACTTCGTCAGAAAAGAACGAGATAATTATCAAGCTATTCTCGTTGGGGCAAAAACTGTGTTAATAGATAATCCAAAATTAACTGGAGCGAGCACATCATTATACCCACCAAAAAGAATCATATTAGATAAAGAAGGAACTATTTTTCAACATAAAGAACTAAATCTCTTTAAAGACGATTCTTCTGAAGTTATAGTTTTTTCGAAATACAAAAATGAAGACTTACCTTCACATGTAACTATCATTACACCTAACGAATTTACAATAAAAGAAATTCTTACTGAGATTGCAAAACTTGGTATACAGTCAGTTTATGTAGAAGGTGGCCCTTGTATCCACGATCAATTCCTTGCTAGTGGTTATTGGGATGAAGTAATTTCATATATTTCCCCTACACTCTTAGGAGGAAGCAATACTTCATCATTTAATAGTGATAGAACTACTAATGAAAAAATCACTTTACACGATATTAATGTAACAAAACTCGGTGAAGATATAAGAATCTCGGGAAGGAAAGAAAGTCAATGTTTACAGGATTAATAAAAGAACAAGGTAAAATAGTAAAAATTATAAAATCAAGTCACAGTATAAAATTAACAATACAAGCAACTAAAAACTTACTGGAAACATATAAAATCGGTGATAGTATGGCGGTAAATGGAGTATGCTTAACATGTGTCCAAAAAAGTTCATCACAATTCACCGTTGATATTATGCCCGAGACTTATAAGAGAACAACATTTAAAGACTTAAAAGTAAATGACTCTGTAAATCTTGAGCCCGCAATGGGACACTCAGATAGATTTGAAGGACATATCGTTTCGGGGCATAGTGATGGCTTAGCACAATTAGCAGCAAGACAAAAAGACGAAAATGCTATTCTTCTAACTTTTGCTTATCCAAGTAAATTTCAAGGAGAAATCATTAATCAAGGCTCAATTACTATAAACGGAATAAGTTTAACAGTAGTAACTTGCGACAATAATAAATTTACCGTTTCGTTAATTCCACATACTGCAAAACATACAAATCTAGAAAAATTGAAAATTGGTGACAATGTAAATATTGAAACCGATATTCTAGCAAAATATATAAAAGCTCAACTAAAACTATTTGGAGGAAAGTTAAATGATTAATAATGTACGACAAGCAATCGAAGACTTAAAAGCTGGAAAATTAATCGTTCTTATCGATGATGATGACAGAGAAGCAGAAGGAGATTTAGTCGGCTTAGCTGAACTAGTTACTGGTGAAAATGTAAATTTCATGACGAAACATGCCCGTGGTTTAATTTGCGCACCTGTTTCAACTGAAATAGCTAAACGATTAAACTTGCATTCAATGCTAGATAAAAATACAGATCCTCACGAGACTGCATTTACAGTAAGTGTTGATTATAAAACATCAACAACAGGAATCTCTGCTTTTGAAAGAGCTACAACTATAAAAGAATTAGCAAATCCTAATTCTAGACCTGAAGATTTTAATAGACCTGGACACATGTTCCCTCTTATAGGACGTGATGGTGGAATTAAAGTTCGTCGTGGCCACACCGAAGCAAGTTTAGATTTAGCAAGATTAGCTAACAGTACCGAAGCTACATATATCTGTGAAATCATGAACGAAGATGGTACTATGGCTAGAAGAGATGACTTGTATGAATTTGCCAAAAAATGGGATTTAACAGTTGTTGATTTAGACGAACTAACACGTTTTTTGTCATTTGAAGACAGCGTTAAAATAAAGCTTCCAACAGAATTTGGAGACTTTGATTTACAGCTGTTTGAAGATGAATTTAATAAAGAACATTTAATTATTAGTAAAGGTGATTTAACTTCTGAAGAACCTTTACTAATACGAGTTCACTCAGAATGTTTGACAGGAGATATATTCGCTTCTCATAGATGTGATTGCGGTGAACAATTACACGCCGCACTTCAAAAAATCTCAGAACTAGGTCGAGGAGCAGTTTTATATTTGAGACAAGAAGGTCGAGGAATCGGGCTTAGAAACAAACTCCTTGCATACCAATTGCAAGAACAAGGTGTAGATACTTACGATGCTAATGTTCAATTAGGTTTCGCTCCTGATGAGAGGGACTATAGTATTGCAGTAGATATATTAGATTACTTAGGAATAAAATCAGTAAAACTACTTACTAACAACCCTGACAAAGTAGAACAATTAAGTTCTTTAGGAATTAATATAGTTGACCGTGAACCAATTAAGATAAAACCACATAAAGAAAACAAACACTATTTACAAACAAAAAAAATAAGATTTAATCACTTTTTAGATATATAAGGAGAACATTATTATGACAACATTTGAAGGAAAATTTATAGGTAAAGATATTAAGGTAGCAATCGTAGTAGCACGTTTTAACGAGTTCATTACATCTAAATTATTAGGTGGAGCTAAAGATACGTTAATTAGAAACGAAGTAAAAGAAGAAAACATCGATGTATACTGGGTTCCAGGAGCATTCGAAATTCCATTCATTACTAAAAAATTAGTAGCTACAAATAAATACGATGGTATCGTTACATTAGGAAGCATTATTCGTGGAAGCACTAGTCACTATGACTTAGTTTGTAACGAGGTAGCAAAAGGTGTAGGTCAAATCAATCTTAACAGCGAAATTCCTGTAATGTTCGGTGTTATAACTACTGAAGACATCGATCAGGCTATCGAAAGAGCTGGTTCAAAAGCCGGAAACAAAGGTAGCGAGTGCGCTCAAGGGCTTCTTGAAATGATAGACTTAACTAAACAAATCTAATAACTAAAACAAAGCTAGGAACTTGAACTTCAAGCTCCTAGCTTCTTATTATCTATAATTATTATTTAGAGTAGTTTGGACTTTCTTTTGTAATTTGAACGTCGTGTGGGTGAGATTCAATTAATCCAGCACCAGTCATACGAACAAATTGTGAGTTTTCACGAAGCGCACGTAAATCACGTGAACCAGTATACCCCATACCTGCACGTAATCCACCAATGATTTGGTAAATTGTTTCAGAAACAGCACCTTTATAAGGTGTACGTCCTTCGATTCCTTCTGGAACTAATTTCTTACCATCTTCTTGGAAGTAACGGTCTTTAGATCCTTTTTCCATTGCAGAAATTGATCCCATTCCACGGTATGCTTTGAATGTTCTACCTTGGAAGATTTCTAATTCACCTGGAGATTCTTCACAACCTGCAAGCATAGAACCTAACATTACTGCATGTCCTCCAGCTGCGATAGCTTTTACTACATCTCCAGTATATTTAATTCCACCATCAGCAATGATTGTTTTTCCTAATTCACGAGCTACTGTTGCACAGTCGTAAATAGCTGTGATTTGTGGAACTCCTACCCCTGCAACTACACGTGTAGTACAGATTGATCCAGGACCAATACCAACTTTAACAACATCTGCTCCAGCTTCAAATAAATCACGAGCAGCTTCTCCAGTCGCTACATTTCCTGCGATAATATCTAAATCAGGATAGTTAGTTCTTAATGTTTTAACTGCATCTAATACTCCTTTAGAGTGTCCGTGAGCAGTATCAACTACGATAGCATCAACTCCAGCTTCTACTAAAGCATCAACACGATCAACTGTATCGTTAGTAATACCTACAGACGCGGCTACTAGAAGACGTCCTTTAGCATCTTTTGCTGAATTAGGATATTTAGCTAATTTCTCAATATCTTTAATAGTAATTAATCCTGTTAATTTACCAGATTCATCAGTTAAAATTAATTTTTCAATTTTGTGACTACGTAAAATTACACTAGCTTCTTCTAGCGTAGTTTTTTCTGGAGCAGTAATAAGGTGCTCTTTAGTCATTACTTCGCTAATTTTAATATCAAAGTCAGTTAAGAATCTCATATCACGGTTTGTGATAATTCCAACAACTTTCATGTCATCTTCATTGTTTACAATCGGTACACCTGAAATTCTGTATTGTTGCATTAAGTTTTCTGCTTCATATACAAGACTATCTGGTGTAAGGAAGAAAGGATCTGTAATAACTCCGCTTTCTGAACGTTTAACTTTTCTTACTTGTTCAGCTTGTTCTTCAATAGTCATATTTTTGTGAATAACACCGATTCCACCCTCGCGAGCCATTGCTATTGCCATTTTGTGTTCTGTTACTGTATCCATCGCAGCAGAAATAATTGGTACTGATAGTTTAATTTTCTCCGTTAAACTAACTTTTAAATCAACTTTTTTAGGTAAAATGTCACTTTTAGCTGGTACTAATAGCACATCATCAAATGTTAAACCTTCTTTTTGAAATTTATTTTCCCACATTTTATTTAAAATCCTTTCTTATTTCTCATCATCAGCTTTATTAAATTTAACTTCATTATTCTCTAGAGAAGCAATTCTACATAAAGAACAAACATTAACATTCTTTTCGTCTAATAATTTTCTACCATCTTGGAAACTTTTCTCAACTAGTATTCCTACTCCTACTGTTTCTGCTCCAGCCTTATTTACTATTTCCATAAGACCTAGAGTAGCCTGTCCATTAGCAAGAAAATCATCAACAATAAGTACTTTGTCATCTTTATTAATGAATTTTTCTGAAACTACTATAGTATTAGTTATATTTTTCGTGTAGCTATGAACCTCGGCAGTGTATACATCATTATTTTTTAATGTTGATGGTTTACTCTTTTTAGCGAAAACCATCGGCACTTTAAATAAGTTTGCTACCATAATCGCTGGTGCAATACCACTCGCCTCGATTGTCAGAATCTTCGTTATTTTTTCATTTTTAAAATACTCATAAAAAGACTCTGTCATTTTCATCATTAAGCCAGCATCGATTTGATGGTTTAAAAATGAATCAACTTTAAGGACATTATTATCATAAACTTTACCATCGGTAATAACCATTTCTCTTAGTAATTCCATAACTCCTCCTATATAAACTTTGAGTAATTTTACTTATGATACCAAACTTTTATTGAAAATTCAAGAGCCTAATGAAATGTTAATCATTAAGGCTCTTTATTCATAATATTAATTTAAATTGTCTAATAAGTCAGTAATTTCTTTTTGAGAAAAATGATATTTTTCTTTACAAAACGCACAGACTAACTCCGTAGTTTCTTGTTTAGCAATATCTTCTAACTCTTTTTTTCCTAATGTTACTAAAGCATCAGCATAACGTTCTTTAGAACATGTACATTTAAATACTACATCATTCTTCTGTAAGATACGATAGTTTTCTTCTCCACCGAAGATTATATTTGCAATCTCTTCAGGAGTTTTACCCTCATGAATTAAAGTAGAAATTGGTTTAATATTACTTATTGTTTTTTCTATCTTTGTTATCGTCTCATTTGTAGCATTTGGAAGTACTTGTAAAATAAATCCACCAGCTGCAATTACAGAATTATCAGTTTCTACTAATACCCCTAGTGAAACTGCAGAAGGAACCTGCTCACTAGCAGCGAAGTAATAAGTGAAATCTTCTGCGATTTCTCCAGATACTATCGGTGAAGTAGTAGTATACTTTTCATTTAATCCTAAGTCACGTACTACCGTGATATTTCCTCCTCCAACTACTCCTTTCACATCAAGCTTACCTTGAGCATTACTTGGAATATGAACTTGCATATTTTTAGCATATGCTGTAGTTTCCCCTATCTCATTTGATGATGCATAGATTGTTCCTACAGGACCATCTCCACGAACAGCAACATCAATTCTATCTCCACTCTTAAGCATAGCACCCATCATTGTAGTAACCGTAGCTGTACGACCTACTGCTGCTATTGCTGTTGGATAAGCATCATGTCTTTGTCTAATTTCTTCTACTAAATCTGTAGTTTTTGTTACAAAAAATCTAATTTCATCGTTAAAGGCTAATCCTCTAATCAAATAATCTTTCATTAAAATAAATTCCTTTCAATTCTAGAACTTCTTATTACGATGTACTATTATACATTTTATTTCCATTATTGTCTATTTATTTACGTTTATAAATTTTTATAGTTAGCTATGAATTGTTCCATTTCTTCTATATTATCTGTAAATAAAGTATTTTTCCTATCTTCAATAGTTAAGAAACCTTCTTCTACCATCTTATCAAAATATTGTTCTAAAAAGTCATAATAACCATTAATATTCATTAAAATACAAGGAGCATCTTTTTTACCAACTCTCACCCATGAGATTACCTGTGATATCTCTTCTAGTGTTCCTGGTCCACCTGGTAAAGAAATAAACACATCACCAAGATCAACAAGTTTAGTTTTTCTCACCGACATATCATTAACAATAATCAATTCATTAATATCATTGTGGCTAATTTCTCTGTCTACTAAGAATTGTGGCATTATACCTATGACTTCTCCATCATTTTCTAAGACAGTATCAGCAATAGCTCCCATTAGACCTACTTTCCCACCACCATATACTAAAGTATGATTGTTTCTAGCAATCCACTTACCAAGTTCTATTGCATTTTCTTTATAAAATTCACTTTTTCCATTATTTGCTCCACAAAAAACTGTAATTTTCATTGTAGTTATATCCTTTTCATAGTTCTTCAAATATTATTTGTTATTATTCATTTTGTACAATTCAATTATACCTTTTAAAGTTAATTCTTCATCAACTATATCCACTACGTCACTGTACTTGGCTATAAATTTTGATAAGCCCCCAGTTAAAACTACTTTGTAATCTTTACCTAAGTCTTGTTGTAAATGCTTAACGATATTCTCAAACTGTCCTAGGAATCCGTAAAATAATCCTGCTTGCATTTGACTAGTAGTATCCATTCCTAAAGAGGTACTCACCGCTTCAAATTCCACCCTAGGTAGTTTTGCTGCCCTTGAATATAATGCTTCCGCACTAATATTCATACCTGGACAAATAATACCTCCACGATAATTCATATCTTCATCTACACAATCAAATGTTGTAGCAGTACCAAAATCAACTACTATAGCTGGTAAATATTCACTAACTTTTGCTCCGACAATATCAACTACACGATCGGCTCCTAATTTACTACTATATGGCTCAGGTACCTTTATACCTGTGTTAATATCAGCCGAAACAATAATCGGTTCTTTTTCAAAGTATTTCTTACTTAACAATTCTAATGCAAACATCATTTTAGGAACTACACTTGATATTACCACTCCATCAAAATCTTTAAACTTAATCCCTTTATCAATAAAGAAATTTCTAATAATAACATATAGTTCATCTTCTGTTTTAGTATTATCCGTTGCTATACGCCATGAATGAAGCATATTATAGTCACTACTAAATACTCCAAGTACGATGTTTGTATTTCCTACATCTAATGCAAAAATCATCTTTAATCTCCTACGATTTACTATTTTTAAGAATGATTATATTATACCACAATTGCATAAATGCAAGTAGCAAAATACAAAATTAACGATATATATTATTTACATAACATATAAAAAAAGATTATTGACTATTTTAGCCAACAATCTTTTCTATATTATCTTTTAGATAATGACTCTCTATATTTAAGAGGTGTCATTTTCACTAGTGTTTTAAATATTCTAATGAAATAACTTGTATCGAAGTACCCAATATAATCTGCAACTTCTGAAATTGAAAAATCAGTATTCGCTAATAAATAGCACGCGTTAGATATACGTTTATCGTGAATATAATCTACAATACTAATTCCCATATCTTTATTAAAGATAGAAGAAAGATAACTCTTATTAACACCTAGATAATCACTAACATTATCTAAACTGATTTTTTCAGAAATTCGGTCATTGATATAAGCTATACAATTTCGAACCACAGCTTGTTTATCTTTATATTTATTTCTATCAACTAACAGACAGTAACTTCTAATAACATCTTCTGATAAGTCATAGTTATCAAGTTTATTTTTAATTTTAACCCATAATTCTTCAATTCCTAAGAAATCATCATTGTGTTGTTCAAGAGCATAACGTAATAAATCATTCATATTATATGATTTTCTACGACGAACGTTAACACCTTGATCAATGTGGCATTCTTCTACTCCGTGATTTCTACGACGTAAGTCAAAAAGCATATTAACACGAGAAATATTACCTTCTACTACAGCTTGTAAAATTTCATGTTTAAACTTAACTTCACTCTCTAGAATGCTATTTAAGTATGTATTTTTTCTAGATGATGTTCTTCTTACATTTTTCACACTAGAATCTTCAATTAAAACAATAGCATCTAAGAAGTCTACATTTTCATCTTCTACTAATAATTCTACTAAATAGTTGAATTTTTTTCTTGGTGTAATTGGTAATGAAAAATATATATCACATATTAATTCACTGATACTTGCACCATATTTTGTTAATGACTCTTGGAATAATTTAGTTGGTATTAAATATTCTAAGAAAGGAGTAATTAAATAGAAATCATCTTCATTATCACTCGGAATAAATAAACATGAAATCCCTAATCCACTTTGGCATTTCACAAGTTTCCCAGCATGTAACCCCTCTTTAATCTTAGGAAGATTTCTCTTAATAAATCTACTAAAAATACTGCTTAATTGTTCTTCACCTAAGTCAAAACGTATTTCTTCATCTGTATATTTATATGATAACACATCTCCATTTAAATCCAGAATATCCATAATTCGCTCAATTTTCTTTAATGAACTTCTCATTTTACCTACCTCCTAACGATTTATACTCTAATCTATTGTGATATCGCGTCTTGCATTTACAATATATGAAATTACAAAGAATACAAAACTATATGCTACTAACATAATAATTAACGCATTTGCATTGTCAAACTTAAACAATTCTTTTACAGTGTGACGACCTGCTTCACTTGAATAATATGAGCTAAATAAAGGCACATCAAACATGTGATATTTTGCCCATGAGAATTTTGAAACTGCAAATATTGTTAATGATTGAATTAATCCAGTTCCTAAAAGTGATAGCATAACTAATACTAATGATAGAATTTGAGTTTTGAATACTACACAAACTAACACTACCATGGCTACAAAGAAGATATACACTGCTAAATCAGCTAAATTTGTTATAATTATTTGTTTAACAACTGTTCTTCCGAAGTATCCTTCTTCTATAGTATCATTTAAATGATTTAACCCTATTTTATTTTTGAAGAATACATAGTTTTTAGTCACAAAATCAAATACTGTTCCTACTACTAGGAAAATAATATAGTTGATAAATGCTAATACTATTTTAGCAGTAAGTATTGCAGAACGTGATTTTGGTCTTGTATATAAGAACTTAATAGTTCCTTTTGAGTATTCTTGAGATAAGTTGTTTGCTAACATAATTAGTGAGAATACCATAGCTACTGAACCCGCAACAACTGTTATTCCACTAAGTATTTTTACCGCATCTACTCCATCTTCAAACTGTCTTTTAGCAATATAACTATTTAATAAAATAATTCCAAATGACAGTAAGAAATATAACCATGTAGTTTTCTTTTTATAATCTTTTATAAATTCATTTATTAATAATTTCATTATTTTCTCTCCCCTCCTGTGATTTGTAGGAATCGATCCTCTAATGATGTTGTTAATTCACGAATTGTCTCTAATTCAACATTATTAGTTACTAGATATGTAATAATACGAGATTTTTCTTCACGACTTAGGTTTTCAAATACGAATCCATCTTTAGACAGTTCATATCTGACACCTAATTCTCTTACTAATCTTTCTGTTTTTTCCACATCATGAGTTGAAATTAATGTTTTAATAACTTCATCTGCTACTAGGTTTTCTAATTTATCATCAGCAATAATTTTACCTTTTTCGATAACGATAACTCTATCAGAAACTTTTTCAATTTCATCTAATAAATGAGATGAAATTAATATCGATACACCAGTTGCAGCTATTTCTTTAAGTTTATTACGAAAATCTTGAACTCCTTGAGGATCTAATCCATTTACCGGTTCATCAAGGATAAGAACTTTAGGATCATTTAGCAATGCTTGAGCTAACCCTAAACGTTGACGCATACCTAAAGAATAAGTTTTAACTTTCTTTCTAATTACTTTACTTAAACCAACGAACTCTACTAGTTCTTTCATACGTGCTCTTGTTACTTTTTTACCACATACACGTGCAATTTGTTTTAAGTTAGCCCAACCTGACATATAATTATAAAATTCAGGTGTTTCAATCATCGCTCCAACTTCTTTAAGCATAGCAGTTCTTCCTAAACCTAAAGGTTTTTCAAAACAATAGACATCACCTTTTGATTTTTTAGTTAACCCTACCATCATTCTCATAATTGTAGTTTTACCACTTCCATTAGGCCCTAGTAATCCAATTATCTCACCTTCACGCATGTCGAATGTAATGTCTTCAACAATTGTTTTTAATCCAATACGTTTTTTAAGTCCTAATACCTCTAATACTACAGGTTTTTCCTCAACTTTTTCTACTTTTTTCCCTACTAACGCTTCTTCTTTCTTTATTGCTTGCACTAGCTCATTTTTATCTAGTACAACTGTTTCGGCATACTCATCAGTTACTTCTTCTGTAACAGTTGGTATAATCACTGTTTCTTCAAGATTTTCTCGTTCATTATGAGTCTTTCTAGTATAAGTAGAAGAATTCTCTATATCAACTTGCTTTCTTATTTTTTCAAGCAGGTTTGAATAATCATCTGATTTTTTACTATTTTTTGCCAATTCATCATTACTTAATAAATCTTTATTTTTTTCTGAATTTGTCATTATTTGTAGAAGATTCCTTTCTCATAAATTTTCTTTTATATTATATCATATTTATACTATTATTTCCATTAAATAATGAATAATTATTTTTTATTTTACTACTTTTATCTTGCAGATACGGCAAATCATAATTTAAGATTTTTATATTTATAAAAATCTCATAATATTATGAAAATCTGAAACCCACCTACAACAACATTTACAGTTTTTACATCCATTTATATTTTCTTAAAATTTTGATTATACTTGTACATACTTTAATATAAAAATTCTAAAAATTAATAGATAACGTGTATCTCCATATCATAACTTTATCTACCAATAAAATCCATATTTGTTTTTATAATAACTTTTTGAACACCTTTACCATAAAAATTTTTATTACAGATATAATGTACTTTTTCTCATTTACATAATCATAAATATATCATTCAATTATTATACTATATCAAAAATATAATTGTATTTAGATTTATGATATAATATAACGTGAGGTGATAAGTTATGAAAAAAACACTTAGAAAAAAATTTATATCCGAACGAAATAATTTAGAAAATGACTATAGAAATTCATCTACTAATAAAATCTTTACAATATTAGAAGATCAAGATTTCTTCAAATCCTCAGAAAAAATATTCATATACGTAGGATTTGGTAGCGAAATTTCAACTGAAATTTTTATAAAAAAATGGATAAACAAAAAACAAATATTTGTTCCTAAAATAGAAAACGTCAAGATGAATTTAATTCAGTTGAATTCCTGGGATGAACTTACTCCCGGGCATTTCAGAGTATTAGAACCAACTTCATCTGATTACTATAAAGGAAAAATAGACTTAGTTATTACACCTTCTATCGTTTTCGATAAAAATGGATATCGACTTGGTTACGGTAAAGGATACTACGATAAATATTTCTCATCTAGAGAATATGGTATTAGTGTCGGTTTATCTTACCATAAACTACTACAAGATAATGTCCCTAAAGAAGATCACGATAAAAAAGTAGATGTAATCATAACCGAGGAGAAAACTTTTATAATCAATGAAAAATATAATAGTAACAACTAGTGTAAAAACGAACCTAGAACTTAACGAAGAAGCTCAACAACTCGCGGATGATTTAAGATTAAAATATATTATTAGGAACAAGAAAACAATAAAACAACTACTATCTTCAGTAGATGGTGTACTTGTAGTCTATAAAAACAAATTAAGCTACTTCGAAGATGATTCTGAACTCTTCTTTCATTTAGACACAACAGCTCTTAAGATAAAAAATTCAGATAACGAACCGTTAGTAGAAATAATCAAAGAAAAAGAACAAAGCATTCTTGATTGTACTATGGGCCTAGCTGGAGACAGTATATTACTAAGTTATTATGGACATAAAGTTATATCTTTAGAAAAAAATAACATCATTCACCTAATCACAACCAACGGTCTAAAAAACTATATTTCTCCTAATGTAGAAATTAATAAAGCAATGCGTAAAATTAAAACTTATAATGTTGATTGTCTAGATTATTTAAAAAATTGTCCTGATGCTAGTTTCGACATTATATACTTCGATCCTATGTTTTCTCATAACATTACAGAATCAAGAAATCTTGAAGGTATACTTCCCTTAGCCGACACTACCTTTCCTTACGAAGAATTTATAAAAGAGGCGAAAAGAGTCGCAAGAAAAAAAATAATAGTAAAAGCACATTTTAAAGATAATATCTTCGAAAAATTTAATTTTACTCAAATAATAAGAAAAAACACAAAATTTCATTACGGATATCTTGACCTAAAATAAAAACCAAAAATCAAGCATTAAAGCTTAATTTTTGGTTTTTCATTTTTCATTTCTTTTACTGCTAAATAACCATCAAAACCTGTGATTTCTTTAAAATCACGATACAATAAATTTTCTTCAGATTTCGCACGAACTACACTTTTAAATTCTTTATATGCAGATTTAAACTCTGTAAGTTCCACACCTGACAAGTAACACTCTTCAATTAAGTCTAAGAACTTAATAATCGTTGTTATTTCCTCAGTATTATATAGCGTATAATCTATTGGATAATTGAACTCCATATCCTTACCTACTCAAAAGTATATCCGACACCACGAACAGTTCTAAGATTTTTGTCATAACCAATTTTTCGTAGTTCTTTTCTTAATCCTGAAATGTAAACCTCAATCGCATTAATAGTTGTTTCTGAATCAACACCCCATACACGATCAAAAATTTCTTCTTTCTCTAATACAATATTATTGTTTATAACGAAGAAAGATAATAATTCAAGATATTTTCCTTTAATAGATTCTAACGTTCCACCATTAGATGATACCAATTCGTTTTTAAGATCTAATACTAAATCTTTATACGTAATTTCATTTTCACCTTTTAGATTACTTTCACGTTGAAGTAAGTTAGACATAGTTGTTAGTAAAAGAGAAGCATCCGCTACACGTGGTAGATATTCCGTTACTCTATGCTTCATAACTCTTGCCTTTTCTTCAGTTGACTCAGCTATAGTGATTACAATTACTGGTATTTTTAGTTCTTTTTCTTCACGAATATAATCTAATAGATCTATTCCACCCATTCCGGGTAAGATACTATCCGTTATGATAAAATCATATACATTTTCATCAATATATTTTCGTCCATCTAGCCCATTATAACAAACATCCGCATCGAATTTTTCTGCGATTGCTGCTTTTAACGATGAAGCTAATAATTTATCATCTTCTACAATAAGCGCTTTAAGCATCAAAAACTCCTCCTTTTATTTTTTAACTTTTAATTCTCTAAGTAAATATTTTATAACTTTTCTAAAAAAAATACAACTAAAAACTACTATATTTTTCACTATTTTTTCATAATAAGAAAATACATAATACTAGATATCATTATCCCTACTAAAGCACCGCTACTGTCTATTAGTACATCTATGATATTACCATCTCTTCCAGCTACAAAAGTCTGATGAAATTCATCACTAGAAGCGTATACAACAGAAAATACAAAGCTCACTATTGCTGTTTTTCTATAATCTTTAAATTCATTACTTTTCACAAATAAATTTGATAGATAAGAAAATGAAAAAAATCCTAAAATCATATATTCACTAAAGTGACCTAATTTTCTTATGATTAAATCACTTGATATCTTCGAAGATTCCTCACCAACTTGATTGGAAAATAAAAATATCGCAGTGCAAATTAAAATCAACATTATTAATGAAAAGTATTTCTTATATAAAAGTCTAATAAAAATTTCTCCTTAGTATTTAATTTAATATTTTTTCCTACTTTATATCATACCACATTCCCTATCTTAATAATAACATTTGTAAGTAAAATAAGCAAAAAATTACTCTAGTTTTTTTTTCTAATCAGCTAAAAAACATAATATTTTCATTAGATTACAGATATAGTAAAAGTTATCTTCATTTATTATAAATTAAAATTTAATTTCATATATACACAAAATTATTATTTAGATATATTTTTCACCAAAAATGTGGTTTTATATGATATAATTAAAGAAAACGAATTCAAAAAATGGAGGTTTATTATGCCACGTATAGTTGCTAGAGGATTTAAAAAAGAAGATTTAAAAAAAGTTAGTGCTGAACTTTTTGATACAATTGCAGAAATAATCGAAAGACCAAGAGAAGCATTTACATTAGATTTAATCGAGAGTGTTGCTATTCTTGACGGAGAAGAAATTAGCAGAGCTAATCTTGAAATCGGTTGGGTACACCGCCCTGTAGAAGTTTGTGAGAAAGTCGCTACTGCCGTAAATGAACTTTTCAAACCATTAGGATATGAAACTGTAATGATTTCATTTAAAGATATCGATTTAGCATACGAGTTTGTATTCAAAAAATAACTATTAAAAAAGGAGTGATCCGAAAATCAGAATTCAGCAGAATCTTTTTTACGAATCGCTCCTTTATTTTTTTATCCTTTTACCTGAGTTTCATACATTTTTTTGTAGCTTCCCTCAAGAGCTAATAATTGTTCATGAGTTCCATTTTCTATAACTTTACCTTTTCTAAGGACGTAAATCATATCAGCATTTTTTATCGTAGATAACCTATGAGCTATTATAAGGGTTGTTCGTCCCTGTTTTAATTCTTCTATAGCTCGACTTACATTTTGTTCTGTTTCACTATCTATATTAGCCGTTGATTCATCTAAAATTAAAATTTTCGGATCTTTAGCTAAAGCTCTCGCTAGACAGATAAGTTGCTTTTCTCCTGTAGAAAAGTTACTACCACCCACTTCTACTTTTGAATCAAGAGAACGATTTTCTAAAATAAAATCTCCTCCAACTCTAGATAAAGCTTCTCTAGCAATTTTTTCATCGTTAGAAGTCGTAATATTTTCAAGTAAAGACCCTTCAAATAAAAATGAATCCTGAAGTACTATAGCCGTTTTTTCTCTTAGATACTCCTTACTATAATCATTTATATTTCTATTGTTTATTAATACATTACCTTTAGTGGCACTGTAAAATTTTACGATTAGATTCATTATAGTACTCTTACCGCTTCCTGTATGACCAACAAAGGCTACAGTTTGATTTTCTTTTATCTCGAGATTCAAATCACGAAGTACATAAAAATCATCTTTATAAGCAAAAGATACATTTTCAAATTTAATATTTCCTCGGAAATCTTCTTCAACTACTTCACTTGCTTTATCCTCTTCAATTTCTAATTTTAATATTTCTTGAATATTTATAGCCGCACCTTGCGCTCTGATATAATTAGAAATCCCCATTGTAAAGTCTGCGATTCTATAAATTATATCAGTAGTATAATTTATAAATAGATATACCATACCCAATGTAATACCATAAACATTATTAAAGTGTGAATACGAATAGTAATAAACAATACCTATGAAAATCACTATTCTAAATACTCCAGTTATATTATGAAGTAATAGACTATCTACTAGATTTAATTTTTTCCAATATTTATATCTTTCTTCATTATGTTTATTCCAATCTTCAATACTCTCTTTCTCTTTATTAAAAGCTTTGATGATTTCTAAATTTTGATAATTTTCATTTATAATCCCATTACTTTGAGAAAACTTACGTCTATATCCCTTAATACTATCTATAGATAACTTGTTGTATAGTTTTAAAATCACAAACATTACCGGGAATAGCGCTAGCATAAATAATCCAAAGCGTATATCTACATAAAATAATACAATATAAGAAAAAACAATCTTAAGGACAATTATTAATATCTGCACAAATGTCGAAACGAAAAATGTTCTAATTTGGTTTACATCACTTGTTATCCTAGATACTACAGAACCAGCAGGCATATTATCGAAATACTTAATCGGTAGACTTTGAATATGATCGTATACCTGCATCTGAATTCTAACGTAAACCTCGTTAGCTCCTTTTACTAAGTAAATATTTCTAATATAGTTAGATATCCCCGAACATAATAGAATAAGTCCATAACCAGCTACTACCACCAATGATTTCAGAATTATCTGACGTGTTAAATCTCCAGTAATTCCATCAAAAACTTTCGACAATACGTACACACCAGCAACACCTAGCCCCACATTTAATAGTGAAAAAACAAAACCTATTATATAAGATTTCTTTACTTTTTTCATATAAGGAAGAAATTGAAATAACGGATTTTTATTCTTCATTATCTTCTACCTCCTTATTTTGATATTCATCTAGTTGTTTATACCAAGGGCATTTTTCAAGAAGTTCATCATGTGTTCCGAAACTTAATATTTTACCATTGTCTAATACAACTATTTTATTAGCATGCCTTACTGCAGAAATTCTATGAGCCACTATTATATTAGTCTTACCTTCTCGGGTTTTTTTAATATTTTCTATAATAGTTTTTTCTGTATTAGAATCTACCGCACTTAAGCTGTCATCAAGTATTAAGATATCAGGATCAGATAACAATGCTCTCGCTATACCTAGACGTTGTTTTTGTCCACCTGATAAAGATAAACCATTTTCTCCTACAAGGGTATCAATACCATCTTTAAATCTACTAATATCTTTTTCTATGTCCGCTTGTTCCAACACCTCATCTAATCTATCCTCTAAATCATATCTATAAAATAATACATTTTCTTTTATAGATTTTGAAAACAACTGATATTCTTGTGGTGCATAACCAATTTTTTCTCTAACAGAATAATCATAGTATTTCTCAATCCCCTTACCATCAAGAAGAAGTGTATTTTCATCTATCGGATATAATCGCAACAGTTGCTTAATAAATGTCGTTTTCCCACTACCCGTTTTTCCTACTACTCCTATAGTTTCGCCTTTATTAATGGTAAAATTAATATCTTCTAGTACATGATTATTATCTTCATAACTGAAATTAAAATCCTTAAATTCAATACTACTATTAAACTCAAAATTACTTTCAGCTAGGTCATTATTAACATCAGCTTTTTTATCAGAGATTTCTAAGATTCTTTTCGTAGCTTGACGAACTTCTATAATCATAATAACTAACTCAGATAAAGCAATGTATGGCCACTGAATCATACCTATAACTACACAGACAGAAATCAACTCTCCTAATGTCATCATCCCTAAATTAATAAAGTAAAATCCTCCAGCTACAGCTATAATATAACTTGTAGCTAACGATACTGTATTAAGCGGTTGATAGACAAGAGTTTTTTTCATGTATTCTTCATTACTTCTAGCATAACTTCTAAGTTTTCCTACAAAACTATTTCTCACTTTATCTAACAAGCTATATGCTCTAATTACACGAATACCTTTAACATTTTCCAAAGTCTCCTCTGTAATTTCATCCATAGTTTTCGCCATCTTGTTATAATATTTTTCTTGCACATTTCGTCTACTCACTAAATAAATAGTTTGTATGACTAACGGTATGTGCATTAGCAGTAAATAGATAAAATTTGATTTATTAAATATAAGAACACTTATAAATAAATTGTAAATTATTCCATCAAAAATTAATAGAATACCATACCCAAAAAGTGGAGCAATATAGTTTGTAATATCATTAGTAGATCTACTTATTACCTCACCTATACTAAACTTATTAAAAAATACAGGAGTATGCCTATAGATATCATACTGGATATCATATGTCATATCTTTAATAACTTTGTCATAACCAATGAAAGTATAGTATTCTTTAAAGAAATAGACTATATATAATGCAATCCCAGCTAAAATAATTCTAAGAATTTCATTAACTACACCATTAAAATCAATATTTCCACTCGCTATACCATCAACAATATAGCTCAATCTATCAGTTGGATATAACGTAAAATAATAAGATGCTATCGAAACTACCAACGCAATTATTATACGTTTTTTATCCCTATATATTAGACCAGCTATCTTATTTAATATTTGTTTATTGTTTATTGTTGTACTCACTTATTCACCCTCTTTCTTCTAGAATTCAATTATATTTTAATAATTATAACACATTTATCTTTTAAGGTTTAATAAAAAACAAGGGAGTGACTCAAAAATCGTGATTTCTTAAGAAACAAGATTTTGTCGAGTCACCCCCGCACAGTTTATTAGATATCTAAAAAGCTTTTATAAAGTGAATTTAGATATCAATAAACCACTGCGTCTATGAGTTCTCATATGAACTTTGTTAAATTTTAGGACTTTTGGGTCTGCCCCTTGCTTTATCTTACTTAGTATTTTCTTTTTTAAATTGTTCAATAGCCTCTTTCGCAAGCTTATCCACAACTTCATTCAACTCAATTCCGGTATGAGCTTTTACCTTCACAAAATTAACCTTTACTGCCATCTTCACCTTACTATAAAATTTTACATAATCTTGAGTATAAGGAAGATTTGCTTTCCAATCTCCAACTGCCCACGCTTCTATCCCTTGATAATCGTAAAACAATGTAATCTCTTTAATTTTTTTATCAACAGCATACCACATAACGAATTTTGCAGCTTCCAATTCTCCAGCAACATTATGTAATTGTGCATAATCTTCACGATTCCCAGCATGTTTATATTCATATTTTTTATCGCCATCTACTATGACCACACCTGAACCATATATACCACTAACTCTGTCGAAACTACCATCGATATAAGCATATACACCATCAACTTCTTCAATATTTTCAATTTTTTCTTCATTTCTTTCTAGGAAAGCTTCAGCTTCTGACAAAGTTTTAAAACTTTTATAAACCGCACCTTTAAATCCAGTCACCTGCTCTTTACATTCATCCCAAGTTGAGAATATACCTGTTTTTTTACCTTTTTTTACTGCATAAAATTTCGCCATCTTGCTCTCCTTATAAAAATATTTCCTTTTAGATTATACTACATGAAAAATATTAAGTAAATTTTTAAAAAGAAAATTTAAAATAAACTAAGAAAAATTATTTTTTTAAATTGAATACATTTTTTAAATAGGAAAAATTATAAATAAGCCTATACAAATATTTCTTTGGCTTTTTTACTAAATAATAAAAATACTAAATTTAAAATATTATTTTAAATTAGTAAGTATAATTTTATTAATTCAAGAAATTTTATTTTATTTTTTATATAAAAGATACTGATAATCTATTTCAATTGAAACGTTTTTATGTTATAGTATAGATGTCTATTATTTTTAAAGGTTGATTTAATAGTGTTTATGTAAATAGTTTTTATAATATCATGTATTTTTAATCAACTCTAGAAAATTAATATTAGAATAAATTATTATATTATATACAAAAGGAGAATATCCATGAAAACAAATAAATTATTAAAATCTAGTATGGGTGTTGCATTAGCACTTACTATATCTTCTATCACAGCTCAAGCTTGGCCAACAAATAGCAATATAGCAAAAGCTGATTTCGGAGATAAAGCAGCTACTGAACAAACTAAGGCTGAACTAAATGAAATAATAAATAAAATCTTTAACGATCAGTCTATCACAAATAGATATTTAGGAACTACTTTTTTCCACAAAACTTCTAACTTTCCATATTACCACGTAACATTTGAAAATCATCAAGTTCCAGATGATGTTATCGATACAACTCCTTGGTATAATATGTGGAGCGAAGCTGCTGCTGCAAAAGCAAAACTAGATGCTAATTCTTATACAGAAAAAACTGCACAAAATGCAATTAACACTTTAAAATATTATATTCAACTTTATAACTTCGATGTGAATCACGATTTAAAAGATGACGGTTTTTACACTACTACTGACTTCAAAACACCAACAATGGTAACTGTTTCTAGCGATGGTCAACAAGATTTCTATAAAAAAGTAGTTGATAACAAAGAAGAAATTAAAAATCTATTTAAAGAGTCTTTAGTAGGTATCTACAAACAAGGGCAAGATATTGAAATTAATCTTGTTGCTAACCCTGATAAAGTTAGTAAAATTACAAGCTTTGTTGTTAATAAAGTTTCTGGTTTAGATACAAATGTTAAACTAGGTCCTTCTGCTGAAGATCAACACCTTGTTGCCTTTAGCGTTCCTGGCGAATTAAAAGCTGAACAATTAGTTGTTTCTAATATGACTTATATTGATAAAAATGGAGTCAAACAACAAACAGGTCCATTTGCTTTAGATATTAACTACTCAGCTGCTAAAAAAAGTAATGAAGCTATCCCTAAATACAGAGAAAAATTAGACGAAAAAATTCAAAATTGGATTGATCGTGGTAATAAAGTTAATGAATGGTTACTAACAAAAGAGAATACTTCAGATACAGCTGCAGACTTCTCACAAAGAGCTAAAATTAGCGAAGCTATAACAAAACTACAAGAATTAAAACGTTCAGATAGTGCTAACTACGATAAACTTTATGAAATTTCTACTCCTATTCATGAAATGGAAGACATTGCAACATTAAGAGAGGTTCTAGATATTAAAGTTGCAAAACTATTAGAATTCTTTGATCTTTATAACGAAAAAACATACACTAAAGAAAGTATCGAAAACTACAAAAATTACATTAAGAGTGTTCCTGCATTAAAAAATACAAGAAACATAAAAGAATTAGTTCAGCTAATAAAAGACTTCGACAATGCTAACTTCACTTACTTAAGATACAATACTACAGAATTACAACGTATCATCGGCATTGCAGATAAAAAAATAAGAAGTGAATACGAACCTGTGTCTCTTGAAAAATTTGATCAAGCATTAAATCACGCTAAAGACTGGATTAACCAAACAAACAGTTATAACCCTCAAATCAATGAGACATCAGACCTTGTTAAACAATTAACTGAAGCGATAAATAATCTTACTACAAAAGATGGTAGAAAAGGAGAACCAGTTCCTGCCGCACCTGTTGAAAATACTACTAAGCCAGCAGAGCCATATAATGTAACTGCAAAATTCGTAGAAAGAGGTAGCGACAAACCTATTAAAACAAGATACAGTCGTGATTTAACAGAACTTATAAAAAATGTAGAAGTTCACGAATTAGGAAATGGTAAAAACGAAGTAATATTAACATTAGAACCTAAAATTATGGGTGGAGCTATTGATTTTGCTCTAGCAGACACTTTCAAATACAATAGTCTAGGAAATACAGATGCCGATGCCGTTGTTTTAGAGACAAAAAATATTGGAGGTCGCGACTACCCTACTAAATTAAAACTTACAGTCGATGCTACTAAGAAAAATATTGAAATAGCCCTTCTAGGAAACTTCAATTTTAAAGATTCATTCTCATTAGGAAAAAATGGAATCGATAACTTTACAAGTCCAACAGATTTATATATCGATTACTCTACAAAATTAGAAGCTAAAAAAGAATCACCTCTAAAAGCTTCTATAAGAGATAAAATTAATTACTACACAAGTAATACAGTCCAAGATAACTATAAAGATTTAAAACCAGTGTTCAAAACTTCATTCAATCAATTAATTACTAAGGCTCAACAACTTTTAAATAGTGATTCACTAACTAAAGACGAAGTAGATAACATTATTAATAAACTTTTAGATGAAACTACTAAATTAGATTCATTGGCTAACCTTCATAAATCACTACAAAATGCAAAAGAACAGTATGAAAATGATTGGAAGAACAACTCACACTTTACTAGCGAAAGTAAAGCATTAGTTAAAGAAAAATTAGATGCAGTTGAAAGTAAAATAAACTCTCTAGATCCAGTGGATATAGAAGGCAAAAAAGAAACTTACTCAAACGAATTCGACAAAGAAGGAACTGTAACAGTATATAAAAAACTAGATGAACTAACAGGAGATGTTCAACATTTAGGAGACTATCTTCGCATCAATACTGAAGAACTTTCTGGAGAAATTAAAAAAGCTGAAGAAGCTTACAACAATTTCAACAAAATTACTCAATCAAAACTTAAACTTAAACAATTAATAGATGAAGCAAAAGCATATGTTGAACATGCCAAACTAACACCTGATTCTAATGATACTGACGATCAAGTAAATACCGATTTGACAGATTACTACAAAGAACAATTTAAATTTGCTATAGAAGACTTAAATGGTTCTCAAAACCCTGAAGCAGAACAAGTTTCAGCTAAAGAACAACTTAAGAAAAAAATTGCTGAAGTTGAACTGATAAAACAAGGTAAAAAAGAACCGGCAGCCTTTGTTACTTTAACTAATGAACTAACAAAAGCTAAAGAATTATTAAACAATGATTCGTCTACTGAAGAAGCGTTACTTACTGAATTAAACAAACTGAATACCGCTGTGAATGCATTTAACAATTCTGCTGATTCAACTCAAAATCAACCAAGTAATCCATCAGAATCTCCTTCTACAGATTCTAATAATAAAGTTCAATTAGAAGGTTCATTATTAAAACAAGATTTAACTAGTCCTTCTATGGCTAATGGAATAATTAAAAACGTATATCTAGTAACTGAAAATGGAAAAAATTACTTAGAATTAGATCTTGTTCCTATGAATAATGGAACAACTAATGTTGCTGTTATGAGTAAACTTACATATTTTGATGGTAATACTGAAAAAGATGTTCAAGTATTAAAAGAAGATACTGCCGACGTTACTTACAATAATGTAACTAATTCTTATAAATATCCTTCAAAAATTAGAATACCTATCGAAGGAAAACCATCTACAATAAAACTTAACACTTTTGCAAGCAGTACATTATTCGGTACTGACAAGCATGAAAACATAGCTGTATTATCTGTAAAATATCCTAAAGAAAATGCTGTTATCACTGCAGATAAAAAACAACTAAACGCACTATTCGAAGCTACTACAAGTAAATACTATGATAGTTGGAATAATGTATTTAAAAATGCAAACGTGAGCCAAGATATGGCGGTAATTAAAAACTTCGGTAACAAAATCAACGCGGCACAAAATGTATTGAAAAATAATATTGCCAGCACAGAAGAAATTTCTACTGCATTTACTGAACTATCAGATTTAAAAAATCAATATGATTTACTTATTCAACTAAGAACTTCAAACGCTGAAGCTGTAGCTAACTTCAATTCTGATAAAGATAGTAAAAACTACAGTGAAGAAAGCATCAACGCTGTAGATAGCTATCTTCAAGGTAAAATCGATAAACTAGAAGACTTAGTACACAACAACCCTAAATCTAATGAAATCTTGAAATTATTTAATGATGTTCAAACATACTATAACCTTCTTAGATACGACACTTCAAAACTAGATGAAGCTGTTAAATCAGCCAACGATAAACTTGCCGCTAATAAATATACAGATGAATCTAAAAACAATTTAACTACAGCTATTAGTAAAGCAACTGAATTCATAAACAAAGCTAAAGAAACAAGAAATCTAGAAGACACTCGTTCTAGTTTATTAAAAGAAATCGAAGAAGCGGTTAATGGATTGAAAGAAGCACCTGCTCCTGAAGCAAATAAACCAAGTGGCAACACTGATACATCTAATAATAATGAGACTAATAAACCAAGTGATAAAGTTGATACGCCATCTAACAGCGAAGTTAACAAACCTAACGACAAAGTTGACACTCCTGCTAACAGTGATGCCAACAAACCTAACGACAAAGTTGACACTCCTACTAACGGTGATGTCAACAAACCTAATGATAAAGTCGACACTCCATCTAACAGCGAAGTTAACAAACCTAACGACAAAGTCGACACTCCATCTAACAATGATGCCAACAAACCTAGCGACAAGGTCGACACTCCATCTAATAGTGATGCCAACAAACCTAACGATAAAGTTGACACTCCTAGCGATAAAGTTGACACTCCTAGCGATAACAAACCAACTGAAAATGATAATGATGAAGTTGCGAAAAAATTTGCTACTGAAAGAGCAAACCTTCTTTTACCTTTAGAAACAGCTAAAATCTTAGTTAATGATGACAAAGATAAAGAAGGAATTAATAAAGAAGCATATGCTAAACTAAAAGAAGCCACAGAAAAAGCTCAAAAAGTATATGATGAAGAAAAATCTATAGAGAAAATTTTAGAAGAAAAATCTAACATAGATAAAGCATTAGAAGAGTATACTAAACATAAAAATGATAAAGAAACTGTCCCAGGAAATAATAAACCTGAAGATAAGCCTGCTCCAGATAATAAACCTGATAATAATTCAAGTAATAATGGAGCTGTAGACAATACAAAACCAAGCGACAATTCTAATAATAGCACAGCTAATGATAATGTAAATAACTCTTCAAATAATACTAATAACAATTCTACTGAAGTAAAACCTGGAAACAACGAAAACACAGGAAATAACAAACCTGAAAATAAACCTACTCCAGATAATAACCCTGCTAATAATTCAAGCAATAATGGATCTGGAGATAATACAAAACCAAGTGATATTTCTAATGGTAGCACAGCTAATAATAATGCAAATAACTCTTCAAATAATGCTAATAACAGTTCTACTGAAGTAAAACCTGGAAACAACGAAAACACAGGAAATAACAAACCTGAAAACAAACCTACTCCTGATAATAAACCTAATAATAATTCAAATTCAGGAAACACTAACACAAATAACGTAACTCCATCTGAAAATATTATAAACAATATATTCTCTGATGACGCATCAGGAGTTAAAGTTACTTTAACAGATAAAACAACTGCAGCAAAACTTTCTGCAACTACTGTAGAAGATAAAGCCTTAGCAAGTTCAGTTCTAGAAAAATTAAACTTACCTACAGACAATCAAATCAGAATATTAGATTTAAAACTTCTAGACAAAGACAATAATGTAGTTAATTCAAAAGCAAACCGTACAGTAGCCATTGTCTTAAAAGAAGATGAAAAAGATGTAGATGTTTATCACATAAAAGATAACGGAGAGTTAGAACTTATGAAGTCAACTATAAAAGATGGAAAAGTAATATTTGAAATAGATCACTTCAGTAAATTCGCAATAGTTTCTAATAAATCTAGACAAAACAACGAAAACAGTGGTAATACTTCAAACAACAATAATACGTCTATCGACACTGATAATCATGATGCAACTCACAATGATTCTAATAGTGGTAATAGCAGTGTTGCGCATAATTATTCTAACATTGATAATACTACTTTAGGACATAATGACTCAAATAACAAACAAACTACCCCTGCAATTCAAAGTAACCAACCTAATAAAGTTACACCGCTAAACAGCAGCTTAGCATCAAGTATAAATAATTCAAAATTAGGAAAACACTTAGCTAAAACTGGACTAGCAAATAATAATTTAGCTTCATTAGCTGCGGTAGGATTAGTATTAGGTGGCGCACTATTACTTGGTAGAAGAAAATATAGAAAATAATCTTATTTCTAATATAAATTTATTAAATTAACTCTAAGAGAGGCAATTTTGAAAACTTACTTCTTAATTGCCCTCTTTTACATTACCTACAATCCATGTGGAAAATTATTAGTTCCAAAGTGAAAATATAGAAAAAATTTGAAAATATCCTATCAGAAATAAACTCCTATTTATTGAATTTTTATCAGTTTTGTTGTAAAATTGAATTGCTTATGAAAAAAATATTACAGAATTTTTTTTATTTTATTAATGAAAACTTAGGAGATACTATAATGAGTAAATATCATTTTATAGGTATTAAAGGTTCCGGAATGAGTTCTCTTGCACAAATTGCTTATGATATGGGTAATGAAGTGCAAGGTTCAGACGAGGAAACATACTTTTTTACACAAGAAAAATTAGAACAAAGAAACATCCCAATGTACTACTATGGGGCAGAAAATATTAAAGAAGGATATGAAGTAGTTCTAGGGAACGCATTCGATGAAACACATGTTGAATACAGAAGAGCTAAAGAATTAGGTTTAACTACTTACACTTACTCTCAATTCCTTGGTAAACTTCTTTCTGAGATTCCTTCAATCGCAATCACAGGAGCTCATGGTAAAACTACTACAACTACTATGACAAGTAATATTTTTAAACACAGTCACGTTACTTCATACCTAATCGGAGATGGAACTGGACACGGTGAGAAAAATTCAGAGTATATGATAGCTGAAGCTTGTGAATACTACAGACACTTCTTAGCATATCATCCAGATTATGCTGTTGTAACAAATATTGACTTTGACCACCCAGATTATTTTAATGACGAACACGATATGTTTGATGCATTCCAAAGTTTTGTAAATCAGGTTAAAAATACGGTTGTTATTTGTGGTGATGATCGCTTAGCTTCGCAACTTAAACCTGCACAGGCAAAAACTATAAAATATGGATTCAACGATGGAAATGACTATCAAATAAAAAATGTCCAAACTACATCAGAACATAGTAAATTCGACATTTACAAAAACTCTGAACTACTTGGAACATTTACTATGTCAGTATTTGGGTTACATGATATTTCTAATGCGACATCAGCTATTGCTTTAGCCGATCTAAATGGAATTAGTGTAGAGAAAATTCAAGAATCTCTTAGTCAGTATAAACCTGCAGAAAGACGATTCAGCGAACACAAAATTGGAAATAGTGTAGTTGTAGATGATTATGCTCACCATCCTAGTGAAATTAAAGCTACAATCAATAGTGCACGTAGAAAATATGCTGATAAAGAAGTTATCGCAATTTTCCAACCACATACATACACACGTACAGCTAAATTCTTAAACGAATTTGCCGAGAGCTTAGAGACTGCAGACAAAGTATTCCTTTGCCCAATCTTTGCTTCGGTACGTGAAAAAGAAAAAATTGTAGGTATTGAAGACTTACAAAAAGTGACTAAAGGTTCTCAAATTATAAATAGTGAAGAAGATTTCGATAAACTAAACTTTGATAATAGTGTATTTCTATTTATGGGAGCAGGAAATATCAATAAACTTTGCCACAAATTTATAGAACAAAAATCAAAATAATTAGTTGTATTTATAATAAACTTAAAATATAATTGATTATAATAACCCAAGGAGGAAAACTTTATGTTAGATATAAACTGGTTAATTTTAGCATACGCTGGAATCTTTTTAGCAGGTGTTGGTGTTTTAATCCTATGTATAAGTACCGCTATTACACTTAAAACTGTTAGAAAATCTGTAGTTGTTGCTACTGAATGTGTAGAAGATGTTACGAACATCGCAGAAGATGCTCTTGCTCTTGCTAAAGATTTAAATGAAACAGTTAAAAAAGTTGAAGGTAACTTAGAGCCAATTATGGCAGAAGCTAATATTTTATTACAAAACACAAACATCCTAGCTGAAGATTTACAAGTTAAATCTGAAAAATTAGATCCACTATTCAACTCAGCAGAAGGATTAGCATCATCAATCAACGGATTACAATCATCTGTTGATAATATGAAATCAAATGTTACTGGATTCAAAAAAAATACTGATCAAAAAATAGAAAATCTTTCTGAAAAAGTAGAAGAAAATAAAGCTAAAGCTTCTAATCTACTTAATAAATTCTTAAAGAAAAATAAAGTTGAAGTAAAAAAATAATATTTTAATTGGAATAAAATAATAATTCAAAATAACAAAAATTAAAAAATATTTTATATCAAGTATTCTTTAAAAAGTATTTTATAATCTGTTATAAAATTTAGAGGAGCGACACAAAATAATTAATTTGTGTTGCTCCTCCTTTGTTACTAGCGAAATCTTATCTATTATCTCTTAATTTTATATTTATCTCACTTATACTATTTTTAACACTAAAATATCGAACTATTCCTATTAAAACATAAACCACAGTAGCTGTAATCAGCATTAAAATTAAAGTAGTAAGACTACTAAACCATTTCAAATAATAACCCGCTAACACAAGTGGTAACATAATAAGAAAATAATGTGATACAAATACTATTACTATGTTATCATTTAACTTACTTTGAAATACTTTACCAGCTAATCCTTGTAATAAACCTAAAATAGCATATACTAAGGTTTGAATTAATACTGCCGTATTTAGATTATCAAAACTCTGAATATACAATGGCATACCAGGATAAAACTGACCATATAAAATACCAAATATTAGATTAATAACATTTCCTACTCCTATCCCTAACAACATAAATATTACAATTTTTTGAAATAATTTCATTTTAATACCTCCTATAATCCTAATTTCATCTTAAATTCTTTTAACATTCTACGTGATACATAACTTATATCCGAATTTTTATAATTTATAACTATTGTTCCTCTTAATCCTAAATCTAAGCTATGAATATATTTAACATTAGCTATTTCACTTTGAGATATTTTTATAAAATCCTTAGTTAATGTACTCTGCACTTCATATAATTTTTTTCTAACAATAAATCTACCTTCAACTGTAACTACATATACTTTTCTATCTTCAACATATACCCTTATAATATCCTCCATATTTAATAAACGTACTTTGTCATCTAAAACTCCTATAAAGTAACCTTCCTTATTTTCTATATAATTCACTAAGTTTTGAATCTCATCATTCACTTTATTTGTTGATATAGTAACTATTGTTTCTCCAAATTTCTTATCTATATTTAATTCAACTTTCATATCTTTAGCTCCTTTCATAATTATATTTTATATAATAAATATTTAAAAATCTATAGATAATGCATATTCGGTTAGTTTTCTTGTTTATTCGGTAATTTATATACTAATTACAAATACAGTATATTTTACTTAATAAATACATATATTATTTTTAAAAAAATATAAATAATTTATAAAAAATATATTTAAATAATATGACAATTAAGATTAGAATACGTTTACTTAATTTTTTTTTATTTTTTTTAACTTTATACTTGATTTTATTTCAATTTTAATATATTATACTGAGGTATTTAAAATTTTATAGAAGGAGAATTATTTTTATGTTAAACGAATTTAAAAAATTTGCATTAAAAGGAAACGTATTAGACCTAGCTATCGGGGTTATCATGGGGGCAGCTTTCGGTAAAATCGTAAGTTCATTAGTAACTGACGTTATGATGCCACTTATCGCTCTTATTTTCCCAGCTAAACCAGACTTCACTAACTTAGCTTGGCAAGGTATTAAATACGGTAACTTTATCCAAATCACAATCGACTTCTTAATCACAGCAATCGCAATCTTCATCTTCGTTAAAGCAATCAACACAGCTAAAGATAAAATGTCTAAAGAAGAAGCTGAAGAAGAAACACCAAAAGTTGATGCTAAAGAAGAACTTCTTAAAGAAATCCGTGATTTATTAAAAAAATAATAGATTAAAATTTTAAGGTCTGACAATGTCGGATCTTTTCTTTTATAATCAAATAGAGAATCCCTTGGAGATAATCATTTCCAAGGGATTCTTTTCCTATGTAGGTTTATAACTTTTAAACTTCTAAGAAAATTTAAAATTAATCTTCTTCGTTTTTACGACGTTTTATTGCTGCAAATAGACCTACTATTGCTAAACCTAGTCCTGCTAATTCACTATTATTTGCGGTTTCACCTGTATTAGCTAAACGTTTATATGTTTTACTAAATCCACTAGATTTCACTAGATCAATATTTCGAGAATTAGCTTGTGTTACTCGTACTTTATTAATCACATTGTTAGCACGTTTTCTGAAGATATGTGTAACAACATCCCCAGATTTACTAACTTCTGTTCTTATAAATTCATAACCTTCTATTTCACCATGATCAAATGCCTTATTTTCTTCACCAAGTTTGGTTGAAGCTTCAGCATCCGCAGGTTTCAATTCATTGCCATTCTCATCGATCCATCTAGTAATAATAAGTTTATTTTTTTGTACCTCTGGTTGAATTTCTGGGTCTCCGTTTACTCCTCCACTGAATTCTGGTAACATTGGTTGAACTTCTGGATCTCCGTTTACTCCTCCGTTGAATTCTGGTAACGTTGGTTGGACTTCTGGATCTCCGTTCACCCCTCCATTGAATTCTGGTAAAGCTGGTTGAACTTCTGGATCCCCGTTTACTCCTCCACTGAATTCTGGTAACATTGGTTGAACTTCTGGATCTCCGTTCACCCCTCCATTGAATTCTGGTAAAGCTGGTTGAACTTCTGGATCCCCGTTTACTCCTCCACTGAATTCTGGTAACGTTGGTTGAACTTCTGGATCCCCGTTTACTCCTCCACTGAATTCTGGTAACGTTGGTTGAACTTCTGGATCTCCTTTTGCAGTTTGTTTATTAGCTATAATTGTCACATCGACTTCATCTACCGTTCCATCTGGATATGTGATAGTTATTTTTGCAGAAATATTCCCTGGAGTATCAGTATTAGGAACTGTTCCATCTTTCCACTCTATTCTTGTTCCATCTGGTAGTTCTTGTACATTTCCTATACTATCTTTTGCATTTGGAACATCTCCATTTGTAATAGTTTGTGGTTTTGGTTGTGGATTGTAGTCATCTTTCTGTGGTGTTACTTCTACTGTTACAGGCACTTCTTCCGTACTATTGTCTGGGTATGTGATCAATACTTTTCCTGGTTTGCTTCCTGGTGTTGTATTTGTATCTGGTTTTTCTACCCATGTGTACGTTGTGCCACTTGGTAAGCCGTCTGTATTGATACTTCCTTCTGCGCTTGGGTCACTTCCATGTTTTGCCGTTGGATTTGGCTCTTTCGCAGTTGGTGTGAATGTGTCACTTTGTTTTTTAACTGTAATTGGTACTTCAACTTCGTCTACTGTTCCATCTGGGTATGTTACTAACGCTATTGTTGGATATTCTCCTGGTGTAGTTACTTCTGGATTTGTCTTCCATGTGATTGTAGTTCCACTTGGTAAGCCTGTTTTGTCTACACTATCTTCTGCGTTTGGTACTGTACCGTTATCCACTGTTTGTGGTTTTGGTTGTGGATTGTAGTCGTCTTTTTGTGGTGTTACTTCTACTGTTACTGTAACTTCTTCCGTACTATTATCTGGGTATGTGATTAATACTTTTCCTTGTTTGCTTCCTGGCGTTGTATTTGTATCTGGTTTTTCTACCCATGTGTACGTTGTTCCTTTAGGTAGGTTCTCAGTGTTGATACTTCCTTCTGCGCTTGGGTCACTTCCGTGTTTTGCGGTTTGGTTTGGCTCTTTCGCAGTTGGTGTGAATGTTTCACTTTGTTTCTTAACTGTGATTGGTACTGTGACTTCGTCTACTGTCCCATCTGGGTACGTTACTAACGCTATTGTTGGATGACTTCCAGGTGTACTTACATCTGGAGTTGTCTTCCATGTTACAGTTGTACCTTCTGGTAACCCTGTTTTATCTACACTATCTTCTGCGTTTGGTACTGTTCCGTTGTCCACAGTTTGTGCTTTTGGTTGTGGATCATATTTTCCTCGCATAGACCAAACTGTAATATTTACTAAAATTGATGTCGAATTTCCAGCTCTATCTCTTGCTATTATCGTTACACCATGCATTGTATTGTCGGATTTAATTTTCGGTACTTCTTGTACACCTTCCTTGAAAACAATTGTTCCAGTAGATTCATCAAAAGTTAAGAATTCAGGTAGATTTCTTACTTCAATCATAGAAATTCCACTTCCATTTGCATTGTCTTCTGCTTTAATCTTCATCGCAGGTAAAGTTTTATCTAATGCAGTTATTTCCCAGTTTTTATTTTCTATTGGAGCTGTAATAGTTGGTGGTGTTATATCTTTGACTTTTAACGGAATCGTTACTTCTTGTTCTGAACCATCAATATATATTACCTTTGCTTGAATTGTTTGGTCTCCATATGTTGTTGTGCTAATTGGTGCTGTTGATTCTACTTTTGAGATTTTCGCATTACCATTCTCACCTTTACCATTAGTCGCATTAACTGCTCCTTTTAACATATCAGATGTTACTTCTTCATTTTGATTTACTTCGATTTGTGTTCCAGTCGCAGTATATTCTTCGCTTACTTTTCTTACAGTTACATTTACTGTAACTACATCTTTTGATCCATCTGGATAAGTGATTTCCACTTCTCCGGTTGTTGAACCTGGTGTATTAACTACTGGCGGTGTTTTCCATATCACCGTTGTTCCATCTGGTAATCCTTGTTTATTTATACTATCTTCTGGATTTGGTGTTTGTCCGTAGTTTACCGTTTGATCATTTGGTTGAGGATTAGTCTTCGCACTTATTGAAGATACTGTAATTTTCGCAGTTCTTGTATTAACATTTCCTGCATTATCTTCAACACGAATATTCAAATTAAATTCTTTACTTGGAGTATTCTCTGATAGTTTTTCTACTTCTTGTTTTCCAGTCTTAAATTTAATTAAGTTAGTTGCATTATCATATTCTAAGTAATTAGGGAGTCCTTCTACACTTACTGTTTTTACTCCACTTCCATTCGCATTATCTTCTACCCTTACTTCCATATTTGGTAAAGTTTTATCTAATGCTGTCATTTCCCAGTTCGTATTTTCTGTTGGAGCTTGAATAGTTGGTGGTATTACATCCTTGACTTTTAATGGAATTGTTACTTCTTTCGTTGTTCCATCTTTGAATGTTACTGTCGCAGTAATATTTTGATTTCCATAGTTAACCGTGCTAATTTCCGCTTTTGGTTCTACTTTTGAAATCTTATCAGTTCCATCAATATTCCCTACTTTTGATGTCGTCGTCACTTTGGCTTTTAATTCATCATTTGTTACAGGAGTATTTTGGTTTACTACGATTTCATTTCCAGCTACATCATACTCATCATTAAGTGCACGAACATTTACCGTAACATTAACAGTATCTTTACTACCATCAGGATATGTAACAGTCACTACTCCCACTTTATCCCCAGGACCTTGTGTCGTACTTGGTTTTGTTTCCCATGTATAAGTTGTTCCTACAGGTAAACCAGATTTGTTAATACTTGCTCCCGCATCTACTTCTTCTCCATAACTTACTATTTTTTTTTCTGGATTCGAAGTTGCTTCATATTTTGTAGTCATTGACTTCACGGTGATTGTAACATTTATTGTTGTTTCGTTCCCTGCGTTATCTACTACCGTTATCGTTACATTATGTGGCTCTACATCTGTTCCTTCTGGTAAGTTTGGTACTGATGTTGTTCCTGCTTTAAACTGAATTGTTTTAGTTGCTTCATTGTATTCTAGGAATTCTGGTAATCCTGTTATCGTTGTTGACTTAACTCCACTTCCTCCAGCGTTATCCTGACTCGTTACAGCAATATTTGGATTTTCTCCTTCTACTGCGATTAAGTCCCAATTCTGTCCATTAGTTGGTGTTTGAATTGTTGGTGCTGTGATATCCTTAACTTTTAATGGAATTGTTACTTCTTTAGTTGTTCCATCTTTGAATGTTACTGTCGCAGTAATATTTTGATTTCCATAGTTAGCTGTGCTAATCTCTGCTTTTGGTTCTACTTTTGAGATTTTATCAGTTCCATTAATATTTCCTTCTTTTGATATCGCCGTTACCTTGGCTTTTAGGTCATCATTCGTTACTGGAGTATTTTGGTTCACTACAATTTCAGTACCAGCTATATTGTACTCATCACTTAACTTACTTATATTTACCGTCACTTCAACTGTATCTTTGCTTCCATCTGGATAAGTTACTTCAATCACTCCTGTACTAGTTCCTGGTGCTGTAACTACTGGTGGTGTTTTCCATGTTACATTTGTTCCTTCCGGTAATCCTGTTTTGTCTACACTTGCATTAGGGGAAGGTACTTGTCCATAACTTGTATTTTGTGGAATTGGCGTCGGATTCTTTTTCTCACTCATCGAAGATACTGTAATTTTCGCAGTTCTTTCACTGACATTCCCTGCTTTATCTTCCACGCGAATGTTCAAATTAAATTCTTTACTTGGTGTATTTTCTGGTAGTTTTTCTACTTCTTGTTTTCCTGCTTTAAATCTAATAGAGTTAGTTGTACTATCATATTCTAAGTAATCAGGAAGACCTTCTACACTTACTGTTTTTACTCCACTTCCGTTCGCATTATCTGCTGCACTTACTTCCATATTTGGTAAAGTTTTATCTAATGCAGTCATTTCCCAGTTTGTATTTTCTGTTGGGGCTTGAATAGTTGGTGGAGTCACGTCTTTTACTTCAAGTGTTATTGTTACAGTATCTGTTGTACCATCAAGATACGTTACAGTCGCATTAATTGTTTGATCTCCTGAGTTTATCGTATTAATAGTTCCAACAGGAGTTACAGATTTCACCTTACTAGCACCATTATTACTAATTGTCACCGTTGCTTTTAATTCTTCATTTGATACTAAGTCATTTTGATTTTTAACTATTTTAGTACCTGTTGGTTCATATTCATCACTTAGTTTTCTCACATTTACAGTCACATTAACTGCATCTTTTGAGCCATCTGGATATGTAACAGTTACTACTCCTGCTTTCTCCCCTGGTTCTTCTGTCGTACTTGGTTTTGTTTCCCATGTATAAGTTGTTCCTGCAGGTAAACCAGATTTATTAATACTCGCTCCCGCATCTAATTCTTCACCATAACTTACCGTTTGTTTTTGTTCATTAGGAGTTGCATTGTATTTCGTAGTCATCGATTTCACAGTAATTGTAACATTTGTTGTTGTTTCGTTACCCGCGTTATCTGCTACCGTTATCGTTACATTATGCGGTTCTACATCTGTTCCCTCTGATAATTTTGGTACTGATGTTACTCCTGTTTTAAACTGAATCATCTTAGTTGCTTCATTGTATTCTAAGAAATTTGGTAACCCCATTACAGTTATAGATTTAATTCCACTTCCTCCAGCGTTATCCTCACTCGTTACAGCAATATTTGGATTTCCTCCTTCTACTGCGATTAAATTCCAATTCTGTCCATTAGTTGGTGTTTGAATTGTTGGTGGAGTTACATCTTTGACTTTTAACGGAATCGTAACATCTTGTTCTGAGCCATCAATATATGTTACTTTTGCTTGAATTGTTTGATTTCCATACAACGCTGTATTAATTGGTGTTTTTGATTCCACTTTTGCGATTTTCGCATTACCATTGTCATCTTGTGCATTAATCGCATTAACTACTCCTTTTAACATATCAGATGTTACTTCTGCATTTTGATTCACTTCGATTTGTGTTCCAGTCGCAGTATATTCTTCGCTTACTTTTCTTACAGTTACATTTACTGTAACCACATCTTTTGAGCCATCTGGATATGTGATTTCTACTTCTCCCGTTGTTGAACCTGGCGTATTATCTACTGGTGGAGTTTTCCATGTCACCGTTGTTCCATCTGGTAGCCCTTGTTTATTTACACTATCTTCTGGATTTGGTACTTGTCCGTAGTTTACCATTTGATCTTTTGGTTGAGGATTAGTTTTCGCACTCATTGAAGATACTGTAATTTTCGCAGTTCTTGTATTAACATTTCCTGCATTATCTTCTACACGAATATTCAAATTAAATTCTTTACTTGGCGTATTATCTGGTAGTTTTTCTACTTCTTGTTTCCCTAATTTAAACTTAATTGAGTTAGTTGTACTATCATATTCTAAGTAATCAGGAAGTCCTTCTACACTTACCGTTTTTATTCCACTTCCGTTCGCATTATCTTCTGCCCTTACTTCCATATTTGGTAAAGTTTTATCTAATGCTGTCATTTCCCAGTTTTTATTTTCTTCTGGAGCTGTAATAGTTGGTGGAGTCACGTCTTTGACTTTTAACGGAATTGTTACTTCTTTCGTTGTTCCATCTTTGAACGTTACTGTTGCTTCAATATTTGTTTCACCGTATGCAGCTGTACTTACTTGTACTTTTGGTTCTACTTTTGAAATCTTATCTGCCCCATCAACATTCTCTACTTTTGATGTCGCCGTCACTTTGGCTTTCAATTCATCATTTGTTACTGGAGTGTTTTGATTTACTTCAATTGGTGCTCCAGTTACTTCGTATTCTGAACTTAGTTCATTTACTGTAACTTTTACATTTACTGTATCTTTTGAACCGTCTTTATACGTTACTTCTACTACTCCGTCTTTCTCACCAGGTGTTGTTGTTACTGGTGTTATTGTCCAAGCATATCTTGTTCCTTCTGGTAACCCTGAAGTATTCACACTTGTTGCTACATCTGGAGTCACTCCGTAACTTACTGTTTGTTTTTCCGAGTTTGGAGTTGCTTCGTATTTCGTAGTCATTGATTTCACAGTGATTGTAACATTTGTTGTTGTTTCATTCCCTGCATTATCTACTACTGTAATAGTTACATTGTGAGATCGTACGTCAGTTCCTACTGGTAAACTTGGTACTTGAGTTACTCCTGTTTTGAACTGAATCTTTTTAGTTGATTCATTATACTCTAAGAAGTCTGGTAACCCTGTTACTGTCGTTGATTTAACTCCACTTCCTCCTGCGTTGTCTTCACTTGTTACGGCTATATTTGGATCTTGTCCTTCTACTGCGATTAAATTCCAATTCTGTCCATTAGTTGGTGTTTGAATTGTCGGTGGCGTTACGTCTCTTACTTCAAGAGGAATTGTTACTTCTTGTTCGGAACCATCAATATATGTTACTTTTGCTTGTATTGTTTGTTCTCCATAAGCCTCAGTGTTAATTAGTGTTTTGGCTTCAACTGTTGCAATTTTGGCATTTCCATTTTCACCTTGCGCATTTACCGTAGTTACTGCTGCTTTTAACATATCAGATGTTACTGCTTCATTTTGATTTACTTCAATTTGTGTTCCAGTCGCTGTAAAATCTTCACTTACTTTTCTCACTGTTACATTTACTGTAACTACGTCTTTTGATCCATCTGGATAAGTGATTTCCACTTCACCAGTTGTTGTACCTGGTGTATTAACTACAGGTGGTGTTTTCCATGTTACATTTGTACCTTCCGGTAGTCCTTCTTTATCTACACTTGCATTAGGATCTGGTACTTTTCCATAACTTGTATTTTGTGGAATTGGTGTAGGTTCCTTTTTCGCACTCATTGAAAATACTGTAATTTTAGCCGTTCTTTCTCTAACATTTCCCGCATTATCTTCTGCTCGAATATTTAAAGTAAATTCTTGACTTGGTATATTTTCTGGTAGTTTTTCAACTGTGTCTTTTCCTGATTTGAATTTAATAGTGTAAGTTGCACTATCATATTCTAGATAATCAGGCAATCCTATTACAGTGACGTTTTTTATTCCACTACCATTTGCATTATCTTCAGCTCTTACTTCCATATTTGGTAAAGCTTTGTCTAATGCTGTCATTTCCCAGTTTGTATTATCTTCTGGTGTTTGGATAGTTGGCTTCGTTACGTCTTTTACTTTCAATGGAATGGTTACTTCCTTAGTTGTTCCATCTTTAAATGTTACTGTCGCAGTTATATTTTGATCTCCATAGTTGGCCGTGCTAATCTCCGCTTTTGGTTCTACTTTTGAAATTTTATCCGTTCCATCAACATTCCCTACTTTTGATGTCGCTGTTACTTTAGCTTTTAAATCATCATTTGATACACGATCGTTTTGATTTACTACGATTTCATTTCCAGTTACTTCGTATTCTGAACTTAATTCTTTTACAGTAACTTTTACATTTACCATATCTTTTGAACCGTCTTTATACGTTACTTCTACTACTCCATCTTTTTCACCAGGTCCATCTGTTGTGACTGGTGTTGTTTTCCAAGCGTAACTTGTTCCTTCTGGTAGTCCTGTTTTATTCACGCTTGTGCCTGCATCTGGAGTTTCACCATAACTTACTGTTTGTTTTTGAGTGTTTGAAGTTGCATCATATTTTGTAGTCATTGATTTCACAATAAAAGTTAAATGTGAAGTACTACTATTATTTGCATTATCTGTCACACGAATTGTAGTTGTATACGTTTGAGAATCTGTACCAACTGGTAATTTAGGAACTTCCTTAGTACCTTCTTTAAACTTGATGGTTTTAGTCGCATCATCATATGTTAAGAAATCTGGTAAGTCTGTTACCGTTGTTGACTGAACACCACTTCCTCCAGCGTTGTCATTAGACGTTACTTTTATTGGTGAAAAAGCTTTATCTAATGCAATTAAATCAACATTTTGACCATTTACTGGTGTTTGAATCGTTGGTGGTGTCACATCTTTTACTTCTAACGGAATTTTCACCGTATCCGTTGTATCATCAAGATAGGTTACCATTGCAGAAATTTCTTTTTCCCCTGCTTCAACAGTGTTGATTGTGCCGACAGGAGTTACAGATTTCACCTTACTAGCACCATTGTTACTGATTGTTACCGCTGCTTTCAAATCTGCATTCGACACTAAGCCATTTTGATTTTTAACTATTTTAGTAGCTGTTGGTTCATGTTCTTCACTTAGTTTTCGTACATCCACAGTTACATCAACCAAATCTGTAGAACCATCTGGATATGTTACAATTACTACTCCAGCCTTTTGTCCAGGACCAGTAGTTGTGTTAGGCATCGTTCTCCAAGTATACGATGTTCCTTCTGGTAATTCATTTTTATTTATACTTGTTCCTGCGTTTGGTGTTTCACCATAACTTACAGTTTGTTTTTGTGGATTGGCTGTTGCACTGTATTTAGTAGTCATCGATTTAACAGTAATCGCTACTGTTCTTTGACTAGAATTATTCGAATTATCTGTTACTTGGATATTAACATTATATATCTTACTATCTTGTCCAGCAGGTAGTTTCGTTACCTCTTGAACACCATTTTTAAACTTAATTGTCTTAGTTGCATTATCATATACCAAGAAATCTGGTAACCCAGTTACTGTTGTTGATTTAATACCTGTTCCACCGGCGTTATCAGCAGATATTACTTTTATTGGTGGCAATGTTCTGTCTAACGCGATTAAATCCCAATTTTGTCTGTCAGTTGGTGTTTGAATCGTTGGAGCTGTAATGTCTTTTACTTCTAGTGGAATATCAACCGGATCAGTAGTATTATCCAAATAGGTAACTGTCGCTTTTATGGTTTGTGGCCCTGCATTTGTCGTACTGATATTTCCGACTGGAGTAACCGATCTCACTTTACTGTTACCATTGCTACTGATTGTTACCGCTGCTTTCAGTCTATCATTTGTTACAGGTTCATTTTGATTGACAGTAATTGTCTTCCCAGTTGGTTCATGCTCATCACTTAACTTACGCACTTTTACGGTCACACTTACAGTATCTGTTGAACCATCTGGGTAAGTTACTGTTACAACTCCTGCTTTATCTCCAGGACCTGTTGTCGTATTAGGTGCTGTTGCCCATCCATATCTTGTGCCTGTTGGCAATCCATTTCTTTGAATACTTGTTCCTGCATCAGGAGTCTCACCATAACTCACTTCTTGTTTTTGAGGATTAGCAACTGCTGTATATTTTTGTGTTTGAGATTGGATATTAAAAGTAATATTTTTAGTCGCAGTATTTCCTTTTTTATCAACTGCCTTAACAGTCACTTGAATACTTGATTTACCAAGTTGGAAGTTATTCGGAATAACACCATTTATTTCAATTTTAGATTTTGCTGCATTATACGTTAAAGGTGCAGGAAGATTTTCTACAGTAACAGCAGTTCCATCTTTAAGTCCTACTCCTTTATTATTATCCTGTGCAGAAATATTTATCTCACTTGGTAACCCTTCCAACCTTGTTAGTAATACTGAATCTGGTGCTGTAATAGTTGGATTAATATTATCCACTATTTCTACCGGTATAGTTACAGTTTTCATCAAATGATTTCCACGAAGAATTTCAATTTCTTTATGTTGTACACCCGCAGCAGAGGTATCTACAGTCGATGAACCACCTTTCCAACGAACAGTTAATTCACTTGGAAGTGCTGAATTATCCGAAACAGTAATATAATTTCTTGCGTCTCCCAATTGACCAGATTGATTCTGGTTAATTTTCTTATCTTGTTTTCCTATAAAATCTAAAACTGTATAAGGAGTTGTTACATCTTTTGTTATTCCATTTTCATAAGTTGTCGTTACTACAACGTTTCTTGTTCCCGTTTGTTGTAAGTTAAAAGGTGTTTTATAAGTTACTTGAGCTGTCGACGGTACTTCATTTCCAGTTTTAGAACGTACTAATTGCCTTGGATTTGTATACAATTCTTTAGAATCACCAAAATAAGCTGTTATACTTTGGTGTTTTGCTTCTACATCATTCGTCGCATTTGTTTGAATTGTTTTAGGATTAAATCCATCTTTAAAGTGAATTGTCATCGTTGTACCATCAGCTGAAATTTCAGCATGGTCGAAGTCAACATGATTCGCACGATTGACGACATTCGGATGCTCAGCTTTAAATTTTTCAATCAAAGCATTTTTTTCATTTTCTGTTAAATGTCTAATATCATCTACGTAAGTAGGAGTTAAATTATTAACAGTATTACGCTCACTCTGAGGTTTGATAGTTAGAGTATAGGTAATTGTATTTTGTTTATATGTCCCATTTGCTCCAATTGTAATATGATAAGTACCTGGTGTTACATTTCCACCATCACCTATAGTTCCAACAAGAGCCATTTGTACTTCAGGATTATTTACATTCCAATAGTTAGCAGCAATATCTACTTCTTCTTTATTTCCTGTTCGGAAATCTTTATAAGCTACACGTAGTTTTAAACCTTTAACTTGATTAAGACCACTTATAACTCCTACTCTTTTTACATAATACGGAGTAGGATTTTCCTCTCCTCGTTTAGGGCCATTCTGATATCTTACTAACGGTTCCCCATTTCCTCTTTTACCATACGCTGTCATCACTGAGAATAAAGTATCCGAATTATAAAAAGTTAAATTTGTTCTATTTTCATTTACTAAGTTATTACTACCTTCATATTTATTAGCAATTGATGCTAACCAAATCGCTCTAAACCCACTCTCTCCATTTTTGTCAATGACTTTTCCATTTCGTGGGTCACGTCTTCCCGAATTAGCACGAGTAACTCTATTAGCTACTCTATTTCGAAGATAAATTGCTTCATTTAATAGTTTTTGAATACTTTCTTCACTATTATTATCAGTAGTTGGAAGTTTCTCAATAGTGTTAACTAGTTCTTTTTCTGAATCACTAAATTCATAGTTTATTTCACTAGCTAAACTATTAATTTCTTTCACGATATTAGTTGCTTTAGTAATTTTTTCATTATGTCTTCTAGCAACATCTTCTGTATTATTAACTTGTTGTTTTTCTTTAGTATCTTTCTCAGAATCTGATTTATCATCATCTTTCTTAATTTCTGATTTTTTGTCTCCCCTAGATTTATCTTCTAAATTCTCAAATACTACCTTTAAAAGTTTTACTTCTTTATCAATTTCTTCTTGAGTTATTTCTTTATTATCTAGCGCTTTTTCTGCACGTGACAAAACAAGATTAAGTTCTTTTACAGATTTTTCAGTTTTTCCACTGATGTCTGCTTTCTTAATCTTATCAACTAAATTCTTTAGTTCTTCCTTATTAGCTTCCTTTTTCAGGATAATCTTCTCTTTGCTTTCGCTTAAAGTATTATTTTCTAATGTTGTGTTGTTTAAACTTTCCGTTTGTTTCTCATCGTTTAATTCCGAAGTGCTAACTGCCGTATTTTTGTTACTTATATTATCTTGCTTAACAGATAATTCTGAGCTATTAATCTCACTTGCATATGTCACTTGCGGGCCATTAACACTTACTCCCCCAACAACAAAGAATAACGAACAACCAAAAAGTATGTGTTTTCCTTTTTTGACCATTCGCCAATTTTTTTGTTGTAGCCCTTGTCGATTAAATAACATCTCTTTTCTCCTTCATTTTATTCTTATATTTACGATATTATTAATATACATTATATTATATCTCTAATCCTTTAGATATTCAATACTTTCATATATAGAATACGTTATTGTCATTAAATTGAAACATTTAAAAGCATAATCTATTTTCAAGTATTTATTGAATTAACCATATATATTTTAAACAAAAAAACAAACAAATACAATTATTAAATAAAGAAATATAACAATAAATATTCAATGCGTTAAAAATAATTTTTTCAAGATGTATTATCAAAATAATCACCTCTTATTCTCTCTTCTATAGTTATAATGCAACTTTATATATTTAACAACACAAAAAGACTTAATTTTGCATTTAACAAAACTAAGTCTTTATAATATCAGTTATTAAATTAATTTACAGCATTCGCTGATGTTCCTGTCGTAATTACATCTACAGCAGCTTCTAATCCACCTTCTACTAGGTTCTGAATTGCAGTTTCTGTATAAAACGCTGTATGTGGTGTATAAATTACATCATCGCGATCGATTAGAGTTTGCAATAACTCATCATCGAATTCTTTTCCTTCAAAGTTTTTAGGAACATATTTACTTTCATTTTCATATACATCTAATCCTGCTCCAAGAATTTTTCCGCTATCTAAAGCACGTAACACAGCCTTAGTATCAACTAACATACCACGAGCAGCATTTAATAAAATTGAGTTATCTTTCATTTTAGAGATAAACTCATCATTTACCATGTGGTTATATTCTTTAATAGCTGGCATATGAATAGTTATTACATCAGAATTTGCAATTAAATCATCCAAATTCTCAACATAAGTTAAAACTTCTTTTGCCGCTTCATTTTTGTAAACATCATATCCTAGAACTTTAGATCCTAGACCATTAAATAATCTAGCAGCTTGAGTCCCGATTCTTCCAGTACCGATAACTCCCACTGTTAAAGTTCTAAGTTCACGAGATAAAATCCCTGGATTCCAAGAGAAATTATGTCTTTCTAAATTACGTTGAATTTTGTTAGTGTTTCTACTAATTCTAAGTGCTGTTGTAAGTACATGCTCAGCAATTGCATTAGGTGAATATGATGGTACGTTTGTCATTTTAATACCATATTTGTTCATTAACTCTAAATCATAAATATCAAATCCTGCAGAACGAGTCGCAAAGACTTTAATTCCTTGTTCGTGAGCATATTCATATACGTCGCTCTCAAAAGGTTTATTTTGCGCTAAAACTACACCTTGCTTTCCTTCTAATAAGTGTTTATTAGCAGATGAAAGTTCCTCTGTATAAACGTCAATTTCAACCTCAGGATGAGCATTTCTCCAACTTTCTAAAGCACTCTTTTCATCTTCTCTTAAATTAAAAAATACTAATTTCATATCTTTTCCTCCTGTTTACAAGAATGTTATTATTCAATATCTAAAATAAATATTATATTGAATATATATAATTAATTTTACCATAAAAAACTGTATCCTAAAATACTTTTGTCTTATTTTTCAATTATTTCTTTAATAATTTCAAACAATTCATAATTGTTTTGAACTTTTATATATATTTCAGTACCTGTAGAATATTCTTTATTATAACGATTTATCCAAATCGATTTCCATCCTGCATTATTCGCTCCAACTATATCATTTTCTAAAGAATCCCCAATGTAATATAAAGATTCAACTCCTAGTTGTAACTTTTCTTGCATAGCAGCAAATATTCTAACATCTGGTTTGTTTATTCCTAAATCACCTGAAACAATAATATTTTCTCTAGGAATCCATTTTTCAACGCCTAAAGCATCTACTTTCGTCCATTGATGATCGCTAGGACCATTAGTTATGACACCCAACTTCACATTATTCTTTTTAGCAAGTTCCAAAATACTTATCGTTGTATCAGACATTTTTAATTTTTGTTGATTATTCTTATATTGCCTTTGCATACTAAGAGCCTGTTCATCTGTTAGGTATACACCTAAATCTTTTGCCGCTTCTTGGATTCGATAAATATGATACTCATCCATCGTCATCTCACCATTTCTAGAAGCTTCAAATTTTACATCACTATAATATCTACTCAAGAGATAAAACTTTTCTATATCAATATCTATATCAAATAGACTTCTAAACGCATTTTCAAATGGAACTATCTGTTCATATAAAGTATCATCAACATCAAAAACAAGACCAATCATTTTATTCTCCTTGCACTAAAATCAACCCAATATCATTATAACACCACTAATAAGTTCAATAACTTAGTATTTTTTGTTATTCATTGAGTTGATTTTTAAAATTATTTAATTAACTTTTCTATTTTATTTTTATCTTCTTCTAATGTTGCACTACTCTCTAGTTTTTCTAAAGCTAGCTTTAGGAGTGTTTCTTTATACTCCATAAACTGTTTATCTGTCATTTCTTCTACATTATTTATGTTATCCATACTAATCTCCAATTCTAGACATATTTTATTCTTATTAATTATTATATCATATCAATAATTTTTTTATCACCAAATTTATTTTTCCAATCAATTTCAAAATCTAAAACAGACTTATCTGTATAAGGATGCCAAATGCTTGTTTCTATTAATTCAGGAGATATAGTTGCCGCTTCGGCTCCTTGAAGCAAGACTTCTTGAATCTGTCTTATATTTTTAAAACTTGCAGCCAAAATCTCTGTAGGATAATCTATTAATAAATCACTTATTACAGAAATTGTTTCTGTTGCATCTTGCCCGACATTTTCCATTCTATTTACATACGGTGCTACGTAACTTGCTCCATTCATAGCTGCAGCCAATGCTTGCATAGGACTTAAAACCGCTGTAGCCGTCACCTTAATCCCTTCTCTTGAACAAAGTTTAATAGACTCTAAACCAGCCTTTGTTACAGGAATTTTTATATGAAATGTTTCTCCAAAAAATTTTCTAAGTACTCTTGCTTCACTTAATATTCCTTCTACTTCACTTTCTGTTGTTTGTACATGAATTTCATATTTATTGTAAGTAAATTCCTTTAATTCTTTCAATATATTTTCAATATCTCCTTCTACCTTTGATAATATTGTTGGATTAGTCGTTATCCCTGTTATCTCTCTATATTTCGATATTTCTTTAATTTTCTCTACGTTTGCACTATCTATTAAAATCTTCATTATTATTCTCCTCTAACATATTTATAACTTCTCCTAAATTATTAACAATTTTATAAGCTTTTTCCTTACACTCATCATCTGGTTTAAACATATCAGGAACCATTATAACCTTAGCTCCTGCTGAACTACCAGCTATTACTCCAGCTTTTGAATCTTCTAAAACTAAACATTTTTTTGGTTCTACGCCTAAACGTTCAGCAGCTAATAAGAAGACATCTGGTGCTGGCTTACCATTTTTCACCTCAGCACCACTAGCAAATCCATCTATATATTTCTTCAATCCTGTTTTTTCCATATTGTTAATTATATGATTCATATTAGACGAAGAAGCTACGGCAACCTTATAATTATTTTCTTTCAAATATTTTAATAACTCTTCTATATACGGCATCTTTTTAGGCCCTGTAGTAAATAAAACATTTTCTATATATTTATAATGATCATCTACTAGTTGTTTCCCGCTAACATCAGAATTTTTGAAATAATTTTCCCAAAACTCATAAATACTTTTCGTAGTAAATCCTAATACCATAAGAGTTTCTTCTTTCGTCATATCATATCCTTGCTTTTTCGCACTATGAATAAACGCTTCAGTTGCTAAACTTTCCGTATCAACCATTAATCCATCCATATCAAATAACACAGCTTTTATATTCATATTATCAACCTCATTTTTAGTTCTATATATTTATTATAGTAAAAATAATTGAAATTCACAAACTACAAAAAATAGGGGAAACTCCCCTATTTCATTTATTATCCTCTTGTTTTTCCACCTGCTACATTATATGTAACACCATGAACATAACTTGCTCTATCACTTGCTACATATGCAACTAAATCTGCAACTTCTGATAGTTTACCATCTCTTCCTAATGGCGTAGTTTTTGTACTTGTATATCCAGCACGAATTTGTTCTACTGTTACACCACGAGTGTAAGCTAACGCTTCCTCATAAGCTAATGTTCTAAGTCCCGTTGCTTCTAATATACCTGGAGCCACACCTACTACTCTAACACCTAATTTACCAAGTTCTTTTGCCCATGAACGTGTTAATGAGTTTACCGCATTCTTACTAGCCGCATAAATACTTTGTCCTTCTGATCCTTCTAATCCAGATTCTGAAGACATATTTACTATTACACCACTTCCTTTAGCAACAAGTATACGCCCAACTTCTTGAGAGAAGATGAATAAACCTTTAACATTTATATCCATAATTTTATCATATATCTCATCACTAAATTCATATTTACCTTCAGGGGCTTTTTTATCTACTAATAAACGCGGGATATTAATTCCTGCATTATTTACAAGAATATCGATTGTTCCAAATCTTTCTACAGTTTTAGCAACAACTTCTTTAACATCACTTCTTTTAGTAACATCACATTTTACATATAATAATTTATTATTATCAGATTCTTTTTCTGTAAGATCACTTACTACAACATTACATCCTTGATTTAAGAATTCATCAACTACCGCTGCACCGATTCCTGATGCTCCACCTGTTACTACTACTGTTTTTCCTTCTAAATTTAACCAACTCATAATTATTTCTCCTTTAGTTTAATTTTTCTATAGTAATTTTTGTATTTATATCAATCTTAGGACAACTTTTATTCTCTACCACAATTGCACCAGGTAATAAACTATCTAAATCTCCTGAAAAATGAACTGTTAGATGTCCTAAGTCTACTAGGTTTTTCTCAGCTACATCACCTACACCAAGAATTTCAAACTCTTCTCCATCTACTTTTAATTTATGACCAACTTCTATAGTTGCATTAGTTGGTACCACATCAATTCCATAACAATAATCTTTTAACATATCCGGTGCATTATCTCCAAAAAGGATAAACATACCATCTCCAAATTCACCTACAAGACTTCCTTTACTTTTTATTGTATTTTCATAAATTATCATACTCATTCTTCCTCTGCTTATATTTTTATTCATTCATTTACGGCCGACTATGTCGTTAATGTAGGAAGCGAAGACCGCTTCCTATAAAATCTTAAGAGTACATTCCAAAACTTGCTAACCAAGCTACGATAACCCTTGGTACCCCAATAATAAATCGTGAGTAAAGTACTGATACTACACCTACTTCTACTGTTTCTGGTTCAGCTTCTGCAAGACCTAAACCAACTGGGATAAAGTCACAAGCACATTGTGTATTGATTGCGAATAATGCAGGTAATGCTAGTTGTGGAGGAATAGTTCCTTTTCCGATTTCAACCCCAATTAAAGTACCGATAATTTGAGCAATTACTGCACCAGGTCCAAGTAACGCTGATAATAATGGAATAGAACATACAAATCCTAAAGCTACTAATCCAAAGATATTCCCTGCTAGAGGAGTTAATAATTTAGCAAACCAGTTACCAAATCCTGATCCTTGGATAACCCCGATTAACATCGCAACGAATGCCATAAATGGTAAAATTGTTGTAATCATTGATTGAACTGCATCTCTTGCAGCTTGGTATAATGTATGAACTACTTTACCAGCACCCATACCGATTTTTTGAATAACAGATGATTTAGCATTTTCTGCTAAACTTTGTGAAACTTTTTTATCTGCACTATATTTAAATTCACGTTTTGGTTCTTCCTGAGTTTTTTCCTCAACTACTACTTCTTCACTACCTTCAGCAGAAGAGATTTGGTCTAATCCTACAGCTGAAACATAGATGTCTTCTTTAATAAATTTAGCAAGTGGTCCACTTGGTCCTACAGGCATAATGTTAACTGTTGGAATTCTTTTTTGTGGATAAATACCGCAACGTAATGTACCACCACAGTCAATGATCGCTAAGAAAATTTCTTCGTCTGGTACTGATGTTTTAAATCCGTTAACCGCAGTAGCACCTGTTAATTTTACGATTTTTTCTACGATTTCAGGTTCAGCTCCACCACCTGTAATATATAAAATTTTATCTTTTCCTGGTTTTGGAGTAACTACTAAAGGTCCACCGAAACCACCGCTACCTTTTTCTATTTTAATTGTTCCGTATGTCATAATTATTTCTCCTAATTTTACGCTTTTAATTCATTACTTAATTCAATTTTTTGTTGTTTCATAACGATTTTTGTTGTGAAATCTGTAACCCATCCTGCAAAGAAGTTCATTACTAACCCTACAAGAAGATATCTAATTGCTAATGGTGTAACATCTAAACCTAATTGAGTAATACCATTTGCAATTCCTAAGTAGATAAAGATCTCACCAACGTTAATGTGTGGGAATACCCCACTGTTTGTATGACAGTGATATGATGCTGATGCATAATAACTTGGTTTCATACGTTCTGGTAAGAATTTACCCATTGATAATGCCATTGGGTTTGCTAACATGAAAGCAGAAACGAATGGTAAAATTCCATAAGCTAAAATTACGTTTTTAGAGCAAACTTTAGCGAATTTTTCTACTCTATGCGGCCCTATAAAAGCAACTAAGGCATTCATAAAAACAAGAAGTAATAATACTTTTGGTACGATTCCTCCTACCCAACTTACGAAAGTTTTAGCACCTTCGTCAAATAAACCTGTAAAGCCTGAAGCTATTTTAACAATATAATCCATATTGTCCTCCTTATAATATTTAATTTAATTTTAATTTTTTTGCTAATTTCCCAAATGGACTTGCTTCCATTTCAACTTGTCCACCTGCAGAAATTGTTTTATAATTAACAACTCCATCAAGTACTGCACTAGTTAAAGATGCTGATAATTTTACCGCTTTACAATCTTCTCTATTTATAGTCCCTACTTTCAGACCATTGAAATATTCAAATTTTTTAAATCTAGCAAGTACCGTTACTCCTTGCATAGCTTCTCCAGTAATAACTTTATCATTTTCATCAATAGCTAGCATAACGATTGCTCCTGCTCGTGCAGCACCTTTTTTTCTTCCTATTACTACTCTACCTATTCGTCTAAGTTTACTATAGCTTCGTTTAAAACTATTTAACTGAACATAAGTTAGAGCATACTGTAAAATAAACGCTAAAATAAAGAGTATTCCTAAAACTATTAAATTCATATGTCCTCCTAATTGCTATCTATATAAATTAGTATTTTTTATAAAGTAATTTACTAATAAGTCATAATTATCTATTTTTGATATATCTGTAATTAATTTTTCATCTTTAATAATTGAAATTAATTCATCGTAGGTTTTAGCTAAAATCAACCCATTTTTTTCTCCTTCAGGTACACACGCCATAAATATTAGTTTTAAGTCTTCATTATCCTTAAATCCTTTTTCACTTACCCCTAGAGCAATTATTAAATCATCTCCTAGTTTATTTATCGTATGTGGGAATGCAACATTTTTTTCAAAAATCATAGACGATTTTTTTTCTCTTTCTCTGATTCTTTCTAAAAACTTATCATCTACCAAATACTGTTTTATTAACTCTTCTATCATAAAATCAATATTATCAGCATATGTTTTTTTGCTATCACATTTGAAAAATGTCTCTTCTCTCATCGAACTTAGCAACACTGATTCCATTCCTCGAATACTAGGATTATTCATTTTATTAACATATTGTAGAAAATTAATTTCTTTTTTCAAGTACATCTTATCTAAAATTTCGTTTTGATAAATAACCGGTGTTTCTGTATCAAACTGTATGTCCTCTGTAGAAATTATAATATTAAATTTACTGTAATCAACTTTTTCAAAAGTGGTGTATGCTGATACTTGTGAATTTACTATTATATTTTCTATTTCATTTACCATAAGTTTTCTATATGCTGGTCCTGAGTTAGTTACTAACAATATTTTTAAATTTTCAGGTTGAACTTTTATTTTTTTCAATAACGTTTCAAAATATATCGCTAGATAACTAATTTCATCTTCTGAAACTATATAATTATACTTATCGTTAATTACTTTACTGGCGGTTTTAGCAATTTTATACGATACTGGATATTGTTCTTTAATTTTTTCTTTCATATTGTTGTTATATCTAACCCCATATTTTAATCGTTCCATTAAGAAGTATATGTGATAGATAAATTCTTCAATAATATCCGAAGTATCAAATTCAAGTCCATACTCGTAAACAACTGTTTCTAAAATTTCCTGAACAAGGTTCGTATATTCTTCAGTATATTTTAGGTTTTCTCTTATTTTATTTATTTTTGTAGGAACTCTCATCGTAGCAAAGCAAATCGCTAAAAATTTGATTTCATCAGTAGATAAGTTTATCTTATATTTATTCTCTATATAATCACTTATCTCTTTAATAAAAGGTTGTGCATAATTATTTAATAATTCTTCATATTGATTCTCTTCAAAATTCAAATAATAACCATTAGCAAATCGATCTAAAGATACTGTTAAGTATCTGAAAAATTCAGCTTTTGCCTGTTTATCAATTTTGTACTTTTCAAATGTTTCATCAAAGAACATATTATCATCTTTATCAAAAATATCTTCTTTATACATATAATTAAATATATTTTCTAAAATAAAAATTCTAATATCTTTTTCTAGTCCAACTACCCTAATACCTGTATTAGGTTTTCCTTTTATAACAAGATTATAACTACTTATAATTTCATTTAATTTCTTTATATCAGAATTTAAAGTTGTTCTGCTAACTATCATTTCAAAAGATAAATCATCTATAAGGGTACTCTCACCCGAAGAAACTAATGTCTTAAATATATATACTAACCTTACCTTACTAGAATCAAAATTAATACTAGCTTCGTATATAGATCTTTTTCTCTTTAAATATTCTTCTAACTTTGTAATAAAGAGACTATAGTTTGAATTCTTATTTTCTATATATGCACAGTCTTCAAATAATTCATTTAAAGATTTTATTTCATTACTAATAGTTTTTGAACTTACCTTTAATACATCTAATAAGTACTGATCTTGAACTAAAAAACTAGATTCTAATATATTTAGTAACCTCAAACTTCTATTATCATAATTAAAAATCTCCATTTGCTTCACCACCTATATTTATTATAATGTTAATGTTTCAAATAATTAATACAGTTATTTTCTTCTAAAAAGAAAAACGCTTTAATCCGCTAGAAAAATAGAATTTACACTGTTTTTATTTTAATTATATTATCCTAATTTCCACACTATCACGTTTGATTATCAAAAAAACATCCCTAAAAATTAGGGATGCTTCCTTCCATTACAGGTTTTCTATAATATTTTTAACCATATTATCTACAGTTAAGCCATTTTCTTCCATTAATTCTTCTACGTTATATCTATCATAGAATTTTTTATTTATTCCGTAGTTTTGAACTTTCAATTCTGTATTCCCTAAATAGCTCGCTACAGTTTGACCATATCCACCTTCTACTATACCGTCTTCAACAGTTACAACCAATTTATGATTATCTTCTAGAGAGTTTAGCAATTCTTTATCCAAACCTGTTAAAAATCGTGGATTTACTAATGTTGCTTCTATGTTATGTTCCAATTTTAATTGTTCAGAAACTTTTTCGGCTAAGTTATAAAAATTACCTACTCCAAATATTGCAACCTGTTCTCCAAATTTTTCTACTTTATTTTTATTTAAAATAGAGTAATCAGTTTCATCTTCTTCCCCAGTTTCTATTACACTTCCCACAGGAACACGTATAGCAACTGGATGCTCATTTTGGTTAATTGCCCACTCTAGCATCGCTAAATGCTCTTCTTTATTAGTAGGAGCTAAGTATACAAAGTTTGGTATATGTGATAGAAATGGAATATCAAAAAATCCTAAGTGACTTTCATCATTCATTGAATTTATCGAAGCACTGTATACTAATACCACCCCTGCTTGATTGTTTAATGCCATATCATGAGAAAGTTGGTCATATGTTCTTTGTAAGAACGTTGATAATACTGCCCACACTGGTTTTGCGCCATTTTTTGCTAGTCCCGTTGTCATCGTTACCGCTTGTTCTTCTGCAATACCGACATCTATAAATTGGCTTCCTATTTGCTCTCTTAGCTTTCTATTAAAAACTATTCCCGGTGTTCCTGCATTAATAACGACCGCTAGTGGATCTTCTTTTAACTTCTTAGTTAAATACTCAGAAGTAATTCCATTGTATGTTGAAGTAACAGCACCTTTTTTAATATACTCCCCTGTCTCTAAGCTAAATGGTCCTCCAGCATGGAATTTTTCATGATTTTCTTCTGCTGGTTTAAACCCTTTCCCTTTTTCTGTATAAATATGTAATACTACTGGGTGATCTATATCTTTTACTTCTTTAAACAATGAAATAAGCTCTTCTAAATTGTTTCCATCTTCTAAATAATGATAGTCATATCCTAAGGCTTTGAAAATATTATTCGTCGCCTGACCTTTAGTCTTACGTAAATTTTCTAATGCAGTATATATACCACCTTTAGGATTTTTAGCAATCGACTGATCATTATCATTTATTATAATTATTGCATTAGTGCCAAGTGTAGCTATTGTATTTAATCCTTCATAAGCCATACCACCAGATAAAGCACCATCTCCGATAATTGCTACAACATTGCTTTTTTCATTCTTCAAATCTCTTGCATGTAAAACCCCACTTGCTAACGATAGTGAAGTTGATGTATGTCCCATAGTAAAAAGATCATGCTCACTTTCTTTTGGATTTGTGTATCCAGAAACATCATCATAATGTTTAGGATCCATAAATGCTTTTTGACGTCCCGTTAGCATTTTGTGAATATAAGTTTGATGCGATACGTCAAAAATTATCTTATCAACTGGTGAATCAAATACATGGTGCAAGGCAACTGTCATTTCTACCATTCCCAAATTTGGTCCACTATGTCCTCCGTGAGAACTAATTTTTTCTAATAATACCGTTCTTGTTTCATCAGCAAGCTTATGCAATTCCTCAATTGTTAATTTTTTAAGATCTTGGGGTCCTGAAATATTTTCTAAAATCATATTTATCCCTCCTACTTCTATCTATTTGTATTAATCTTATTATAACATAAATTAATCTAACCTAAGTATTCGTTTTTATTATAGGTTTATTAATACTTTTTATCACCTTTCTGTAATCATTAATTAATCTCTATCAACAAATATAAATATAATTAGAGATAAAGCATGTAACTTTCTAAATTAATTTCAACACCATTAAAACCCTAACATCTTATTTTATTTAACTTTTTCACTACACCTTCTTAACAAAAGTGAATTTTTTATTTCACTTTTTATTTGAAAAAATTTTATTTTTAGTGTATTATATAAAAACGTAGCAAAGCTACTATAATTTTGAATATAAAAATAAAACATGAGGTTAAATTTATGAAAACAGCTTTTGTGTGCGATTCAGCATTACAAATTAATAAAAATTTTGCAAACAACAATCCAATTACAGTTATTCCAGTAGAAGTTCGTCTTGATGATGAGATTTTTGAGGATAACGTAACTATTACTCCTGATGAATTTTACAAAAGAATACATAGTGGACAAAAACCTAGCACAAGCCAACCTGCTGTAGGTAAAATACTAAGTGTCTATGAAGAACTTAAACAACAAGGTGTTGAGCGTATCGTTGCTTTTAGCGTTTCTTCTAAATTATCAGGAACATATTCTTCTTTTGTACAAGCTAAAGAACTAATTGACGGTATTGAAATCAAAATAATAGATACTCTTCAAATAGCAAGAATGGTAGGAATAGCAATCGAAAAAATTATCAAAGAATTCGAAGATGGAAGTTTAACATTTGAAAATATAGAAAAAAGATACGCAGAACTAGCTTCTCAACATAATGTTCTTGTAACAGTAGAAACTATGGAGTATTTATACGCAGGTGGTAGACTTACGAAAGCTCAATTCGTTTTATCAAACCTACTAAACATTCTTCCTATTATTACTATTAAAGATGGTCTACTTTCTGTTAGTGGTAAACACAGAGGAATAAATAAAGTACTTTCTAAAATGTGTGAAGAAATAAAAGAAAAAAATCCAAAGAACTTATTTGTTCTTTATACAACTGACGAGTTATTAGAAAAAGCAATGTCTTCTATTAAAAAAACTTTTGGAGACATCGAAGTAGAAACAGAAATCGTATCTCCAGTAATCGGTTCTCATGCTGGACCGAAAGCAATCGCAATCGGATATTTAGGATACGATAAATAAAAATTCATATTGAACACAAAAACACCTTAGAATTAGGATTATTACTAATTCTAAGGTGTTTTCTAATTATACTATTTTAAAATTTGTATCTGCTAATGCAGCTTGAAGTTCTTCTTTTGAAGCAGATCCTTCAACCACAATATTTTTGTTTTGGATATTAACCTCAACACTATCAACATTATCTAATTTAGATAATTTTTCTTTAACTGTAGATGCACAACCACCACATTTTACACCTTCAATACTATATTCATTTTTCATGATTAATCCTTCTTTCTTTTTTTTTATTTTATTAATTTAATTTTACTCTTTTTAATCTTAGAGCATTTAGAACTACAGAGATAGAACTAAAACTCATAGCAGCTCCCGCTAACATCGGATTTAACAACGGCCCTCCGAATATGTAGAATACCCCCATCGCGAAAGGAATACCTATAACATTGTAGAAGAAAGCCCAGAATAGATTTTCTTTAATATTTTTTATAGTTTTTTTACTTAATACAATAGCATTAACAACAGAATTTAAGTCAGGTTTCATCAACACTATATCCGCAGCATCAATTGCTACATCTGTTCCTGTTCCTACTGCTATTCCGACTTCTGCTTGTACTAGTGCGGGTGCGTCATTAATACCATCACCAACCATTGCTACTTTTTTACCTTGTGCTTGAAGTTTTTTTATTTCATTTGCTTTATCTTCTGGTAGAACCTCACTCACAACTTTATCTATCGATAATTGTTCTGCAATTACTTGAGCAGTTTTTCTATTGTCACCAGTCAACATAACTACTTCTAAACCTAAGCTATGTAGTTTTTCTACAGTTTTCAAACTACTCTCTTTTATTTGATCAGCAACAGCTATAATTCCAGCAAGTTCTGAATCTACCGCTATGAACAATGGTGTTTTTCCTTCAGAAGCATATTTCTCTGCTTTTTCAACTGAATCTTTAGTGTCAATATTGTTTTCTAACATTAATTTTTCATTTCCGATAAGCATTGACTTACCATCAACCGTTGATGAAATACCTAATCCTGTTAATGAATTAAAATCTTTAACTTCTAATAGCTCTAAGTTTCTATTTTTAGCTTCATCTACTATCGCTAAGCCTAATGGATGTTCTGAAAGATATTCTACACTCGCTGCAAGCTGCAAGAGATTCTCTTCAGATAAATTGTTAAATGTCACTATATTAGTTACTGAAATTTTACCTTCTGTTAGTGTTCCAGTTTTGTCAAAAACAACAGTATCGACTTCTTTAGCTAATTGCAAAGCTTCCGAACTTTTTATTAAAATACCGTGTTCCGCTCCCTTACCAGTACCTACCATTATAGCTGTTGGTGTCGCTAATCCTAAAGCACATGGGCAAGCAATAACAAGTACTGCGATAATAATTTTTAGAGAAAAACTCCAAGATGCATCTCCAACAAAGTACCATAAAATTCCAGCTATTAGTGCTAAAACAATAACAATAGGAACAAATACTCCTGAAATTTTATCAGCAAGTTTTGCAATCGGAGCTTTAGAATTTTGAGCATCTTCAACAAGTTTAATAATCTGTGATAAAGTAGTGTCTTTACCCACTTTAGTAACTTTCATTTTAAAAACACCTGTTTTATTAATACTAGCTCCGACAACTTTACTATTTATTTCTTTTTCTACTGGGATACTTTCCCCTGTTAACATCGATTCATCTACAGTCGAACGACCTTCAATCACTACTCCATCAAGAGGTACTTTTTCACCAGGACGAACAAGTAGTATATTACCTGTAGATATTTCATCTACTGCTACAACATGTTCTTCACCATCTATAATTAAATTAGCAGTTTTTGGTACCAATCCGACCAACTTACTAATAGCATTTGTAGTACGACTTTTCGATACTCCTTCAAAGTATTTACCTAGTGTAATCAATGTTAAGATTACCGCTGCAGATTCATAGTACAAATTCATAGCTGCATGTTCATCACCTAAATATACCAATACGGTTGAATAAACACTATATAAGAATGCCGCCCCTGCTCCTAACGCTACTAAAGAATCCATATTAGGTTTTCTTCTAAAAATAGCTCTAATTCCTACACTAAAGAATTTTCTACCAAAATATAAAACAGGTAACACCAGAATAAACTGTACAGTTGAAAATAATTTTGTATTTCCCATCGGGCTTAAACTTTCCAACATAGGTAATCCCACCATCTCAGCCATCGCTATATACAACACAGGCACTGTAAATATAGCTGAATAAATAAATCTTTCCCAAATACCATCAATTTCTTGTTGTTTTTTCTCAGCTTGATCATCAACCAAATCATCTATTTCTAATCTTGCTTTATAGCCCGCTTCTTCTACTTTTCTCTCAATCTCAGCTACACTTAATTTTTCTTTATCGAATTTTACTACCATCTTCTCTGTAGCGAAATTTACAATGGCTTTTTCTGTTCCATCTAAAGATGAAATCGTATCTTCTATATTTTTCGCGCACGTTGCACAACTCATTCCTTCTAATATGAAAGTTCTCTCTTCAATACTAGAAACATAAGTAAGCTTATACCCCAATTTTTCTACAATCTTTTCTACTTTAGTTCTATCTATTCCTTCTCCTCTAGAAAGAGTAAGCTTACTTGTTGCAAAGTTTACATTGACATCTGATAAATTATCAACTTGTTTTAAACTCTCTTCAATATGTGCTGCACAAGAAGCACAGCTCATCCCTTCAATTAAATATGTTTCATTTTTTACCATATATTAATCACACCTATCTTTTAAATATTTTTTGTCTACAATTGTAATCTTAGTTATAAATTAAGTATACTACCATCTAAAATTATAGTCAACAATATTTTAAATAATCAATAACAGCTATCATTATGATATAGAAAAACGCTCTTATAAAGGGTTTCTCAGCTGATTTTCTAGGATTTAATTTGAAATTTAAAGCTATAGATTAATTAAAATCTACAGCTTTAAAACTTATTTATTTTTTACTTTCTAATTTTTCGTTCATCTGTCGACGAAGTTTAGAGAAATCTTCTTTGACTACTACAGTATCAGCGATAAAATCATGAAGTCCTTTTCTCTTATTAGTAAAAGCAACTGCTATATACGGGATATACGCCAAAAATATTGTTAGTAATCTACCAATCAATTCGCGATAAACCACATCAGCAAGACTCAGCTTATCACCTTTATTAGTTTCTACTTTTACCTTCATAATCATCTTACCTAAAGTTTGAGAAAAGAAGTAAGTCATCGCTATAAAATAAGTAAACATAACGATAACATAACTAAGAGATTCTTCTCCTAAAATCGGAAAATCTAATCGCTTATTCAAAAGTCCAAAACTAAAGGTATTTAATAAACTAGCTATAGCGTAAATAACAATCATATCGATTAAATATGCAACAAATCTAACCCAAAAACCTGCATAGAAATTTTTCGAAAGTTTTATATAATCTTCCATTGTTGTTGGCAACGAAAGGTCTTTTTCTTTTTTATCAACTTTTTCTTCCGTTACTTTAGTATCTTCGTTCTCAATAGTAGATTGTTCATTTTTTATCGTATCAGTCGTTACCGCTTCTGAAGTTTCATTTAGAAGAGGATCATTTGAAGGTTTATTATTATTTAATTCATTATTCATGTAAAAACCTCCTTATCCTAAGTAACTACGTTCTACTTTATTTGAATTCACTTCACTATTTAATTCAGAGATAAAACTTTTTGTTGTAGCTTTAACAAATCTAGAAATTAAACTTTCTGCAGTTTTATCAGCTCTTAATTCAATTACAGTTGGATTAGATAATCCTTTTTCTTCTTTTATTAAATCAATAAGCTCATCTTCCGTACCAATTTTATCAGCTAGTTTGTTCGCTACTGCTTGAGTTCCAGTATAAGTTCTTCCATCAGCAAGTTTCTTAACTTCATCTTCACTTAAGTGTCTACCTTCAGCTATAGCTTTTACAAATCTTTCATATGCTTCTTTATTTTGTTCTTGTAAGATTTTTCTAGTTGATTCTGGTAAGTCTTCAGTTAGACCACCTACTGCTTTTTGATCACCTGAACGAACTGTTTCTTGTTTAATTCCGTGATCATTTAAGAATTTTTGTGCAGATACATAACTCATAATTACCCCTAAAGATCCAGTAGTTGTTTCAGTATTCACAAAGATTTTCTTAGCTGGCGTAGATACATAATATCCACCCGAAGCAGCTGTTTTCTTCATTGAAACATAAACATCTTTACCACTATTTTTTAATGCGTTATATAATTCAGCAGTTTCATAAACTCCTCCACCAGGAGAATTTACTGATAGTAATATCGCTTTTACATTCGGATTACCTTTTGCCTCTTTAATTTGATTCAATACAGATCCTCGTGAATAAGTATTCGTCATTTCAGAATTAATTTCACCTTCAATAGAAATCTTTTGAATTACTTGGCTACTATCTCCTTTTTTAAGGGTTAATTTAGTAATACTTTGTTCCTGTAAAAACTCTGTTAAATAGCCATTTAATTCTGACTCATCTTTTTTATTATTATTATTATTGCTTGATGATATAGTTCCTTTAATCAGCGAAAATACCACCAATACTACGACAATAACAGTTGATATCAACCTTTTATTTTTAAAATTCATATTTTGTCCTCCAAAACTTTATTATAATATTTTTTTTGTAAAAGGCCAAAGACAAACAACACTTTCGCTATCTGCCCCTAGCCTATTATTATGAACTCTTAACTATATTTTCAAAACCTTTTTGCAGGTCTACATTAGCAGTTCTTCTAAAGTAAACATACTTCTTAGAATTTCCTTGATTTTGTTCAGTTATTAACACGATAGGTTCACCATTTAAAATAGTGAAATAATATAAGTGAGCAACTGAATTCACAGGTTTATCAATATCTGAAAATACAGCAACTATATTATACACATCTTTATAATTTCCTTCTGGTGACCACTTCATATTTATTAGTTTATCTCCTTCAAGAACTAAACGTGCGTCTCCTGCCATTTCTGTTTCAGTAGGAAGTTTTAATCCATGGAAGTTCACTTGGTTACTCGGTGTATACTCTTTATAACTTTGGTTTAAAGATTTTTCCCAACTTTTCACAAATCGATAAAGTTTATCACCTTTGTTTTTATTCCAATAAGCTGTACTTGTAGTTTTAACTTCTTCTTTTTTCTCTGTTTTTTCTTCAGATAATCCAGTAACAGTTAGAGTACGTTTAAATGTTCCGCTAACTTTCAGACCTTTTTTCTGAGCTTCATCTTTATTAAGAGTAATCTCTACATCTACTTTACTTCCATTTTCTAGGTTTTCTGTAGGAGTATATTTAATCTCAGGTTTTTTCAAGAATTTCTTGATGTTATCATCTGCATCTTTTACTTCTGGAATTTCTACTATATCAACATTTACCTTACCTTGTCTATTAGTACCGTATGCAGCTAATTCAACCTTATATTGATCTAGGTGAACTACCTTATCATCTTTCTTGTAGAATTTAAAATAATAAACTCCCGCAGCAATAACACATATTAAAAGAAATGCAACTATAAATCCAAGTTTCGATGACTTCTTCTTAGGTTTCTCTTTTTTAGTTTCCTTGTTTTGTTCATCAGTATTTTCTTGATTTACATTAGAATAATTATCATTTCCTTGGAAATTATTATTAGCAAACTGATCATATTGACCATTTACTCCTTGTTCAAAATTAGTTTGATCATTCTCAATATAATTACCATCTTGGTCGTAATAACCATTTGTCATAAAGAATCCATTTTGATCATAATAACCCGCAGGTGCAAATTCATTATTATTTTGATTATTTCCATCATTTTGAATAAAATTACCATTTTGATCGTAATAACCATTTGAAATGTAGTTTCCATTTGGATCATAGTAGCCATTCGGAATAAAGTTTCCATCTTGATTATAATAACCGTTTGATATATAGTTCCCATTCTCGTCATAATATCCATAAGGAATAAAGTTTCCATTTTGATCATAATAACCATTTAAATCATTATTAAATTCATTGTTTTGAGAATTAGTATCTCTATTCGTCATTACTTTCCCTCCCTATTCAGCATAAGTTTTCGATACGAATTTATTATATCGTTTCATAAATGCAAGTTCTGCAGTACCTGTTTGTCCATGCCTATTTTTAGCAATAATTACTTCAATAGTTGAAACATCACTTGTTTCTTGGGGTTCATTTTCATCGGCATCTTCACTTCTATAATAATCCCCACGATATAAGAATGAAACTATATCAGCATCTTGCTCAATACTTCCAGATTCCCTAAGGTCACTCATCATAGGACGTTTATCTTGTCTAGACTCAACACTACGAGATAGCTGAGATAAAGCAATAACTGGACATTCTAGTTCCCTTGCCATCTGTTTTAAACTACGAGAAATCTCAGATACCTCTTGTTGCCTATTATCAGTTCTCTTACTTCCTTGAAGAAGTTGAAGATAATCGATAACAACAAGATCTAGACCATGTTCTGCTTTTAATAACTTACATTTTGCTCTTACTTCATTTACTTTGATAAAAGCACTATCTTCAATAAAGACATTTTTTTGATTTAAGAAATGAACCGCTGTTTCAAGTTTCATTAGATCATCATTATCTAAATCACCTTTTTTAATTTTTTCAGAATCTATCATTCCTTCACTACAAATCATCCTAGAGACAAGTTGGTCTGCTCCCATCTCTAATGAGAATAGTGCAACTGTTCTCTTCTCTTCTTCTGAACGAGGATTTTTCCCAGCGATATTAAGTGCGATATTAAGCGCAAATGCTGTTTTCCCCATCGCAGGACGAGCTGCAAGGATAATTAAATCCCCTTTACCAAAGCCTACAAGTTTGTCTAATGCTCCATATCCTGTAGGTACAGCAACATTCTGACCTTCTCCAGCCATACGAGCTAAGATTTCTTTAAAAACTTCATCAGTAACATCTTTCATATTTTTAAACTGAGATGTTTTCGCTCGTTCCATCGCACGTTCAACTTGATCGAATAATGTAGCAGTTAAAGAGTCTATGTCAGCATTACCTTGATTCATCTCTTCAGTACTATTTAAAAGTGCCGCTCGAATTTCTCTATATATCGAATATCTTTTTACTAAGTTCGCATAGTGCATAATATTACGAGAACTTGGAGTAATATCATACAAGTCCACTATATATAATGAGGCATCCACTGTTCTGAATGCCCCACTATTATTTATTTCTTCAAAAATCGTAGTGGTGTCAGGTATTATCTCCATTTCATCTAAACGTAAAATAGCACTATAAATATCTTTATTTCGTTCATCATAAAAGTCTTCCGGATCAACCGTTGCTTTGACTTCTATTAATTTCTCTGGCTCTTGCATCAGAGCCCCTAATAACGATTGTTCTGCCATTACAACAGAATCTATGTGATATTTCATATTGTCACCTTCAAATTCTTTATTATTGCTCCACCACGTGAACTTTAATAGTTCCTTCTACTTGGTTGTGTAGTTTGATTTTTACATTTGTATATCCTAAAGATTGGATACCGTGTGGTAAGTCGATTTTTTTCTTATCAACTTTAAGGTCATGTTGTTTCTTAAGTTCTTCAACAATTTGTTTAGAAGATACTGATCCGAATAATCTTCCACCTTCTCCAGATTTAACTTTAATTGTCACTTCAAGACCTTCTAATTGTTTCGCAAGTAAGTTAGCTTGAACTAATTCTTCTTGTTTATCTTTTTCAACACGTTTTTGTTGTCCTTTAAGTGTTGCCATATTAGCATTAGTTGCTGCTACAGCTTTTTTATTTGTTATTAAGAATTTTGCATATCCATCTGCAATTTCCTTAACATCTCCTTTTTTACCTTTTCCTTTAACGTCTTCTAAAAATATAACTTTCATTACAATTTCTCCTTTTATCTATGTTTTTATTTTATGATAATATTTTATCGATGGCATCATTTAGTCGTTCTAAAGCTTCGTCTAAATTAATTCCCTCTATTTGAGTTGCTGCGTTGGCAAGATGACCTCCACCACCAAGCTCCTCCATAATTAATTGAACATTTATATTACCTAATGATCTTGCTGAAATTCCAACTTTACCTTCTTCTAAATATCCTATAGCAAAACTACATTCAATTCCTTTAAGAGTTAGCAGTAAGTCTGCACTTTGAGCAAGCATTACATTAGTATAATATTTATCTTCAGGGGCTTTTGCCATTATTATCTCCGGTGTTTTTTGGATAGAATTATTAATAATTTCTACCCTATTCATAAAGTTCTCAAACGGTTCTTTTAGAATTGTTTTTACTCTCGTTGGATCAGCTCCATTACTTCGTAAATAAGCAGCTGCATCAAACGTTCTAGAACCAGTTCTTATTGAGAAGTTTTGAGTATCTACCACTATTCCACCAAGCATAATCGTTGCTGCAATAGGAGTGATTTTTTCTATCTTAGTTTGATACTCTATTAATTCTGCGATTAATTCCGATGCAGATGATGCATAAGGTTCAATGTAAGTTAACAACGGATTAGTAATTATATCCTCACCGCGTCTATGGTGATCAATAATAACTTTTCTATTAGCCTTAGATAATATCGCAGCATCAATAACACGTGATGCATCAGAAGTATCTACAACGATTAATGTTGTTTGAGGAGTCATAAGTTCCCAAGCTTCATCACTATCGACAAACACTTTTGACAATTGTTCATCAGAATTATCAATTTCAAACATTACTTTTTGAATTGTTTCATCTCTGTCACTATCATTTAAAATAATGTAACATTCTTTACCTACTATTTTAGAAAATGTGTAAATCCCTACACAAGCTCCAACAGCATCGAAGTCAGGTCGTTTATGTCCCATTACGATTATTTTATCACTATCACTTACAATATCGGCTAACGCATTAGATACAACACGTGCCTTAATTCTAGTACGTTTTTCTTGTGGATTTGTTTTACCGCCATAAAATCTAATCGTACCATCAACATCTTTCATAGCAACCTGGTCTCCACCACGCCCTAAAGCTAAATCAAGTGAACTCTTCGCAAGTTCTCCTAATTCTGGCAAGAAGTCAGTTCCCATACCTACACCTATACTTAAAGTAATAGGTGCATCGAATTCTTCTTTTAGATTTCTAATAGTATCTAAAATCTGGAATTTTTCTTTTTCTATTTTCTTTAAATCTTTGACATTTAAAAGTCCAATAAATCTATCGTCATCGATTCTTTTTAGATAAATACTATTTTTCTTAGCCCAATCTGTTAAAGTAACAACTACAGTAGCATCTAATCTACTCGCTACTTCATCTTCTAACGAATCATAAACATCTTCATAATTATCAAGACTTAGATTAAGAATAATAGGCCTTGTATCTCTAAATCTCTGCATAACAACTTTACTTTCTGTAATATCAAAGAAGTAAATATAACCACTATCTTTTTGATAGTTAACTTTATAAAATTTACCAAAGATTTCAAACTGATTATCTACCGGAGTTTCCAGTTCAAATAACTCTGAAATTTCCGGCATAAGTTCTAAGATATTTAGACCTTTTATCTCTTCAACTTTTATATTTTTATAGATAAAGTTATTAGCCCATTCAATATTCTTATTTTCATCTATTACAATTATACCAATAGGAAACTTATTAATTCCTTTTTCTGATGAATCTTTTATTCTATTAGTTAATTTACTAATATACCTTTCCATCTGTTCTACAGCTTTTTTCTTCTGAAGAATATAGAATACGAAGATTAAAAGACCTATTAATAAATAAATAACTAAACTAAAAATATCAAATATTCCGCAAAGTATTGCTCCTATTAGAAAAATAGTTGAAATTATCAATTCATATTTTCTTTTTCCATTCATATCTATTCCCCCTTCTTCATAATGATATAACCTTCTCTTAATTTGAATATACTATCTATAAATCCAAGTAATTCAAAAATTGGACTGAAGATTAACATTAAAACAAATGCGATTGGTTTTGCTATAGTGACCTTATTCTTAGTTTTTTGTTCGATAAAGAAATATGCTGTAAACAAACCATTTAGAATAAATGCTAATGCTAGTACACCTGATATATTTTGGAACAATATATTCCAGAAACTATATTTATTTTCATCTAATCCCATCTCAAATAACAATGTAATTAAAGAAACTCCGATGTAAATATAGCCACTTTTCGGGCTTAATGTTACGCGACTAAATCTCGGAAAAGCTGGAATAATCACATATTCTCTAGCCAATAAAGAAAGTGTATATTGTACCATTAATAAACTATATACAAACAACATTATGAATAAAGTTACTGGAAATGTTCTTTGCATGCTTGAGAAACTCTCCAAAACTAAATTTTTATCTACATTTTGATTCATCTCTACCATTGAATTTACATAGTTATTAATAAACTCCAAAATTTGTTTACTATCTATAGTTATATTACCTAATCTTATAGATAAAAATACATATATAGCAATTCCTAAAAATAATACTGTCGCTATTGCTACCACTAAAAATAACTTTGATAAACGTAAATCTATAGTTTTATATATTATATATGCAACAACCATGTGAATCCCAAACCAAAACATCATTATTGGAGATCCTAACAGTGCTAATATTATCCCCCCTGAAACAATCAACGGAAGATACAATTTTAATCCTTTAGCTCCAAGTACGTATGTAAGAGGAAACACAGAAAGAAATGCTGCAACAATTTCGATATTTAGTAATGTTCCTAATAATATTAATAATATATATCCAACTGAATATGCAAATATTTTTAAATTACTAGGTTCTTTAAAGAAAAATCTATTTAACATTGCTTTTGCAATTTCTTTTGTCAATAAATCTGAAATGTTATTATCCAAATTAACACTCCTTTTTCGTTTTTATAATACCCTTAAAAGCAACTCTAACTATATAGGTATCTTTATTATTATATCAAATTTCCCAGTTTTTTTAAAGGAAAATAAAAATATTAGAACTATTGGCTAGAAAATGTTCTAGACTCATATATATTTAATTATAAGTATTATAGATATTATTATTCACTGAATTCCTTTATTAGTTTTCATTGAATCTTTCATCCCTATAGCACTTCACAAACCTACTGCTATTCTAAATACTTTAAATAAGAAATACACGAATCTATTCCCTTTCCAAATAATTCTATCTATTTTCTTTTTACTCCTACTTTACGTTTTCTCTATAGAAATTAATCGTCTCATACAAATATCTACCAAATACTATTTATCTTATATTTATTATAAAATTTCAATTTAAACATTGTTTATAATTGACAAAAACCCCTATTCAACTTATCATATTTAATAAGAGCTATATTTAAATTAGTATTTATATTTTTTTTGCATTAATATTATGAATTGAATGCATTTATTATACTTAAAGAAAGGGTTATTTTTTTATGAAAAAATATATTATTACTATCGTTACAGTTACTTTAGTAGTTTTAACTGTCGCTTTAGGTGGTTTTTATTATTTAACTAAAGATGATAAAGCAACAACTCCTAATTCTTCTAATCAAAAACAGGATTCTAAAACTTCTACTAATAAAGAGGACGATAAAAATAAAAACGGTGAGAATGAATCATCAACTATGGGTAAAACTCCAGAAACTGTTACTAAACCTACAGTTATCAACGGTATTATTTTAGCTAACAAAAAACATCCACTACCTGCTAATTATAATCCTGGAGAAGATCCTACAGCTCGACAAAAAGTCAATAAGCTTATTGCTGATGCTCAAGCATTAGGACTTAACGTTTCTAACCAAGTATCAGGTTTCAGAGCTTACGATACTCAAGCTGGGCTTTACAATAATTATGTAGCTGCTCATGGAAAACAAGAAGCAGATAGATTCTCTGCTCGTCCTGGATACAGCGAACACCAAACTGGTTTAGTATTCGACCTTATCGACAATCAAGGTCAACTACTAGGATCAGACGGAACTAACGAAGCCAGTAAAAAGGCTGCTGAATGGTTGGCAAATAACGCACATAAATATGGATATATCGTTAGATACAAACCAGAATTCGTAGATAAGACTGGTTATATGGAAGAAAGTTGGCATATCCGTTACGTTGGAGAAGACATCGCTAAAACAATCCACGAAAAAAATATTTCACTTGAAGAGTATTTAAACGCTCCTGGTGGAGATTACGCTAACTAAAATATTATTAAAAAAGGAGAATTAAATGAATAGAAATAGTCAAGGTCCAAACAACCAAAACTTCAATAATCAAAATTTTGATCCTAACTACAATTACGATCCAAATATGGATAACACTCAATACAATAATCAAGGTTATGATCAACAATATCAAAACACTCAATACCAAAACACACAGTATCAACAACCTCAAGATTATAATAACCAACAACAAAACTATAACGTTCCTCCTATGTATATGGAAGAACCTAAAGAGAAAAAGAAAAGTATTATCCCAGTTGTATTAACAGCTATCATCACTTTTATAGTACTAGTTGTAGGATTATACTTCGGTTATAATAAATTCTTGAAAAAAGAAAATGTTATCGACTTAGCTACATATGAAGTAAACTTCGTAACATATGGTGCTGAAGGTGAAGGAAAACCTGAAGTTGATATCAAAAAAGTTCCTGAAGTTGATAACTCAAATGCAGAAATCTCAAACTTATTATCAAACCCAGATATTTCATTTGATAAACAAAGCAATTTAAAAAATGGTGACAAAGTAGAAGTAACTATTTCATTAAATAAAAATACAGTAAACAAATTAAAACTTAAAACAACAGGAGAATTTAAACGTACATTCACTGTTAATGGTTTAAACGAAAAAGCTAAAGAAAAAGAAACTATCATCGTTAAAGAAAGTTCTTCTAGACCTTCAGCTTCTAGCTCTTCAAGTTCTAGAAGTCGTCGTAGTGATGAGCGTACAGCTTATGTTAAACCATCAGCTGGGGTTAACTTAAGAAGTTCTTCTAACGACTCAAGTAGTATCATTACTACTATTCCAGTAGGACGTTCTGTTTACCAACACTATATCGAAGTGAACTCAGAAGGTGAAGCATGGGCTTATGTTTCATACGGAGGAAGTAATGGTTGGATTAGAGCCGACCTAATCGGATAATAGATTCAAAACAAAAAAGTTGATTCACAAAATCGTGAATCAACTTTTTTTGGTTGTATACTAAATCCGGGGCATGGAAAAATTCCAGCCCCGGATTTCAATTTTTATATACAAAAAGACAAATACCCAATATAATTAAAGTGTAGAAAAATAATTAACTAAGAAAGGATATTTGTCATGTCTAATTTTATCACAAATTTACTATTAATAAAAGACCAAAATATAACTATGGATGATAAACTTGATTTAATTAATGTAGACGGTCAAGATACATTCGTATTTCATGGGACTTTATCATACAATCCAAAGTGTTGTACAAACTGTGGTTGTATAAAAGAAGGAAATAATATAGTTAAAAATGGATTCACAGATCCATTAAAAGTAGCTTTATTAAAGATATCAGAATGCCCTACATATCTACGATTAAAGAAACAACGCTTTAAATGTAAAGAATGTAATTCTAAGTTTTGTGCTGAAACATTATTTGTACAAAAACACTGCAGTATATCTAAAAATCTTATATTTCACATTATGAAGAATCTTTCTAAGACAATATCATTTAAAGATATAGCTGAATTAAGTAATGTATCAGTATCTACAGTAGTAAGAGTAATGAAATCATGTAGAGAAGCCGTAGAAATTAAGACTCATTCAAACCTACCAGAACACCTATGTTTTGATGAGATAAAGTCAACTAAAGACAGTAAAAATGGAATGAGCTTCGTATTCTTAGATGCTAAAACACATGATTTTATAGATATTGTAGATGGAAGAACTCAACATATATTAAAACAGTACTTTATGAGATATCCAAGGAAAGTAAGAAAGAAAGTAAAAACAATCTGTATAGATATTTACCCTCCTTATATGAATATGATTAGAGAGATGTTTCCTAACGCTAAAATAATTATAGATAGATTCCATATGGTACAAAATATTAATAGAGAATTAAATAAAGCTAGAATAAAACTAATGAACCAATATAAGAATAAAAAAAGTTCTACTTACACTATTTTAAAGAACTTCTGGAAAGTAATATTAGAAGATAGAGATAAAGTAAATTCAACAAAAACATTCTATTCTAGAAGCTTTAAACGCTATGTAACTAGAAAAGAAGTATTAGATTATATATTAGCTATAGATGATGAATTTACACCTAGCTATGAGAGAGTGCATGAGATAAGAGAAGCTATTAAGGCTAAAGATTCTGTAGAATTAGAGAAGTATATAGATATGGATACTAGAGGATTATCTAAAGGTGTATCTAAAGCTATAAATACTATGAAAAAGCACAAAGAGTATATGCTTAATGCTGTTAAATATAAGTATTCTAATGGTCCATTAGAAGGATTTAATAATAAAATAAAACTACTAAAGAGAGTATCTTATGGATATTCTAGCTTTAGTAATTTCAGATTACGCATTTTAATTATGTCTAGATTATTTGTTTCTGAGTATAAAAATAATGTCAAACTTAAAGAAAACAAGAAAAAATCTAAGCAGCAAAATGCTGCCTAGATTTCATTTCCTATTTTTCTCCATGCCCCGAATTTGACAAAGAGCCCTTTTTTTAATTATCTCTAACTTTGATTTTAACCATAAGCATACTTACTATAGTTATTCCTATTACTATCAAGAATATTGCTTTACTTTGCGTGAAACCAAATAGACCATTTTTAACATTTTTAGCAATCCAAACATAAACATAATCTCCGTAATAAATTCCTAATGCGAAGAATGCTTGATATATCCCCATACTTACATTGCGGTATTCTCTATCAAAATATTGCATAGCAAGTGAAATAAGTGCGTTATATGCACCTCCATACCCTAATCCGTTAAGAATATAACTGAAATAAATAACATACGGATTATTTACATACAGTGCTATTACGTAGAATGCTAATGAACACCCTAATAAGAATAATAAGGTTTTTTGAATACCCCATTTTCTAGTGAAATACACTCCCACAAGAACCCCTGCAATGAGCTGAGGGACAGCAAAGACTGCATCCATATACGCAAGCATAAGTGGCGTCATGTTTAGCTCTGTTTTACCATAAGCTATCATATTAGCTCCACTTGTTGAGAATTTAATAAATGAAAGTAACAATGCTAATAAACAAATATAAATAAAACTCTTATGCTTAATTACTACTTTTACTTTATCAAATGAGAAATCACTATCGATTGGGCGATAATCTTTCATCATAAATGATAATATGAACGTTACTACCGCTATAACTCCCGCTACTATCCACATATAATCAAAGTGTTTATATGTATTCATAGTGAAAACATATTGTATCGGTGCAGCGATAAATTCAGCTAATAACGGTGCTACAGATAATATCGAAACTGATACCGCAGCCTTATCTCTCGAAAATGTTTCTGAGAAAATAACATTAAATAAGGCAAGCATTGTTGCACTTATACCTAAAGATAATGAAGATAGGTATAACGTCACATAACTTCCGTTAAATGCAACTAAAAACGATGTTACAATTAGTAAAAATAATGAGATCTGTACGAATATTTTTCTTCTCTTAAAAATATCACTCGCTAAAAACATCGGCAACCTTACAATTAAACTCATAAGTCCATACCCTGCAGCAATCTGTGCAGCAAGTACAGGAGTTAACGAAAGTCCCCCTTGTTCAATCGGCGTTATGGCATATAATTTTCTATATGCTCTAATAATACTTATTGCCGACCAAAATAAAACTAATATCCAGAATATAATAATTTGATCTTTATTTAATTCAAATTTCTTAGATAAGAAAACTACTAAAATTAAAATTAATGCGATCATTATAAATGAAAATAAAATTTTTGTTTTAACCATCTCCTAGCTGTATAATTTGAGGTTGTTCCAAAAGTTCTAAAAATTAACATAATTTATATGAGAATTCATAGACGCAGTGGTTTATTGATATCTAAATGCGCTTTATAAGAGCTTTTTAGATATCTAATAAACTTTGCGGGGGTGACTCGACAAAATCGATTTCTACGAAATCACGATTTTTGAGTCACTCCCAACCTTTCTAAGACAACATTTAAAATCAACTTTAACATTATACCACAAATATCTAAGTTGTTAAGTAAAAAATACTCAGATTATTATTATATTACTTTCGATAACGTTAAAAAACTTATATTTATCTTTGGATAAAGTTCTCTTATAGTTTTAGCACAACCTAGTAAGGTATTACCACTTGTAAATATATCATCAATAATCAACATACTTCTAACAGTTCCCAAATTTTGTCCATTAGGTAGAATATAGTATTTATTCTCCCCTCTCTCTTTATGAAGTTTCGCCTGTTTTTCTCTATATTCACAGCCTAGTATCTTCTCAAAATTAATGTCGCACATTTTGCATAGCTGTTCAATATGATCAAATCCACGTATAATCTCCCGAATCTCATTAGCAGGTACAATCGTTATCAAATCAAACTTATTTAAAGATAGAAATTGTTTAAACAAATTTTTAAACTTCAGCGCACACGCTACATCTCCAAAATATTTTATCGAATAAATATCATCTTTGACAAACTCATAATCAGAGAAATAATAGAGCGTGTATTCTCCTACTTCTAACACATTTATATCAAGATGTTCCTTACATTCAGCACACAGTTGAAATTTTTCTCTTGTTTTGAAAATTGTATCGAAACCTAACTTACTCCTAATTTCCGATCCACAAAAACTACAATTCATATTCTACCGCCTATTTAACTTTCTATATTTAGCCAGGTTATTCATGTATTCTATTTCCTTAATCGCCGATTTCATCTCCCCGCTAATTTTATCTGATAAAAATACTATATCCCCACTATTATCATAATCCTTTCTTCCTACTCTCCCAGAAATTTGGATTAATGCTGACTTTGTGAAATTTATATGTTTTGCATCAAAAATTATCACATCTAAATAATCAAAAGTCACACCGCGTTCTAATATAGTAGTAGTTACAAAAATATCTATTTTCCTATCATAAAACTTCCTAATCTTCTCGCTTCTATTTTTATCTTCACTATACACAAAATCTATAATAATATCATCTGGAAAAATATTTCTAAGATAAAGTACTGCCGTCTCACACATTTTTATTTCAGGGACAAATATTAAAATTCGTCTGTTTTTAGCTAACCTGCCTTTTATAAATTTCTCTATAAATTTGGATTTCTTCGTAAAATCAAACACCTCTGTCTTTTCAATTTTAATTTTCGGAACAGGCAACAAATATCTATGATATCTTATAGGTATTTTAATAATTTCATCGACACTAGCCTTAATTCTATTTGATGGTGTAGCTGATAAAAACACAAGTACTCCATTATTTTTTAAACTTGTTTTCGCACCATTTTCTAAACATTCATCTCCAGAATACGGAAAAGCATCTACCTCATCAATTATCACTATATCAAAATAATTGTAGTATTTCACAAGTTGGTGAGTAGTCATTATATAAAAATTAGATTCTTCTAGTACCTTCTCTTCTCCGTGTAAGACGTTTATAGGATAACCACTAAAATCGCGAGAAAATCTTTCAAATAATTCTTTAACTACATCTCTCCTTGGAATAGCTAAACAAATAGTTTTATTTTCTAGGATCGCTTGATAAATCACCTCGTAAACTATTTCTGTCTTTCCCGCTCCACAAACAGCCCAAACTAGTGTACTTAAATCTTTTCTAGTATTCTCTACCAATCCTATACTCGCTAGTTCCTGAATATCACTCAGCTTTACACTTGGTCGTTTAGGTGCCTCAATTTTTGATACTGGAATATTAACATGAAATTTTATAAAATTATCATCACTTCTTCCAAAAGAAATACATCTCCTACAATATGTAGTCTTTAGATTATTATTTTCAAAACTAAAAAATAAATTTTGATCTCTATTATCACATTGTAGACAATGATATTTATCTCCGACCAACTCAACTGAATACAACTTTTGGATATACGGACAATTATCTAAACAGTGTAATTTAATTTTTAAATTGAGTAATCTAGAAATAGACAAAAGCAGCCCATCGTACTTCTTCAAAAAAGTTAAATCACTTTCTTTCAAAGTATAGACTGCTCCTGTAATTATCTCATCATAAATTTCTTCAAAATCATCGTTTCTTTTCCCAAAACTATCATAACTGTCTTTGATTCTTCTATAATTAATTTTTTTCTCATAGTCATCCATTTTTGAATAATAAATTATATAAAGTGCTTCTATAAATTCACAGTACTCCCTAAAAAACATTATTTCTCCCCTCCTTATCTGTAAATATTTATTAAATTTTCAGATTATTTTTACTCATTTAGTTAACATCTTAAGCTTTTACAATTCTTTCTAACTTCTATGTTTGCTATATTTAATTTTATTTTAACAAAAATATATTTATAAAGCAAAATAAATATCCATTTTATAAAAGCGACATTTTTATGCAAACTATATTGCTAACGTTATCAAAAAGTGGTATAATAAAACTATAAAAAGAGGGGGAACCCCCTATAAAGTAGCTAGGCTACTTTATGAAAGGAGTGCTTTAAAATGTTAAGATATCAAGTACGAGGAGAAAATTTAGAGATTACTCAAGCAATTAGAGAGTATGTTGAAAACAAAGTTTCTAAATTAGAAAAATACTTTGCTGACAGTTTAGAAGCAAACGTTTATGCTAATGCTAAAGTATACAAAAATAATAAGAAAAAAATTGAAATCACTGTGCCACTTAAAGGTGTAACACTTCGTGCAGAAGAAACTAACGAAGATTTATACGCAGCTGTTGATTTAGTTGTAGACAAACTTGAACGTCAAATGAGAAAACACAAAACTAAAATCAATAGAAAAGGACGCGAAAAAGGATTTGTTGAAGAAAATCTTCTTACTAACGAGTTAGAAGAAGCTGAAGAAACTACATTAGATTTCGGTAAAGTTAAACAACTTAAAGTAGAACCAATGACAAGAGAAGAAGCTGTATTCCAAATGGAACTTCTAGGACACGATTTCTTCGCATTCTTAGACAGCAATACAAACGAAATTTCAGTAGTATACAAACGCCGTGACACTGGATACGGAGTTCTAGAAATTTCTAAATAATTAACAATGAGTTTAAACTTAATCAACCATCTTCCGTAGGTGGTTGATTTTTCTTTATAAATACAATAAAATAAAACTAATAAGAAATGATATACGATATAGAAGAAACACTCTCTTATATGTATTTTTTCTGTACTCTTATTGTATCCAATTAGTTTTTTATTCCCCTTACTATTTTATAGTAGCTAAAGTAAAACACAATAGTGTTTTACTGCGAAGAAATAAGACTACAGGCTTATTTCTTAACCGGAATATCCTTTTGTACAACAAAAGATATGGAGGTGTCGCAAGCTACACAAAAATAGTAAGGAGAGAAAATATAAACTTGCAAAATACCTTTTCTATAACTACATACAATACCATTAGGAGGATTTTTTATGACTAAAAAAGTTGCTTTATTCGTTGAAAACGGAAGTGAGGAATTAGAATTTATCGCACCTCTCGATATATTACGCCGTGCTAATATTCATGTTGATCTAATTTCTGCCAACAACGAAGATCACATAACAAGCTCACACGATGTGAAAATAATAGTAGATAAAAAAATTAACGATATCGACAACATCCTTGACTATGATGCTATAGTAATCCCTGGTGGAATGCCTGGAAGCACACTACTTCGCGACAACGATAAAATAATTGAATTTTATCAAGAAATGTATAACAACGGAAAACTTGTTGCAGCTATCTGTGCCGCACCTATCGTTTTAAGCAAAGCGGGTATACTAGAAGATAAAGAAGTAACTTCTTATCCAGGATTCGATAAAGAAATAAACTGCAAAACATACAATAACGAAAAAGCGGTAATCGTTGATAAAAATGTAATTACTGCCCAAGGCCCAGCTGTCGCAATTCTATTCGGTTACGAAATCGTTAATTATCTACTTCAAGACGATACTGCACAAAACATTAGCAACGCTATGCTAGTACCAGTATTAAAAAACAACTTATAAAACACAAAAATTAAGACCTCAGATTAACTTATCCGAGGTCTTTTACTATTTTATTATTTTGTTAATTCTTCTAATTCTTTCATCGCATTAAATACAACTTCTGGAGTACAAACATCAACTGCAAGTTTAAATGTTTCTTTTTCACTAGCTGCAAATTCTGCAATTTTCTTCATTTTTTCTTCTACATCTTCAGTTACATTAACACAAGCTAAGTTGTAAGCTAAGTTATTGTCTTTATAGAATGGAACAAGTTTCTCAACTTCTTCTCTCTTACCTTCAGCAAGTAATTGAACTAAGATACCATAAGATACTTTTGTACCATGTAACACAGAGTGTGTTTCTTTAACTAAACTCATACCATTGTGCACTGCATGAGCTCCTGCCATACGTCCATAGTGAACACCGAAGCATCCAACACATCCTGAGATTGCAAATACTGTGTCTACAGCATTTTTGAAACTTTCTGTTACTTCACCTTTCTCCATAGCTTCTAATGCACCATTAGCATCACGTAAAAGCACATCACGAGTGATTTTAGCTGCTTCTAATCCCATTCTTACAAAAGGATCGTTAAATTTATTATTTCTTTCAACTAAAACTACTGCTTCATACCATTTTGCTAAAGTATCACCGATACCTGCTACGAAATATTCTTTTGGTGATTCTAATAATAAATCTAAGTCTGCCACACAAGCATATGCAGTACGTTTAAAGTATGCAACTTCTCTAAATGTGTGGTCTGGGTGATAAACCGCAGCTACAGGTGCATAAGGTGCACAAGTTGCGATTACCGTCGGTACTGTCATGTACTCAACGTTTAAGTTTTGTGCTACACCTTTGGCAGTGTCGATAACACGACCTCCACCTACTCCAAGAACTACGTCAACACCTTCACCAAATTCATCTGCAATACGTTGCATATCCTCAAAAGATGCCGATCCATCATATTTCGCTACTCTAAATTCTCTATTTCCTTTATAAAACTTCGTAAACGCCGCGTAAGATTTTTCTCCAGTAACAATCAAAGGAGTTTTAAACCCTTCTAATCTATTATCAAGTGCAGATAATGCCCCACTTCCTGAAATATATTCACTTACCCCTGGTCTCGCTACATTTGCTAATTCAAACATTTTACATCTCTCCTTTGTTGTTAATTTATTTTTGTTTTTTATAATGTAATTACGATTATAACATTTCCGAAAACTAAAATCAATAGTAAGTTAAAAATATTTTATTTTCTGACAATTATTATAAAAATTTAAAATTATACTCTTTAAATCCAATAATAAAACAAGGTAACATAGAAGTATTTCTTATCAAAAGAGCACATTTCTCTTTCCAAACACTTCTACATTACCTTAAAATTTTATTTTATCTAGGGAAAAATATAGTCCCCTCTTTTTTAGTCTGACCTTTTGTGATAGATTCAACGATTGTGCTAGCTTTTTCAAGAGCAACTATCTGTCCATCTAATTTCTCAATTAAAATTTTTCTACCTTTATATGGACTATAGACACTCGCTTCCACATTCTCTATTCTTAAATAATATTGTTCATCATATCCATTATCACGTAGCATATTTTGAATTTGAGCTAAATTCTCTTCATTATAATCTACATACTCGAAAAGTTTTCTATTTTGCAATCTCTTCGCTAAGTCTGCAGCTATCGCATCAGCTTTATCTTGAATAAGAGCACAACAGTATAATAATGAATTCTCATCTAATCTGAAATACTCCTCTTCTCTAACTTCGGCTTTTTCTAAAAATGGAATTAGCACCTTCATATCTTCAAAATAATCTTTATTGTCTTTAAAAATATCTTTTAATCTATTAAATAGTTGAATAAACACTGCTTCATAACTTCTAGCTACAGGGTGATAGTAAACTTGCCAGTACATTTGGTACCTCGCCATAATATAGTCTTCTACACTATGGATACCTGTATGTTTTACTACAATCACCTTCCTACCTTCACTTGTTTTTCTAACACGCATCGTACGCAATATTCTTTCTAAGTCAAATTGTCCATAACTCGTAGCTGTAAAGTAAGAATCACGTAGTAGATAATCCATTCTATCTGCATCGAGTTGCCCAGAAACAATTTGGTTTAATATATCATTTTCATGAGTATGTTGGATAATAGAAACGATATCTTCAGGCAATTTTCTAGATACAGCTCGTAAAATAGAATTTAATTCTGTATTCCCCAATATAATTTTTGCGGTATATTCCTCGTGACTATGATTAGTTACATGTTCAAAAGCATGAGAAAACGGGCCGTGTCCTACGTCATGTAGCAACCCAGCAAGCATCACGCACACTTTTTCATATTCAGTTAACTCAACACATAAAGACTTTATCTCAGTTACCATCCTTCTAACAATCTCATACACCCCTAACGAGTGAGAAAATCTTGAATGTTCTGCTGTTGGATAAACTTGAAAATCTCCCCCTAATTGTCTAATACGACGTAATCTTTGGAACTCCTTGCTATCAAGACAATTCCAAATTACCTCATAATGGATATGAATATAACTATGCACTGGATCCTTTAATACTTTAGTTTCATCTAATCTTTTTAATTCCATCCCTATTCCCCCTATCATAACCGATAATTTTTACTATATTTCTCTCATATAGATGTTTCTCTAAATTTGAGGTGTAAAAAAATATATTTCAAGTATAAAATGTATATTTATCAGTATATTATAGCATATTTCAGGTGTTTTAAAAAGCACCTGTGTATATTTGAGGTTTAAAAGAAAAAAACAAGTATTCAGAAGCTTTTTCCCCTTTTTTTCCCCATAAAAAAACAACCCCCATTAGGAGGTTGAAAAATGTTTGCTATTTTGTTTTATGGAAGGAAAACCGACTGCGGACGCTATTTTGTTACTATGATACATCGCATTAACCAAATAAATATTACAAGGAGAAATAGCGTCCCGTCTTGAAAAACTTTAGTATTAAAAGAAAGTTTAGGTTGTAATACCAACTGACTATATTTTAACATACGATTTTCCGATAATCAAAGTTTGACTGAAATTTTTTTTAAAAAAAGCCCCTTATTTTGGGGCTTAAAATTTATCTAGTGTTGTGTAAGAAAGATAGTGTAATTTCGTCACGATCTAAAACTGCTTTGTATTCACTCATGTAGAATTGATATGATTTGTCACAATCATCACCATTATCAACCTGGAATATTAATTTCTCATAGTCATCTTCTTCCATATTTCCTAAATGTGCTTTTAGCTCTTCTACTGAATAGCAACATGTACAATCATTAGGTTTATCCTCAGTCCAGTAAGTCACTGTTGCTCCATCTTCTAATACTAATTCATTTACCACTACCATCATTTTATCATAATTTCTCATTTTTAATTCCTCCGCATATCTGATTAATTTTTTTGCTACTTTAAAACTCATATTTTCTAACTCGTACTTACCACTGCGGTAATTTTGAATAACACTTAGTGTCAATCCTGTATCTTTTGAAATTCTATAATCAGTTAAATCACTGTTGAATAATTCTTCTATTTGTTTAATCGCTTGATCTATCATTGTAAAACCTCCTAAATAAGTTTTAAGATAATTGAAATTATCACGGCAAATATACCTAATATTATAATCATAGTTTGTATTTTTTCTTTTTTCATGATATAATGTGAATAACATTTAGGTACTAGGAGCTTTTATAAGCTCCGTTCCCTAAGGGTCTATTTACAGACTTTTACAAAGATTTCAAGAATTGTGTTTACTATTTCGAGGATAGCTAACACTGTTGCTAGTACCAACATCTTGTCTTTGTGAGAGTCTGTTTTTTTATTTCTTCTGTTACTCACTACCTCACCTCCTTTACATTATTAATTATACCTTATATAAGGTATAAAGTCAAGAGATATTTAAAACTTTTTTTAAAAAATACATAAAAAATAAGCCCCTACTTTTAAGTAAGGGCTAAAATCATTAAAATACTGTAACTTCTGTTAAGTACTTATCTTCAATCCATTGATCGCTATCCTTGTAATTTACTCTACTCCAACCGCCTTTTTTCTCGTACACACGTACTCTAGTTCCAGCTGGGACAAATTCTTTATCCTCACTATCTTCTGTTGGTTGGCTTTCTAACACATAATCAATGCTTACTGTTGCTTCGTAATAAGGTTCATCACGCTTAGCTAGTTCTACGTCTTCATCTAAAATGCTTTTCTCTACAACTGGTGGTTCAGTTACGTCTCCAGCTAATAATTGCTTAATTCGATTGATGAAATATTGTCTACACGCTTCAGTTCCTGCTCCGTTGTAAGCTCCACCATTTCCGTGTAATTCCATACTTCTATGAGGGCAAGAAGTCGCACTAAATTCGTGGTGTAATTTAACTGTGTCTTCGTTGATAGGTAAGCCATAGCTTTGAAGTACTTGACCTGCTAGTAATAGTGTAGCATCTTCATTAGCTATAAATTCACTATCACTTGCTGACATTGATTGACAAACTTCAAACCCGATAAAATTACCATTTCCGTAAGGGTTAGCCGTGTGCCACTCTTGATGGTTAGATGGTTGGAATACATACACGTCGTTTCTATCTACATAGTACGCTGCGAACCCTCTGTCAAGAGTTCCATTGTTCACTCTATCGACTAAGAATCCGTCATATTGTCTAGCTGATAGCGAACCCCCATCATTATGTATTACTATTCCTAGTATATCGTTTTTAGGTGGAGTAAAAAATACTCCGTTTTGAAAATAATCGCTATAAATTTCTGTCATGTTATTTATCCTCCGTATTGTTATTATTTCTACTTTGCTTAACCACTTGATGTGTTCCTACACTTGCAAGTCCTAAAAGTACTGCGTTAGTATCTTTAAATACCGCCCAACCTATAAGCCCCCAAGTACTCCTAATACTTGAGGGATAAGTTCTGTCGGAAACGGTTTCCACTCTTTTAAAAACTTACCTAATAGGTTAAGTCCGAACACGATAAGTGTTAATAAAATAGGTTGTAATTGTTCCATTGTTTTGTCCTCCTTTATGGTAATTGTGTAGGCCATGGTTCGGATGTTAAATAAGATACTGCACTCACTCTTATATCTCTAATATCTCTATCTGTTGGAATAGGGTCGTTAAATGTGAATTGAATGTAATTTGAGTCATTTACTCCACCTAAATACCAAACACCGTAAGGTCTTCCTTTATCGTCGTACGTACCACCAACTAATGACGCTTCACTTCTGAAGCCTGAAGGTATTCCGTCGACAGGTAATACTTTAGTTCCTCTTTCACCACTACTTTTATGTTCTACGTATCCTGCTCCACCACGTCTGACTATTCCAAACCAGCCCCATTGAAGCCCTCCAAAATTGTAAGTCACTAAGTTGTTAACACGTCTTATTTTAATCGTTGAAGTTCTACCCTCAACAGTTAATTTTGAAGTTGAGTTAAGTGTTCGCCAACCAGTATCTCCAGTTAACACTTCCCACCCCTGATTTCCGCCGTTAGTAGTCTTAATCCATTTGAATGCTCCGTTAGTTTTGTTTTTGTCAATATACGTTGTACCAATTTCAGCTTCTACTACACCGTTCGGCATTCCAGTTCCGTGGATTTCATATTGACTAGCAGGTAGTGCAACGCTATTCCCACCACTAATGCTTAACACTCCATTTGTAAGAGACAATGTTTGATTTAAAGTTTCTAATTCTGACTTTTTAGCATATCCATCTAAATTCTGATGTTCTGTTAAATATCCTTTCTCAGTAAGTTCAGTTTTTGTAACAACACTATCTTTGAAAGAATTATACTCAGTCGCATCAACTTTTTTACTTAACTCTGACTTACTAACGGCAACATTTCTCAATGCTTCTAAATCGCTAGTTGTTGCAAGGTGTGTTAAGGTTTGATGTTCCGTTAAGTAATGCTTAGCTTCTAACTGTTCATTAGTGATAAAGTTTGATGTGTCAATGTTAGGTTTACTCTCTAACGTTGTTAAACGTTGTTTAATATCAGTATCATTGTATAATTCTGACTTCTTAGCGTACTCTTCTAATGATTGATGTTGAGTTAAATAGTGCTTATTCTCTAATTGTTCACTAGTAACATAGTTTGTTAAGTCCACATTAGATTTATTTTCAAGATTAGTTACACGCTGTCTTAACTCACTGTCATTATAAACTGTATCTTTGTCTTGCTTAGCTTCCAACACATCTAATCTATTATTAACTTCTGTTAATGGTTGATGTTCAGTTAAGTAGTTCTTGCTTGCTAGTTCATCTTTAGTAACTAAATTTGAGATATCTGAGATGTAATTCTTACTAGCTAATTCATCTTTAGTTACCACGTGATCTAAACTTTGATGTGTTGTAAGATATCCTTTGTTAGTTAGTTCATCTTTAGTCACAAATTCTGAAGTATCTATAGGTGGTTTATTCTCTAAATTAGTAACACGATTTCTTAAATCTGTGTCATCATATTTAGTGTCCTTATCTTCCTTACCTTCTAGAGCTACTACTCTATTTCTTAAATCTGAGTCATCATATGCACCGCCCTCAATTGCTTTACTTTCTAACGCTGTAACACGTTCATTTAGTGTACTGTCGTTGTATGGTTGCGGTATTTCTGATTTTAAGGCATAGTTTGATAAATCTTGATGTGAAGTTAGATATGCTTTGTTATTTAATTCTTCTTCAGTCACATAATGTTTATTGTTTAATTCTTCCTTAGTCACCGTATTAGCTAACTCTTCTTTTGTTGCTAAATTACTAATATCTTGATGTAAAGTTAAATAACCTTTGCTTTCTAACTCTTCCTTAGTTACTACATTTTCTAAAGATTGATGTTGAGTAAGATATCCTTTACTATTTAACTTTTCTTCAGTAACAAAAACAGAAGTATCAACCGCAGGCTTATTCTCAAGTTCTGTAAGTCTGTGTTTTACTTCTGTATCATCATATTTAGTATCTTTATCTTCTTTGCTTTCCAACGTTACAACACGATTTCTTAAATCGCTATCGTCATATGCTCCACCCTCGATAGCTTTGCTCTCAAGTGCCGTGACACGTTCTTTAAGCGGTGTATCGTTGTATAATTCTGACTTCTTAGCGTACTCTGATAAATCTTGATGTGCCGTTAGATATTGTTTCTCTTCTAATTCTTGCTTAGTAACTAGATTATCCAGTGATTGATGTTCTGTTAAGAAATTCTTAGCTGTTAATTCATCCCTAGTAACAAGGTTTGAAGTGTCAACTGTTGGTTGACTGTTCCTAACCTCTTGCAACTCCTCTTTAGTAGCCAAATTGCTTATATCAGAAATGTAATGTTTGTTCTCTAGCTCCTCTTTAGTCACAAGGTTGTCAGCTAATGGTTGACCACCACTAACATTTCTTAGTTCTTCTTTAGTGGCGTATCCAGATAGGTCTACAGGAGGTTTATTCTCAAGCGTTGTAAGTCTTTCTTTAACTTCGCTATCGTCATATACCGTATCCTTATCAGTCTTAAGTTCTAACGCTAGTAATCTGTTCTTAACTAACTCAAAATTAGTATTATCTACTGCTTCTGACTTTTTAGCATACAATTCTTCAGCCTTAACCTCTGTTAATAGTCCTTCTGTTGCTATTCCACCAACATTTTTTAACGCTTCTTTTAGTTCTTCTTTTGTCACAACGTCTAATCTATCGACAATAACTGTGTTGTTGATAAATCTTTCTTTAACTTCATATCGACTCATTTTATGAATTTCAGATACTTTTACTTTAAACTTAAATCTGAATGTGTCAGATGTTCTTTGTTCTTCATCGAAATATAAGTAACAAATTACCGTTTCATTTTGAGTAATTAAAGTAGTATCAAAAGTCACATGTACTTTATTTCCTTCTACCGTTCCAGTAGTCTTCCATACTTTATTACTTTCTGTAAATTTAAACAAAGCTATAACTTTTTCAGTCGTAAGTGTGTCGTTTAATATCTCAAACTCAAATGATCCGTTATTTTTGTCATAAGAATAAAGTTCTGAATAGCTATCCTCAGTCTTACGTTCCCTTGTAGTGTTGTTAAAATCTAATTTAATTAATTTTTTCATCTATTATTCCTTCTTTCCGTCAAGTTCGTCTCTTAACTTTTCTAATCGTTTCTTAATACCAGTTGGAAACGGCACACCTAAAACACTTAGATTTTCTATTAGCGATAAGCAATAACTCAGTGTGAAGAATAGTAAAAATGCTGTCCCTGCCTCATTAAAACCTAAATATAATACATAAGGATATACAGTAATACACATAACCCATACAGTTATATGTTGAATTAAACCTCTTCTATTAATAGTTGAATTAAGTGTCCTTGATACAAAAGCCTTTGCTACACCAGTCAACACATCTAGCACTATCATTAATGTAAAAGCATGCATGTAAACATCTTTCGTTAAATGGTAATATCGTTCAGCTAACTCTGGTAATGTAATTTCCATTAATTAAACTCCTTTCTTTGCAAAATAAAAGAGGGCTTTAAGCCCCCTCTTTAGCTAGATGTTCTAAATCCATATCGATTAAGCATTCTCTGACTTTATCTTTAAGGAATTTAGGTACTTGTGCAAACGTACGTTTCCCTTTTGCTATATTAATTGCGAATAGCATTGCCATCATTACTGTCACCTCCTTCACTTGTATTTTTAGGTTGTGAATTATCTTCATGGTGTTCAGCCTCCAAACTTCCGCTCATTTGTGTTATTAAATCCATTAAAGAACCTTGTGTTATTTCAAGTTCTTTTTTCATCTTATCCATTTCAGCCAATTTAGTGTCTAGTACTTTAAGTTTTTCATCAACTTTATTAAATCGTTCATTCTCAGCACGATTAGGGAATGTATCTTGATAAAATTTCTCTAACACTAAATTAACTAAATCATAATCAGAATGCTTTGATAAATCACCATCTAAATTTTTAGTGATAATAATCGACATATCTTCATTTGTAATTTGAACCCTTGTTTTTGGGTTGTCTACACCAAGTTCAAATCCATTTTTCCAAGCTAGTTTAAACATTTTCTTCTTCTCCTTTTGGTCTACTTATTGCGTCCGTTAACTGAATAAGTTCGCGTCGTTGCCACTCAGTTAAAATTTGAGATAAAATCCCAACCATTACAAATGGAGGCACGCCGTTTTCATTTCCAGTAATCTCAATAAATTTTGTAATATCATTTTTTGCATTTGTAAATTTTAATTCAATAGGTTCATTCATCCTTTTATCCTCCAATTAGTATTCCGTTTTTAAATGTTAAGTTTCTAGTCCACCAGCGAATTCCACCGTCTCCAGTGTTTTCTATGTTTGAAACAACTGAAATAGTCCCGTCTAGTCCATCCATAATGTTGAACCAAGAAGTCCTTGTTTTAAAGTACCATATTTCATTCCACCTAAAATTAGTATTACAACCTGCATTTAATGTATCAGCGTATGTATCACCAACCGAACCGGAAGTATAGTACCATTTCCAAGTGTAATGGTTATCTGTCCTTTTTTGCTTATAAGCCCAACCCATGAACCATCCATCATACTCAAGGTGAAATTGTATACCTTTTTTATTACGATCTAGTTTGTAATATCCTGTTCCCATGTTTCCTAATTCATATCCGTCACGCCAAAACGTATAATTTCCATCATCTATCCTTGCACGCAAATTATTTTGTGTGTTAGAACCTTCATAAAAGTTCAATCCTCCATCTTCAAATTGAACATAATTTGAAATTCCGTTCCATGCAACTCTTACATAATAAGCATTTTGGGAAAGTGTAGTACCGAAATTACCAGTATTAACAGAACTTTCTATCCTGTCTGATAAGACTTTTAGTTCTGATTTTGTAACTAGACTTTCAAGGTCTCGTTTATTAGCATAATTGTTTGAAAGGTATGCATTAGTTGGATAATTAGTTAATTTACTTTCAATTTCTTTTCTAGCACTAAGTGTAACGGAGTCTTTAGTTTGGTCAATCATACTACTAATATCTATTAACGAGTTTTGAGTAGCTAGAGTTACACCAAAACGTACTTCGTAAAGTCTCACGTTGGTTATTTTTAATGAATTTGTATTATGGAAAATATAAAAATTATCGTTAAAAAGTTCTTTAAAAATATACTCGTTATCTTTTAGTTTTAACTCTTCTGTAAACTGTTTAGTTCCAAATGAATAAAGTGCAAGAATACCGTCGTCACCACTTGAAAACCATTTATCAGATGGTAAACTTGCTAAGTCAAATCGCACTAAGAAAAATTTACCTTTTGCACCTGTTATATTATGATTTATTTTATAAGAGTAAAAACTAGTTTGGTTAGTTGCTGATCCCAACGATGTGAAACGATTATTTTGTTCTATGAATTCTCTATAGTCTCCCTCATATATTTCAACGTTATTCACTTGTGAAAATTCCCCTAAAGGATAAATGTTGACTCTGTTTTGTTCTGTCGCATAATCGACCACCCAAACATTCCGACCATCTTTTAACCATTGTTCACCACCCCCGCTTTTAGCTCCGTACACTTTAGTTCGCTGATGAACATCATTTTTTTTAAATGAAACATCTAATATAATAGTATACTTGGTGTTAGCCTTAAGGTTTGGCGAAACGTTAAAGTATAAATCATTACCTGATTTAGTTTTATTGTTAGAAAAATCTTCAGTACATAAATTTGGTGCTTTAACTATAGTTTTAATCTCTTTACCTTTAATTTCTCCAATAACAGATTTGAAACTATCTAAGGTACTTTCAAAAGTTTTGAATTTCTTAATCGTTTCTTTAACATCTTCAACATTTGGTACGTTATCTAACCTTGCGGTAGAAACAATTTCTAAACCTTTATAATTTACCGTTGCTATTGCGGATAAGGTTTCTCCATTCTTCTCACCATCACCCCAAAAGCCATAATCTATAGTTCCATCTCTGAGTGTTCTAAGATTATCTTGAGTAAGCCAACTACTATTTACACCGCTTGTATATCTTACATTTGTAGTAAAGTCATTAACCTCTTTACCGTCATAAAATAACACTAGGTTTAATCTAACGTTTTTAGTTACATTATTGATGTAATTTCCACTAAACCATAGATTAGCTGTTAGCGTGTGACCTTGTAAGTCTTCATATGCTGGTGTCCATTCTGTCGCAACTTCACTTATTTCTAATTTTATGTTGTCAATATAAAAATTAATAAGTTGTCTAGTGGGCGCATGTAACATTACTATACACTCATCAATATCTGTTTTAGCTGTGAACGTTCGAGAAATGCGTTTATATTTTTTTATTTTAAAATTCTCCGTCGCTAAATCTATAATTTGCTCTTCCTTAACAGGAGGCACTAAGCTATTTTTATCGAAATACTGTAAACCTACTTTTAACGGTGCATTTTGTGTTAAAGCGTCTTTACCCAAGTCCATTGATAAAGTTAACTTATCACCCTTTTTAGCTTCTAATTTAAATTGGAAACTTTTGAGACCTTTATAGTCAGCATTAGCAGTACCCCAAATGTGCAACCCTCTTCCAAAATGCGTTTTTGCATGCTCAAAACTAGAATTTAAACCGCTATTAGTTAACACATCTTCCCATTTATTAAATGCCGAAGAAAAATTAGAATTAGGCAACCAATTTATATTAATTGACTTACCGTCCTGTCCATCTCTACCATCTCTACCATTTTGACCATTTTCACCTTTAATTTTGACCCACTTATAACGGCGGTAATCATTGCTATCAGCAAGTTCAAAATCACTGTAAGTTCCTATGTACTCTTTACCGTTGCTATTAGTAGTACTAAAATCAACATCTCCTGTAGGTGAATTAGCGTATGCGGTGTGTAAATAGCTAGTTCTACCATCAGCACCTCTAACTCCCGGTACTCCTTGGCGACCATCTTCACCTTTTATCTTACTCCAAGTATATGAGGTTGGAGTTGTTGGAGGTGTCGCACTAGCCCCAGTGTAAATACCTATATATTTTAGATTAGAGTCATCACTCATATTAGCTCCGTTTGAATTGTCGCTATATTTTCTATGAATGTAACTATTAACGCCGTTATATCCTCTTACTCTAGTCCATTCATATTCACTCATATTAGTTGGTGCTACTGCTTTATCACCTGTATAAATTCCTATATATAATGAATTACTATTATCAGTCATTGGGCCTGCAAGTACATCGTTAGTATATTTCTTATGAATATAACTACTTTTTCCATCTTGTCCTTTAAGTGTCGATTTTTTACTTTCAACAACCCTTTCAATCTCAGAACTCATTTGTTGCCTTAAACCGTTAGAATCATTTACAAAACTATTAAATTTTGTTTCACTAACCATACCCTTTCTTATTTCACTAACAGCACTACTGTTTAATTGTTCAAAGGAAAGACTACCTGTTGTTATTCTAGCGGCGTCAAGTTCTATGATTTTTGCTATTGCGGTAGCTAAGTTTTGAGTTGAAACACTTGAGTCTGTAATTTTAGTTATTAAACCCTCAATATTCCCAGTTGATGTCTTTAAAACCCACTGATTATTTTCATAAATATATAAGTCTGTGAATGCTCCGTTGGGCTTAAACCATGTATCACCATCTTTCGGATTAGTTGGTTCAACGGTATCAGCATAAACATAATTACCTGAAGCACCTAATCGAGCATTAATAAACTCAATTTGACGTTCAACTGTTCCTTTATATTCTGTTGTTGAAGTTGTAGTCCCCTTAACATTAGCCCCTATAGTAGACTTTAAACCACCGCTATAAGATAGTTTTAACTCTAATATAGGAAAAGCACGATAAGAGCCGTTAGCTATTTCTATAGAAACCCAATCACCCACTTCAACAAACGGATCACCACGCCAATTTAATTTAAAAGGGTTAAATCTTAATCTTGAATACTCTGAGAAGATAGAATTTAACCACCCTTGAGTCATTAACGGGTTAGTAAGTTTAACCTGTGTACCTAACGGGCTTCCAACAGCTAATATTGTTTTCTCTTGGTTATTTAAACTGATAGAAATACCGTTAATTCTGTATTCTACCTCATCCACTTCCAAACCTTTTAAAAGGTAAGAACCTTTTGAGATTTGTTTTTGAGTTCTATTTAATTTTCTAAACTCTAATTCACCATTATTATTAAAAATTACAAAAGCTCCTACTGTCTGTGCTAAGTAACCTAACATTTCTCTATAAGTAACTTTTTCTAACTTTTTACTAAAACTAGGTAAGCTTGTTATATTAAGATTATTATTAACCCTCAGATTACAGCTATTAGCTATTTCCTGAACTATATTCCTTCCTAAGGTTGGATAAAGTAAAGTAGAAGTGTATTTATCATTTAAAAAAGCCATCTTATCAATGGCCTTTAACGTTGTTGTTTTGTTGTTTCTATCAAGTTTTATTTCAGTTAAGAAGAACTCTCCAATTTGTCTCTCGACAATTCCACTAGATGTTTGAACAGAAAATGAAACCCTTATAAGTTCTTTTTCTTCTAGCCCTTCTATTAATCTCTTGAATTTAATATCTACTGTTGAAGCATTTGTAGCACCAATAGTAAGTGTATTACCTGAGATTGAACTAACATAATCTATCGATGAAATATCATCAGATAATTTCTGACCTTTTATTGTTACGTTCCCAGTAATTCGTCTTGAGGGTGCATTTATTGCTTCTTGATAGCTTGTATTGTTGTTAAACATATTAACCTACCTTTCTATGAAATTCATTTTTAAACCGCTCCATGGTTTGAATTTTTCACTAAAACTATAAGCTGGAGAACTCCTATCCCCAACGTAAAATGTTTTTGTTGTTTGACCTATGATAGGGTCAGGGTAGGAAACTGAGAAGAATTCACTTGTAACACTACTTAATAAGGTACTCATTTCAGATTGAGTTAAAAAACCCCATTCACACTCTAATTTTCGTTTAGTTGTGACTCTATCTCTAACCATATTACCGTTAGCATCTCGTCCTGTTTCTCCATCGATATCTTGAATAGATACTTGAAATGATTTAGGAGTAACAATTGTTACTCCATTAATAATTAACTTTGCCATATTGTTCCTCCTAAATTTTTATAAGAGTTTGACCTACTCTTTCCTGTTCTTTATTGATTTCATCAATTGTAAATCTAGCGTACTCAGTGCCACCTAACTGGATCACGATATCACCAGTTAAACCGCCTGAGGTTGGTTGGTTATTTCCAATTACATCAGCAACAGCACTACTTACAACACGTCCCATTGTTTGTAAGAAACCAGTGTTTTCAAGAGGTACAACCGCTTCTTTACCAGCTTCCCCAATCATTGCAATGGTTGGGCTATCAACAATACCACCACGAGCAAGCCTTGGTAAGCTAATTCCGTTGATATATCCTAATGAAACCCCCGGTATAGCGTTAATAACTCCTATTACACCATTAATCATGTTAATGAATCCATTTACTATACTCTCAATAGTTCCTAATACCGCATTAACCGCCCCTTTAAAAGCTCCACCAACAGCACTTCCGACCATTTGACCAGCATTTACAAATATACTTTTTACAGTAGACCATACACCGCTGAAGAATGAACCTATAGAGCTAAATGCATTTTTAACCGCATTATATGCACTAGTGAAGGTATTTCCAAACCAACTGGCAACGTTACTAAGTGCATTTGTTACATCGTTCCATCTTGCACCAAACCAAGAGCCTAATGATTTAAATATACCTGTCAGACCATCCCAAGCACTTTGGAATTTATCTTTAAACCATTGACCTATAGGAGATAGAATGTTTTTAACCTCAGTCCATCTTTCATTGAACCATTGACCTATTATTTTAAATATATTTGTCAGATTATCCCAAGCATTTTGGAATTTCTCTCTAAACCAATCAGCTAGTGGAGATAAAATATTTTTAACATCATTCCACCTTTCACTAAACCATTGGCCTATATCTTTGAATATATTAACTATAAAGTCCCACGCTTGTTGGAATTTCTCGCTAAACCACTGTCCTACTGGTTCGAAAATTGCTTTAACAGCTTCCCATTTTTCAGTGAACCACTCTCCAATGTTACTCCACGCTTCTTTTATGCCTTCCCAAGCTTGATTAACCCAATCTTTTATAGCGTTCCAAACTTCTTCAGCATAGGCTTTTATCTCATCCCAGTGAGCATATAATAAATACCCAATTGTGATTATCGCCGCAATACCTAAGGCAATAAGCGTTAACGGAGAAGTTAAAAATGCAAATACTCCACCTAAGACTGTTGTAACCCCAGTAAGTATTGTTTCAACGACTGTTAAGGCCGTAAATGCACCTGATAGTAATATACTAGCACCTGAAAGAGCTGATAATGTCGCGGCTATTGCTGAAGCACCTTTTAATACCATCAACGCCGTTGCAAAACTACCGACTGCCACAACAACTGCTTCTATAGTCGTTTTATGTTCTTTACACCAGTCACCAAAATCTTTTACCACATCCATTAGTTTTTTCCACCATTCAGAAACAGTTTTTAGTGCTTCTAGCAAGGTTTCTCCTAATATTTTGACTATTTCTCCTAAAGATCCTGTAGCCAATTCAGATAATAGTTTTCCTACTGGGACAAGTACATTCTCCCACAAATCTTTTAAAACATCGAAAACAACACCAATTGCTTCACCTGTTTTTTCCATAGCTGGTTTTATATAATCTCTATATACATCATGAAATTTTTCTCCCAACTCTTTTAAAACTGGGTTTATATGATTATTCCATGCATTAGCTAATGTCGTTACAATTTCTGATATGCCTTTAAAGAAACTATCAATAAACGGTTTTATATGGTTATCGTATACATCATTAAATATTTTAAAAGCATCTCTTACAGCTTCTTTAAATGTCTCAAAGAAAGGTTTTAATGCATCTAACATACCAATGAAAGCATCTGTGATAGGTTGAGAATTTTCTCTAATTACACGTTCAATACCACCTAATAAATCTCTACCAAGTTTCAATCCAACATCAACAACACCCATTCCAGCATAAGTTAATGTTGAAATTATATTGGCTCCAATATCTGTTGACGGTTGACTGGTAATAGTATCATAGAAAATGTTTGAGATATCAGCGGCAATATTACCAATACTTCCTACTATATCTCCCATTTCTAAGAAACTTCGCATTAGCCAACTTTTTATGTCAAGTCTAGTTTCTTGCAACGATTTGTTAAGACTTTCAGCGATAAATACGGCTATTCCTAACACAACGTTAGCTAACGCCGCTGTTGTTTGTCCTAATGCAAATGCTAGTCGTTCTAAGAACGTTCCGGCCGTTCGTGCAACTAAACCATCACCAAATATTATTTCTAGAGACTCTTTAATGCCCATAAGTGATTTTTTTAGTTGATCAATACCTTCTTCTCTGAAAGTAAGTTTCCAACCAAGTTTAAATAAGTTTTTTAAATGCTCAAGAAAAGCTAATAAAGGTTTAAGTTTTTCAAGAAGTCCATCAAACATAGTGTTATATTTTGTACCTCTGTCAGAAATGTCTATATCAGGTAAAATATCTTTACCGCCAGCACCTTTTCCTTTACCGCCTTTACCTCCTCCGCCACCTCCTCCAGAGTTGTCGTCAGAGTCATCATTCTTTTTATTTAATAGGTTAATTTCATCAAACCCCATTAAACCTCTTAGTTCTTTTACTGCTTTTTTAGCGGCTTTACCTGCTTTACCTACATTGTCAGCTAGGTTTCCAGCTCCTCCACCAGCATCGTCTAAATTATCAGCTAAATCTCCAGCCGCATTCCCTGCACCTTGCAACCCTTGGGTAGCATTATTTACAGCCCCTGCAACTCCATCAGTACTACTTACTTTTTTATCAAATAGTAATTGAATGAATTCGGCCAACTTCGCCGTTGCTGTTCGAATAACACCAGCAAATGCATTTAAAGTAGGCATAATAGCATTAATTATAGGTAAAAACGCATTACCAATATTTAATGCTGAGTCTTTCATTAAAGCTTTAAATGTTGATATTCTATTGTTGACGTTATCTTGTAATGTATCGCCATAACGTTTTGTTGCTTGTTCTAAAATTGCCATCAACCTTATTTGTTGCTGTGTTTGGAAGTCTAATTGTTCCCAACTTTGACCATTAGCAAACTTTTTAAACGCCTCTGTACTTTCAATCATTTTAACTTGAACCATTACCCCTAAGTCTTCAATAGCTTCTGTATTACCAAGTAAACCGCTTCGGATACGTTCCATAACGTCAGTCATAGTTCGTCCTGTTCCCTGTGCAATGATTGAAGATGTTTCTAACAGTTTAGCTGTATAGCCTGCTAATTTATCTTGATTTTTAATGAAACCAGCCAGTATATTTCCATAGGTTGATCCGTATTTTATAGCCTCAGCCTTACTCATATTAAAAGCTAATGCATTGTTTTCAGCCCATTTTAAGAAAGCTTGAGAACTTTCGCCCATAAGCCGTTGAATTTGGTTCATAGAAGCTTGAACTTCTAACGCTGTTTGAACTGAATATTTACCTAATTGATACAACTCTTTAGCTAGAAACCCTAAAGCGGCTACTTTTGCTAAATCTGAAAACATACTTTTTAAACCGCTAAGTTTATTTTTTACGTTATTAGTTGATTGAGTTACTGTATTCTCCATTTCTTTCATTTTTTGTTGAAATGGTTTCAATTCAGCGTCAATCACGACTTTTAATTCTTCTAATGTTGCCATTTGTTCCTCCTTTCTCAGGTAAAATAAAAAAGCCAATCATTATTGATTGACTTTAACTTTGATATCCGACTGCTAGACACTATAGCATATTATTAGCCCGCTGAGAATTAAACCTCATTGCAAATTCTCTCATTCGTTCCTTATGTAATTCTAATTCATACTCAACACGTTTTTTCTCGATTTCTTCTTTTTCTTTCTCGAAAACATAGTCAGGAGCACAATTCCATAATTCGGGTGGTTTAGCGTCTTTACTTAACATAGGTGCTAACCATTCAACAACACTTTTAGCTAAATAATAATCACGGATATATTCATTTTTTCTGTTAAATTCTAATACACGATTTCTACTATCGATAATATCTGTTATTTCTTGTATTGAATATTCCCAAAATAAAGTAGGAGTTATCCCTACATCTAGTGCAATAGGGTATAACTCCCCGATATATTCAGTCATAGTCTCTATTATTTTAGAACTTTGACTTTTTCCGCTTTCTTCTCTTCCTTCGGAATAAAACCCGAGTCTTGCATTAACGGAATTAATACTTCCATTAATAAATCCATTTGATCGTGTCCTTCATCTAAATAATCGTCAAAAATATTCATTACATCATCAAATTTTAACCCATGTTGATATTTTGTAATAGCACCATGTAATACATACAACATAGTTTTTAATGGAGGTAACGGGAAGTCATCATTAAAATTAAAGATTTTAACAATATTTACCCCTAAATTCTCCTCAAGCTTACATACTGCTGATGTTGTTAATTTTAGTTTATATTCCTCTTTACCTACTTGCCAAGTTGTGTATGGTTTCTTTGTCATCTATGCTAATTTCCTTTCTTATCTTATTACATTGCTACTGAAGCGTCTGCGAATACTAAATCTGACTGTAAAGCAACTTTTAGTGTAAATTCAATAACACCATTTACACCACCACCGCCAAGTTTTACTGAAACTTGACCACTAAATGTTACTGTTGTTCCATCTGGGTATGTTTGTTTAAAGTTAAGAACTTTTTTAGCGTCCATAGCTTTGCGTAATACTCTAAATGGTGATGTTGCTGTTTTATTTTCATACTTGAATTTGTATTCTAGTTCCCCAGCGTCTCCAATTCCTAACTCATATTGTTTTACAGTATCAGCTAGTGTTGTATTCTCTACTTTCTCAGGTTCAACCCCAAGTTCAGGTACTTCTTTAAGCCCTGTTAATAGAGTATAACCGCTTGTTGATTCACTGTATTCTAATTTAATTCCATTTGCTAACATATTAGCCCTCCATTCTATATTGATATACTATATTTGTGTCAGGATCATATATCCCTTCAAATCTCATTACTTTGTGTCTTAAATTACTTGGGTCTGGCATATCTTGTGCCATTGTTCTTTTCAACCCTAACGAACTAAATACTTTATCTACTTCTACGGCTATGTTAGAAGTACTTTCCTTATCAAAAATATCGACTTTGTAACGTAAATAAGTAGTCTCTTCTACTCCATTATCTAGCCATTCATGAGGTTTATTCTCCTCTTCTAAATAAATTACAACAGGGAATGTCTCCCAATCAGCAGGGTATGTATCTGTTACATTTGTCGCTATTTTAGATAACTCTTTATATATTAACGGTTTAACATTAATCATTTTGTTATCTCCTTCAATTTCCTACTTAAATACTTTTCCATTTCAGCTAAAACTTTAGCCCTATTATTCTTTAAGGCTGGGTACATAAAAGGTTGTGCCGCTTGTCCCTCAGTCTTATAAAACTTACCAACAGGCGTATCTATCGTGAAAAAATTATACGCTGATAAGTAACCGCCCTCAACCATACTCTCATGAAACCACCAAGGAGTATTTCTGTAAGATGGTCTAACATTTGGACTTATACCACCATGATTACTAGCTCCTACACTACCTGTACCGAACTCAACAAATACAGCTGATGGTTCGTTAGTGTATACAGAACCTTTCAAACCATCAACCTTTGTTCTTATACTGTTTCTAGTTCGTCCAGAATTAGTTGGTACTAATAATTTAGCTTCAGATTGAACTATTTTAGTTCCCCTACTGACTCCAGCTTTTATAATTTGTTCTCCTGCTGTTCCACCTATTCTATGTATCTTATTAATCAATCTGCTTACATTCTGTATTTCAGTCAAAGTTTTTTTAACTCCACTAATTTATGAAATGTATATTTTTTAATGGATACTACTTCATAGTTAGGTGTTTCACTGTTGATACAAATTCCATCACGCTCATTTATTTCAGTAGTACGTTCTATTAGCATATTCAACATATAATTTAATTTTTCACCATATACTTGGGCTTGAATACGTCCTGAAGCTGGATATATTTCAGCATTAATAATATATGCATTCTCTTTGTATCCTTTAAAACGTACCCCTTCATCATTAGTCTTAACTACGTATTTAAATATCTTGTAAGGTTTCAGTCTGTTCTTTTTCAAACGCACGACCCGAACACCTCGCTAACCTGTAAGAAGATAAAGTATTTTTGATATGAGAGGGTAAGCCATCACGATAAACAATAGCTATCCCGCCTTCAGTTCTTGACGCTTCGCCCTCACAACCTTGTTTATTGAACATTTCTACCGCTATTTCTAACGCTATACGTTCTAATTCAGGAGTTAAAACTCTCCTGTTAGTTTCTGCTAATACTATATTATTAGCCCTTAGCAAAAGAAGAGAAAGGACTTTTACGTCACTTTCTCCAGTTAATAGTTCTAATTCATTAAGCATAGGAAACCTCCTATTCTTCTGTTACTTCTGCTTCACTAGTAGTTTCATTTGTTAATTCTTCAAGATATAAATCAAAACCGCCTTGTTGTTCTAACGTTTCTTTAATTTCTTCTAATCTTTTAGCTGTAACATCAAAAACTTCTCCAGTAAGATAAGTCTTTTCTGTTTTCGTATCGAAAATTGGATTTTTAACTAAAAACTTCATATAAAAACCCGTCCTATGCTTCAGCCGTTACTGTAATTTTAACAACTTTTTTAGCATTTTGTAAGTAAACACCATAATGGCGGTCAGCTGTAATTACAGTAGTTTTATTAACGATATTTCTATCGAATTCTGTTAACACTTCACGTTTTAATAATACTTTGAACGCTTTAGTGTCAACATCCTCATTTAAACTAGTTTGAATTAAAAATGCTTCGTTCTCTTGGCATTTTCTAGAACGTACAACTTGTGTACTTAACACTTCTCCGTATGTTCCGCTTACCACTCTGTCAGCACCAACTTGAGTACCTGTTAACCATTCTTTAGCAGCGTTTAATCTTAGTTTAGAAGCTGCTTTAGGGTGACAAATTAAAACGTAAACATCGTCATTTTCACTTTCGAAGATATCTTGAGCATTAGATAAGTCTTCTACTTTAAAACCACTCTTAGTTGTGTATGTTTGAGTTGCTGTTTTAGCCGCCGCTAATACATCATTATCAACTTTTTGGTCAATAGACTTAGCGATTTGTCTTACAGCTGTATTAATCGGGTCTCCTAAACCTCCTAATACTGACTCATCAGTAAGTTCTACCCCTTTACCAGCTTTTTTAATTGTCATTTCAGTTGATTTTTTACCTAATTTAGCAAGTGGAATTGCTGTTCCTTCTGCTACGTCTTCAGCATCCCCAATGTAATTCCATTGTGGTACTGTTAATTTTGTTCCGGGTTGCCCCGCTAAAGTTGTATCTACCTCAGCTAATGGAGAAAATACGATTGATTTACCTACTGTTTCATTTAACATATCTGCTACTACTTGCGGATCAAATAAATCCGCCATCATTGTTACATTTGCCATATTAATTATTGTCCTTTCATTATCCTATTATATTCATCTGGATTTTTTGTTTTAAAATCTAGTCTTTCCTGGTATTTCATTTTTGTTAATGCTTCTTTCGTAATACCATTTGAATTTTGAGGTGCTTTTGTTAGTGGTTGAGTACCTTTTAATTTCTCAGCGATACCCTTTTGAACTGCTTGTTCCCACTGCTTACCAATCGCCTCAATTGAAGCTTTAACCGTGTCAGCGTCCGTTAAATCAATAACCCCAGCTAAATCAACAGGTAAACCACGTTCGTTTAAAATTGACTTAGCTTCCGCCATTAATTCACGTCTTGCTATTTCTTGCTCACGCTTATCAAGTTCAGCTTGTCGTTTATCTTGATTATATTTTGTTTTTTCGTCTGCATTCATAGATTTAAGTTTCTTAGCTTCACTTTGTTCGGCCTCTTGCTCTTTTTTCCATTTAGCATACTTCTTATTTACAATCTCGTCGACTTCAGCGTCACTATATTTCTTGTCGTTGGGTTGTGTTTTAGTTGGTTCAGCTGTTACCTTTTCTTCAACCGTCTCGACGTTATTTAATTCTTGATCCATGTTTGAACCTCCTATTTTTAAAGTCGTCCCCGACTATTATTCCATACAGTTTTACACCTTAAATGCTTGGGTATAATAAAAAGACAGTTTAACGTCATATCTAGGACGGTTTAATAAAATTAAACGTTATTATTCTTTATCAACATATTTTTTATACCATTCGTTATAACTCATATTCCCCGGTATAATTATATTCTTTCCTGTTTTAGGGTCTCTAGCCCTTCTAGATAGTTCTGATAAGGTTTCAGTATCAAGTACTGGTATTGTTGTTGACCTACAGAAGGGGTGTAATGGTGGGAAGTTAACTCCGACTTGTCTTTTAGACACCTCATATACTTTATGGTCGTGTTCCCGACAAATATGAGATGTTCTAATGTCCAATACAGCCACAAATCTATATTTATCTATATCAGCTTCAATATAACTTAAAGCTTCCATTTCATTATTAATATAAGCTGTTTCAGTCCTTACTAATCGCTTAGCCTTAAATTCTCCAACATTAAACCTATTAGATATCTCATCAATTACTAGTTTCTCACTTTTTCCAGTAAGTACAGCTTGTGTTACTTCATTTTTTAAAGTATTTGATAACTCTGTTGCATTATCCCACACTCTATCTCTATAGTTTTTATTCTCCCACGGTACAGCTAATAGTTTTTCAACTAAATCTTCATCTAATTCATTAAAACTAAACCCTATACCAGTTTGTGTTTGAATTTGATGTATACTACCATAATAGCCGTTCTTTGCAACTTCCTTATACAAGTCTGTTGTCTTTCTTAACTCATTTCTAGCAATATATCCCTGTACATTATCAATTTCATCTAATAGCTTTTGAAGTCTATTAATACGGGAAACATAAGCCGCACTACTCAACATTTCAATAGTTTGTTTAATTTTAGGGGTGCTTGGTAATAAGGATAAAGCTGGAATTAGCTTTTTATTCTTCGTCCTCATTATTTTAATAACTTGTTCAGCTTCCTTTTTAGAAAGCCCGTATTCAGCCTGAAATTTATTAAATATACCCTTAATACTCTTTTCAATATGCTTTCTAGAGTGATTATATACCTTTGATATCTCATCAAAAGTAACATCAGCCCTTGCAATCTGAGAGTGCATCATTTCAGCTTTTCTATGTTCCCAATACTTATTGTTCTTCTTGTTCATCTACTTCATCACCTACTGGCGTATTGTATACATGTTCTCCACCTGTTAATAATAATTGATTCTGTGCTATATTCTCTTGTTTCTCTTCGTTTACTTTCTCTATTTCACTCATAGGATCTTCAACGAAAGGTATTTGACTTAATAAAGTTTCTTGACTTACTTTACCATCTAAATTACTAACTATTTGAGATATTTCTAACAAGTTCTTAGGTAAACTACGGCTAAAATGAGGTACTATGCTGTTAGCGTCAATAGCTATTTGTGTTAACCCTAAATAATTAGCAAATAGTTTAATTCGTTTCTTCAAGCCTTTAACATAATATCTTTGTTTAATCTTAGTTATCATTTCTAAACCTAAAAGCTTAAACTCCATTGCAACGCCTGAACTATTCCCAGCGAAATTCTCATCAGTTAAGTTAGGGATATGGCTAAAAGTATATATATCTTGCTTAACAGCGTTTCTTAGCGTTTCTACTTCATTCTCATTCAGTGTTTTACTTAAATATTCTGCTCGTGCTTCAGGGTGTAATTCTAGTAGTTTATTTTCTGCTAAAGACTCCATAGCCTTTATAGACTCTTCTTCATCATCTCCAAGCCTTGCACCATATAGAACTAATATACTATCAATAAATTGTTCTTTATCATTAATTCTATTAGCTGTTAATGAATTATAACTATCAATCAACCCTATCTGTTGTTCAAAGTCACCTATTGAATATTTATTATTTTTATATTCGATAATAGGAATATCACCCATATTATGCGGTATAGGTTTATCAGAGATAACCCCTTTTTCTTTACCTTCTAAAACTATAGAGTAAACAAATTGTTTAGTCATAATAACAGCTTGATATGTTTCAGTGTCTGCTTTATTTTCTTTTCGTTTGAAATAATAAATCCCAAATAACGGTTGTTGTTCAATGCTATCATCATATACTATAAATGTATTCTCTACTTCAAGGCTTTTTATATCTAAAATATTTTCATTTTCTCTAGCGTAAACATATTCATAAGCAACACCATAAATAGCCATATCTAACGCATTATCGTGATCAGATTCATCTACCTCAGCATTATCAAAAGCAATTAATAATTCATCGATATCAGTATCTTCAGAATTGCTATAAGAAATTGTATTTCCCATGAAATAACCTGTTGAAGTATCAGCTATATCTTTAGCATGATTACACACAGGTTTATAATTAGGTTTATTTTTTGAACGTTGTTTATTTAAAATATCATGCTCACCTAAATAATATTTCTTAAGTTTCTTAAATCGTGGTATCTGTTTCTCATGTTCTCTTATTAGTTTAAGTACTAACTCTTTCTTGATGTTCTTTTCATCAAACTCAACTCTAGGATAAGTTAATAATTGCATTTATACTCCTTTCTAAAGTCCTAAACGGGCTTTATTTAATACTTTAGCCGTTTGTCTGTTCATATAGCTATATATAGCATATCTTAACGAGTCTAACACATCATCAAATTGCTTAATTGTGTCCCCTGTCTTTTCATCCCATATATAGTTATAAATCTCTTCTTTAAATCTCTTTACATTAGAATTAATAAAAAGGCTATCCTTCTTGAATAACCTTGCTACTTGTTCTATTCCTGCTAATCTTTCTTTATTCGCATTGACTGAATTAAGTCTTTCACGATAAAACCTATCTACGTGTTCAGGTCTGGCACTATCACAATAAAAAGTAATGTTTCCGTGCCTTTCTTTTATTTCCTTAGCAATTTCAACCCAATCATCTATTTCTTTAAATTGATAAGCGTGTTCTTCTAGCAAATAAAATTTACCGTCAACACTTTCACCCATTACAACTATTGATCCGTAGTGACTATACCCCCAGTCAACTCCAGCGAATTTCTTTTTAAACGTTATATTTGAATAATCGTCAAAGTAATGTTTATTTCTATCAAAGTCACTATATACAATACCTTCACCAGTTACCCATAACCCTTCTATATCTCTATCATAAAACATACCAGAAGGGGTTGATTCTTTGATGTTTTTAATATATCGTTCTGATAAAAATGTATTATCATCTAATCTAAAATGATACGATATTATATTTTCACTCTCACTGTCAATATATTCTTTCTTTAACCAGTGTTCGGGGTTGTCTGGGTTGGTGTCAAATACTATCCTTGCTCCATCTCCTGAACAACGTGAGATAATCTCTTTAAATACCGTTTCATTTGCCAATGAAGCCTCATTAATATAAGCCCCAAAGGCTGTCATACCACGAATACCACCAAGTCCAGCAATAGTCCCTGTAAAAGCCTGTACGACCTTTACACCAAACAAAGTAAATGAATTGTGTTTATCAAACTTAATTTCTAATTCATATCGGTTATAGAGTTCTTGTAGTACGTTATTTTGAATAGTTTTACTCGATACTCCAGCTAAAATATACATGGGCTCTTTAATGTTTAACTTATCAGCTATCATTCTAACACGTCTTAACTCTCGTAAGAATATATCATTGTTGATTACTGTCTTACCCGTTCTTTTAGCTCCGTGAAGTCCCAAGATAAAGAAATCTTTTTCTTTTACCCTTTTTAATATTTCAATTTGTTTTGGCGTGTATAGATCATATAAACTCATCTAATTCACCATCTACTTTTGCTATATAGATATCAAGCTTATCTTCTTTCTTGGTCTCGTCTTGCTTACTCTCTCTTGCCTGATGGATTTTATTAAGTAAATTAGCAGCCTTTAATCTATCTTTGGCGCTTACATCAATATAGGTTATTTCTTGAAAACCTTGACCCTGTCCGATAAGTATCTCCTCTTTATGTTCACCCCGCATCACCGATGTTAAATACTCAATTACTTCTTGTTGTGTTGCTGACTTCTTAGATTCAATCTCTTTCATCCGTTCATCAATATAAGATTTTATGCCTACATTTGCCAACAATTTATGAGATTGTTTCCTTGCATAACTCTCAGAATAACCTGCACTCAAAGCCGATTTTTCAGCATTTCCACTAATGATGTACTCATCAGCGAATTTTTGTTGTTTTAAACTTAATTTTGCCAATTTTCCACCACCTTTCTTGACAAAATAAAAGAAGCACCCGTTAAGGTACTTCCGTAAGTTAGTGATTATGTTATATTAACAAAAAAGAGAACTGATTCAAATGATCACATTAATATAATACCATAAATATAAGATATATGTATATATATTACTATATATTAGAATATTTTAATATATTTTAATATCTCCCCTTATATAAATCAGGAATATATATCTCTGATAATGCTTCTGTATGATACTTCAATCTTGTGTTTTGACTTATATCCATTTTCTTTTCGATATAATCCCAGCTATACCATCTAATGTATCTCATTATAAGCAAATGTTTATATTTTGTATTTTCAACATTCATAATTAAGTCTAACACTTCTTCTTTCATTTCAGTTAATTCAATAATAGCATTTAACAATTTCTGAATATATCTATCTACCCTATCTATCATAGCTTCCCAACTTGATTTATTACCACCCTTGACTTGTTCTTTCGAATAATCAATAGCTTTTACTCTAGTCTTTCTTGCTTCTTCATCTTTAATTTGCTCATGTAATTCTTGAATGCTATCTTCTAAATCTCTAATACGTTCTAAATATCTAATCTTCTTATATGCTATTCTTTCTTTCTTATCTCTCATTAGACAACTCCTTTACAAGTGAAATTAATATATGTAGTACTATCATTAACACTGTCAACAATACAATTATACATATACTCCAAAATAACCAACCTGCTATCGTGCTTAACATTCCTCATCCTCCTCAATCTTAATCAATAAATATGTATTTCTATCTTTATATCGCTTATTTCCATAAGTATATAATGTTTCTATTCTTTTGTTGGTAAATTCCGCCATCTCTTTCATTGTCCCAACAAATATCAATTCATCTCCATAATACAAAGCGTAATCCTTCTCAATATTAGCCATTTTTTCATCCTCAAACTTATCTAATTTCCTTCTTTGTTGAAAAGTACCTCTTTAATCTGTTCTCCAAACTCTTCAATAAATTGTTCTGCTATTTCTTTTGATTTAAAATAAGGTAGTTTAGATAATGGATTAATTGTAATAGAAGAATAACAACCTAAATATTCGTACCTATTATCATATTCAACAAAATACCTTCTTTCGTTTTCATCTTCCCAATTTGGTGTCCAACCTTCATTATGTTCTTCCGCCCAATCATTTATCCTTTTAAGCAGTAAAAACTCCAATCGCTTTTGTATAGCCTCTTCTCTAGTCTTATACAACATACCGAATGAATAAACATTAACTATATCCATTTCATCAGCGTCATATAATATTTCTCTTATAGCACCCGTTGTAATGTCATTATAGAATAACAACGTTCCATTTTCCGGGTATTTCAATTCATAGCGTTCTTTAACATTAACTTGAGTTTCTTCCGTTTGATCCTCTTTTAACTTCATAACCTTTTCATACAACGCTTTTAATTTAATATATCTATCTTTGTTGGGCTTTGTCTCTCCCTTTCTCCACTGAGTAATATTCCCCGTGCTTTTAACACCTAATTCAACCGCTAATAGCGTGTCATTTAAATTGTAATGTTCCTTAACTACTCTTATCATCTCTGCTACTGTTTCCATCTAATTTTCCTCCTTTTATTAATTTCATAAATATAACGAACAAATACATCAGTATAATTATCAATGCTGTACTTGAGATTATACAAATAATATAAAGTAGTACATCGATTATAAACATTGATTTTAGTTCCATGTTTTACCTCTTTTTTAGTTTATAAAAAACAAATATCAAAATAACCAAAACAAACAGTAAATTATCTAATAGCATTCTTAAATTTTCACCTATTTCAATCAACATTAGCAAAACACCTCTTTTATTTCATCTCCGAACTCTTCAATGAATTGTTCTGCTATTTCTTCTGATTTGAAATAAGGTAGTTTAGTAAACATTCTATAGCAAACAGTATAATCTATTATAAATCTATCGTACTCATCCGTAATATAATACTTTATTTCATCATCTTTCCAGTCAGGTGTCCAACCTCCATTACGTTCTTCCGCCCACTTATGAAGTTTAAATAGCAACATACGTTCTTTATCATATTTCTCTGCTTCTTTTCTAGTTTCGAAAACTAAGCCGCGTTCATAACGACAACGTACAAAATTCATACTAAAATCTTCTAAATAGTAAATTGCTCCATAGACATCTAGAGTGTAATAATCTCCTATATCATCAGGTAATTCCACTTTATAAGGCTTCTCCTCTGTCTTACTTTCTAATATCTTAATTCTTAATTCAGCTAATTGTTCTTCTAATCTTTCAACCTCTTGCTGTAATTCTTCGTTAGTCATTGTTAGTCCTCCCATAAATACTTATTTTCATAAATATTTCCAATTACTGATAACTCTTCTGTTGTATCCATATCTGACAATTGAATTCCACAAAACTTTTTACTAGCTAAATAGTAAAATTCTTGTTCAGCACTTTTTTTCAATAAAAATTTTTTCCCGTTAAATATCGCTTCATTTCTTACATATTCTAATATGTCTCCAGTATAAATATAAGTATCACCCACATCTTTATATCCAGTATTATAAATAAACTCAACTTCATCAAAATCATAAGGTACAAAATCAGCATTATCATTTAAATACACTTCAACTGTTCCTTTATGAAAATTAATTACCTTTACAGGTAATACCATATCTAAACTCTTAATATATACTTTTGGTTGTTTCAACCCTTCCACCTCAATAAACGGGTTATATAAATCTAAATTCATTTCTTTTCCCTCCTAAATCACATACCACCTAAAGTAGTCTACTTCTTTTAAATCGATTAACTTACCGCCAAATTTTAACGGTACTTTACCCCTTATATGTTTCAAATCTTTAAACACTTCATATAAATCATTGACTGTCTTTTGATCCGTTTTAATACATATCGTTTCATCGTTTTTCATTGTGAAAATAACTTCATATTCCACGCTTACACCTCCTATTTCAGCCTTTTAGCTATCTCTTCAACTACATTTACAGTTACGCTATTACCAGCTTGTTTATAAAGTTGACTATTGCTGTTAACCTCTTGTGCTTTATCAAATAATTCATCTGAGAAACCTTGCAATCTCCAACACTCCTTAGGGGTTAATTTCCTTATTTTATAATCTGATAACACAACCCCCTGTTCATCTGTTGTAAGCAATGTATTAGCTATATTCTTGCCAACACGTCCTCTTCTAGTCTTTGAATTAGGTCGTGAGAGATTAACACTATCACCAACTGAAGCAACGCTATAACCTTGTTTATTCGCTTCTTTAATTAATACCCCGTGTCTATCTTGTGTTGTTAAAGTAAACATAGGTTCTCCATTTGTCTTAAATCTCCTACCGTTTTGTCTTTTCTCCACTCTATCAGGAGTAAGTACCGGTATTGCTACTTTAGGTTCAGAGTTGCCACCAGCCATTGTACAAATTGTAGGTGATATACCTTCAACATCATAAACTCTCTGAGTAGTTTCAAACTTAAAATAAGGTAAATAAGCTTTAATCTTTATATCATTGTATTTTGGGTGGTTAATAGCCACTTGCTTTGGTACTTTATAATCAGTAGCCATTAACGCTCCAACAATACCGTTTTTATCGTGAACAACAGTTCTCGTCCCTATACTAGTTCCATTAGGGTTTTTAGTATTTCCAATAATATTTATTTTTGGTTCAAAATCAGGTTCTTTGTTTTCTCCTTGGATAGGAAAAACTTTGTAGGTACATCCTCCTCTAAGATGTCCAACAATGAACACACGTTCCCTATTCTGTGGGACTCCGAAATTTTTGCTGTTAAGCACTTGCCACTCAACATCATACCCCAGTTCATCCAAGATTTTAAGTATTCTAGTGAATGTTTGCCCTTTGTCGTGTGATAATAAGTTTCTGACGTTCTCAAGCAATAAATAGCGTGGTTTGATTTCTTTGGTTGCTCTAGCAATTTCATAGAATAAAGTTCCTCTAGTGTCTTCAAATCCCAGTTGCTTTCCTGCAATTGAAAAGGCTTGGCAGGGGAAACCTCCGCAAATAACATCGACCTTTGCTCTAAGTTTTCTAAATTCTTCATTAGTCACCTCTTTTATATCGTGATATTCTATTTCATTTTCTGTATTGTGCATTACTTTATAGCTTGATCTTGCAAATTTATCTATTTCACAAAAGCCTACACATTTATGCCCAGCTCGTTCCATACCTAATCGGAAACCACCAATACCGGCAAATAAGTCTAAAAAGTTCATCCTTTTATCTCCTTTATTATCTTGGCATAATAAAAATCTTTTATATCTTTAGCGTTTATTTCGATATCATTTATCCAATACACAACTTTCGGATAGCTATCAGCATAAACTATAGCGTCTTGTAAATTATCCATATCCTTTTTAGTTGCTATCACTTTAATTGTTTCACCGTTTTTCATTACAATGCTTAAAATGTATTTCATATTTTACCCTCCTAATTCTGGGTTAATTGCTTCAAAATAAAAATCAGTATATTCTCTTTCTTCATTTTTTATCAACTCACCTTCAACAACAGTGATGTATTGTTCAAATTCCATACCACTCTCACTAGCATATATATTAAAATCAACATGATAATTTTTACTATGCTCTACTAAGAGTTCTTGAACATCAATACCCCACGCTTGTTTAACTTCTAAAGTTAAATAACAAACTTCATCATCATAAGCACTAAAAAATGATATTTCTTAACTTTCTACAAAAAATCTTCTAGAATTTTTCAAATGTAAGAATTCACTATATGATTTGTTATATTTAAAACTACATTCTCTCGAGTCATCTATCATTTTTATATCAATATATTCAACTTCTGAAAGAATACTTTTTAATTTAACTAATCTAATTTCATTTTCTATGAAATTTTTTAAATCCTTTTTCTTACCTCTAATTTTTAAATATCCTTCACACCAATTTGGCATATTATTTTCCTCCTAATACTCATATCTATAAGCCATTAATTCTGACTGTAAATCCTCTTCAATACTCACACCGTATTTATTAATATCTTCTAACGGAAGTAACGGTACTGAATAACCTCTTGCTTTTTTATATGGATCACTCCAACCAGCTTTTTTTTTAGCCTTAACTAAATATTTATTTAAAAATTCTTCGGGAGTTTCATTGTCTTTCAAATAAACTCCTAAAGTCGACATGATGAAATAACAAGCTGACTTTTGCCTATCAGTTAAATGTTTAAATCTATCTTGTTTAATCATTGTTATACTCCGTAACACCTAACTCTTCCAATTTTTTAGCCAATTCACCTCTCATTCCTAATAGCACTTGTATAACTTTAATTCTATGTTCTTTCTTTATTATTGTTACTCCATTAAAGTTGGTAGATACCGTTAAAGTTCTAGCAGGATTTTGAATATCCGTTATAAAACTATCCAAATTTTCTAATTCATCAATTAATTTATCAGCTACTCTTATTTCTCTAAAATTCATTATTTCTCTAAATCTCCTCTCTCAAAAGCACAGTATGCAGGGACTAATTCATCTCTTAATCTTTCGTGTTCTTCTATCGTCACATCTCTAAAATACAGATCTTCATCCCCTAGAAAATTACTCATATTCCATAAAAATCTAGATATAGTAACTTCAACCTCTGTTAAAGTTTGTTCGTATTTTATATATGAACGATATTTCTTAAAATATTCAATCTCATCTTCTTCACAAGCGAATAATAATGATACTTCATAATAATTTTCAGTATTTTTTATTTGAATAGTAAACACTTTTTCATTATCTAAGTTAAATACAGGTATTCTTATACTATCTTGAGAAATATCATTTGTTCTATAGAACCCTCTACTTAAATCTTTTAATAATTCAAATTCCTTTTTTCTCCTTTGTTTATCATAATTTCTAAAAAGTGTAATTCCAGAAATTGAAAATACTCCTAATTCCCAAACCATTGTTTTTATTGTTTTTACGTTATCCATTATCTGTATATCTCCTTTATCTAATTTTATTAAAAACTAACCACCTTGTTTTACCTCTTTTATCTCCAAACAATGGCGTTCTGTTAATTATTTTTAAAATTTCATTAACATGAATTTGACTATCATTCCATTTGAATATTAAAGTTCCTTTATCGCTTAAAACTCTATTACATTCATTAAAACCTTTAAGTATTATTTCTGGCCACTTCTTTTTATCTAACTTTCCGTATTTTTTAGCTAGCCAACTATTTTCACCTGCATATATTAAATGTGGTGGGTCAAATACGATTAAATCAAACTCATTATCTTTAAAAGGCAAATTTGTAAAATCAGCTAATACATCTGGATTAACATTAACAACATGGCCACTCGATAATTTTTCGTAAAACTTTCTGTTATCAACAAAAGTTACATCCTTATTATTTTTGTTATACCAAAACATCCTACTTCCACAACAGGTATCTAATATTTTCATTGTTAACTTCTCCTTATCTCCTATTCTCAAATGTAAGGCAAATTCTACATATCGCCCACACAAATGTTATTACATATATATCCTCTTCAGTAAGCTTAGTATTACACACTATCATTATGAAACCAAACAACAGTATGATTCCAAACCATTCAAAAATATATCTAAGCATTGTAAATCTCCTTAAGTTGCTTAAATTTCTGTAGTTCTCTAATACGTTCCTTTTGTTGCTGGATAGTTCTTTCCTTGACTATATTGTCGTTAGAAAGTTCCTCGATCGTGTTACTTGAAACATATACCCCCAGTATCAACCCCGCTGTAAACATTGCTAACAGCATTGAAAGTGTGATTAGTATAATTTCTATGTTATCCCACGTTTTTTTTAACATTTTTTTACCTACCATATTATTTCCCCCAGATATAATGTATAACTTGATAAAGTATGTAAGATATTACCAACCAATTCAAAATAGTTAAATTCATTTTAATTTTAAATAATTCATAATGAAATTCCTTTAATAGTTCATAATGTACAATATTATCCTTCTCTAAGTTAAAAATTCTTTTTGCTAATTCTTTTATTTTCTCGTCCATTCCTTATCCTCCAATTCCGTTCAATTCAGCTGTTTTTTTCGTTTGTTCAGCTTGTTTGTCGTCTAGTGCTTTTAGTTGTTCTTCTAACCTAGCATTTTTTATCCTTAATTCTATGGCTTCTTGTTTTTCTTTTTCTTTACGTTCTTGATAATTAGTTGCTTCAATAAATATAAATACAAAATAAGCAACAACTATACCTATTAATCCTACTATAGCTAATTTCTCTAACATCTCTTAATCTCCTATTTCATTTGCATTTACATTTAATGCACTAGCTATCTTTCTAATACTCTTCCTACTGCCTTTACCGTTCCCAGTACGTATTAAATTGATAGTATTAGTACTAACCCCACTTAATTTAGCTAATTTCTTATTAGTCATATTCAATTTCCACATAATATCATCAAGCTTTGTCATGATTAAAACTCCATACTTTTAACCGTTACATCTGTTAGTGAGTTGGTTAAATCAATATCAATACCAGCGTGTTCTACTAGTGGATATAGTCCCTCTTCAGTCAATGTATAAATTCTTTCCTTGTATTCAAAGTTAATTTTCTTAACTCCGTTATATCCGCTTGTTTCTTTTTTCATAATTCTCACCAAATTAAATAGTTTCTCTTCCATTTTTTAAATCCTCCATTAATTCATTAAATTCATTGTCTATCTTCTCTACTTCTTCAATCTCAATATACAGTCCACTGTTCTTATGCCACCTCTTACTGACTTCTAGATCCGTAATTAATCCATCATCTTTGTAAAAGCCCATTTTACACATTACATCTTGCAATAATTTCTGTAAGTTGTCTAAATCGGGGCTAGTTGCTTTTCTCTCACCGTCTTTAGATTTTTGTGTTGGTTCAAAAATCCATATTACTTTTAATCTAATAGCTGTTGTATATTTTTCTTTTGGCTGGAAGCCACTTAATGCACGTTGTAAGGTTGCCTTTGAATTTTTAACCTTTCCTGTTTCGTAAAATCTTTTAGTTTTTGTTGAAAATTTCTTTTGTTGTGCTGTAGTCCTTGGCACAACTGCTATCGGTGTAAAAAATTTTAACACTTAATCACCTCCATTTATTCATCCCACCAGTTAAATTTACCTAGCGTAGAATTTTGATTATTAATTTTATTTTGTTTATCTCTCGTCACTGAATTATACAAACTAGCAATTACATAATTTTCAAAATTAGTAATTTGTTTAGATTTTAAGATTTGCTGTACACAGTAATTAATTTGTGTTTCAGTTACATCTTTTAACACGTCCTGTACTCTCATTACATCAACGCTAACACCGTTTATTTTATAGTCTCCTGTTAACTTTAGATAAACTTGACTTATTGCTAACTCAACATCTTTTTTTAACCCACCAGAATAAATTAAATCGTTGTTGGTTTGATTATATAAATTATCTTTATCAGTTAAACCCTTGTTATTATTAAGTTCTTTATTTTTGATAAAGTTATTATAATTAATATATATATTATTCTCTTTATTAATCTCTTTTATGGTTGGTGCATTTTGCCCTAACTGGTTGGTGCATTCTGCCCTAACTGGTTGGTGCATTTTGCCCTCACCGTTAATGCAATTTGCCCTAACCTCTAATTTTTGGGTTGATGCATTTTGCCCTAACTTTACTTTTTCAGTTGGTGCATTTTGCACTAACCTAGATTTTTGATTTTTATTTTCATTTTTAGTAATATTTTTATCTAATTTAAGTTTTTTATCAAAAGATATTTTATTGTAATTCACTCGATATAATTTACCGTTTTTATGTTTTTTTGTTATTAAAAAGTTGCCTTCCTCTAAATTAATTAGCGTTCGCTTTAAAGTGTCGTAACTGAAACATAACGGGAAGTCCCTTTCTAACATTTTTTTAACTGATGAAAACATCCAATATGAACCTTCAATATAATACTCATTCTTGTTCTTATTGATAGTACACCAGTAATCTACTTGCTGTAGGACAAGAGCTTCATAGACTTTCCCTTGTCCTAACACTTCAAGTAAACTTAAATTTAGTGGAATAACTTTAATTACTTTTTGCTCCATAGATCACTATTCTTGCTTAAACGGGTTAATTACATTTTCGAATACATTATCTAAATTAATATCTTTGCCAAAATCATTAAATAAGTTGTTAGTGTTGTTAATTCCACCAGTTCCACTCATTTCCATTTGTTGTTGGTTATTTTGTCTTATATAGCCGTTATTTTGCACGTTATGAGGTTGATTGATATAGTTTAGTGCGTTATCCCCATTTTGATTATTAAAGCCGTTATAAGCGTTATTTTGGGCTAAATTATTTTGTTGATTAAAATTATTCAAATGTTGGTTAAATTGATTAGCTTGATTATCCTGTTTTGGTTTAGGGAAAAATGATAATCCATCAACCATTACATCAGTTGTATAAACCGTACTTCCATCTTGCTTTTGATAACTCCCGGTTTGAATACTTCCAGTAATTCCAATTAAATCACCTTTTTGGCAATACTGGGCTATTGTTTCAGCACGTTTGCCAAAGGCTTTACAACTAATAAAATCAGTCTGTTTTTGTCCGCTTTGATCTTTAAAATTTCTTTCAACTGCAAGGGTAATATTTAAAGATGAATTATTATTGTTAGTTTGTTTTAACTCCAAATTTCTAGTTATTCTACCAGTTAATACTACGTTATTTATCATTCGTTTGTTCTCCTTCTACTTGTTCTTGTTGTTGATGTTGTTGTGCTTGACGTTGATTTAATATCCATTGCCAAACATCTCTTAATTCTTCGTTAGTTAAATCTTCTAATCTAAATTTGTTCCTTTTGCTTAAAATAGATTGAATATGTTGGGGTGGTAAATTTTGTTGAATTGCCTGAATTAAAGCGTTACGTTCTGCCATTATTTCCGTAAAGTCAGGTTCAGTTAATTTTAGTAAATTCCTATATAGATACCTCATGTAATAAGTATCTACTGAACCAACAGTTTGAACAGTGTTCCCTGCTCGTTGCATTGCAACCCCTACTTTCTCATTAGGTTGTGTAGGTAAAATAGGTGGGACTTCCATTTTTTTCATTTTGAAAATTCTAGCTTCTGTTGGTTGCTCCACGTCCTTAACTACTAAAGTTTTATAATCTTCATCTTCAGTATATTCCTCATATAAACCTATTTCTGAACATATATCGATGGTATGAGGTAGGAAATCTGATAATTGATAGTAGTGAAATTGTCCGTGCTTGTTATACCCAGTTGGCTTTAAATTCAAATCCTTAATTCTTTTTCTTAAGATCAATATCTTTTGTTCTACACCCATTATTAAGCTTCCTCCGTCCATTGTAAGTATTCACCTATTTGTTCTTTAAAATAATCACTTTCTAAGTCTGCTTTAGTGAATATCTGAGTTAAATTATCTTCACTATCAAATAATAGCTTTCCTTTTGCTCCGAACTGTTCACTAACTCTATTAAATGAAATATAAAGTTGTTCTCCACCTAAATTTAAGTTCTTTAAAGGTATTCTATAAAATCCTGTTCTATCCTTAATTTTAGTATCCTCATATTTCCTAACCAGTTTCTTTAATTCAACTGGTGTATTCTTAAATGTCCTGCTGTATTGTTCTTTTGTACCGACAATAGCGTATATTACATCTTTCTTAATAATCTTGTATTCTTCATCAGTTTCAACAACTGTATATTTTTTGTCTTTTAATTCTTTTAAAAATTCATTAGTTGATATCACGATACATTACCTCCAAATATGCTATATAAACTTTAATCACTTCAAATTCTTCTCTAACAGTCAAACTCTTGTAAGCTTTAGCCAGTTCGCTATCTTCCTTTTCATATCTGAATACATCTCTAAAATGAAACATATCATCTATAAAGCCTTCATATCCATAGTTCTCTATTAATTCAAATAGCACCTTTTTTTGATTTTCATTCACTTTCTAAATTCTCCTTGATTTTCCTTTTAATCTACGTTATAATAACAGTAGATTTTTATTTTGTTTATCGCTCGTTGTTTTATCGCAACGAGCTTTTTTATTCTTCTAACAATTTTTTAATAGAATGTAAAAGCATTCTTTTAGCGTAATAATCCATTAAATCTTTAACTGCTTTTTCCTTCACTTCACTAGCCTCTTGTTGAATAGCTGTAAAAATACCACCTACCATATAAGCATTTACAACATTCTCTATTAATTCCTTGTTACTTTCAGTGTCTTTTAAGTCATTTAATTCTAATAACTTTAAGATATCCTCATTAATATTTACTAACATTCTTTATTCTCCTTCGCTTTCAAATTCAATAGATGCTCTCATCATTAAATTAATAAACTCATCTCTAGGAAGCTTAATAAGTCTTTGATAGAGTTCTTCAACATCTTTCTCAGTATTTCCGTAAAGCAATTCATTAACGGTTATTTGAAGTAATTTAGCTAGTTTCTTTTGTCTTTCTTTATTCGGTAGTACTCTACCGTTTTCCCAATCTGAAACATTGCTTTTAGTAGCCTTAAACAACTTTCCAAACTCAGCTAAAGTGTATGCTTTACTTATTCTAAAATCTCTTATCCGTCTACCTACTTCTTTTTTATCGATTTTCATTTCCTTATCTAACATAGCTATTCTCCTTCTTTAATAAATGTACCGTCTATCATTTTTCCTTTTCGCTTAGAAATAGTATCGTAAGCATATTTAATACATTCAACTAATTCTAATCCGTAAGCCTGTGCTACCATTTCTAAGAAGTTAATATAACTTGATAATCTAACTTCAATATCAATGAAAGTAGCTTCAGTATTTGTAAATACATCAAACAGTAATCTGTCTTGAGTTTTTAACTCTCTAATGAAGTACAGCCAACCAATGCTAACTGATGAATGTTTGCTTGTTTTAATCTTTCTAAAAGTTAAATAAGGTCGTTCACTTACTAAATAAGTTGATACTACAAGAGTTACATATATATCACCTATGCTATCTTTAATTTGAATTAAAGCGTCCTTATTACCATTTTCATAACTTTCTATAGCGTTCTGCAATTCTGAATTTTCTTCATCAGATTTTAATAGTTGCTTTGTTAATCTACCTTTCTCCTTAATCTCTCTATCTTTTGCCCAGTCAATAATTCTAGTTACATAATCATAATGAAATTCTTTCATTCGTTATACTCCTTTCAATACGTTTAAATCTATATTTAGTGCTGTTGCTACCTTAACAATTTCATCAAATTTTAAAATACTTGTTTGAGTATATTTAAAGCCTTGTATTTTGCTTGATGGTACACCGCTAAGTTTAGCTAGTTCACTAACTGAAATTGATTTGTTAAACATTTCTGTAATCATTAATTTCTTGAAATAATCAAGTTTAGTTCTTTTGTTCACTTCACTAACATTAAATCTCGCCATCTTCTTCACCATCAGGGTCTGGAAATGCATATTCGCTACGGTCGTCAAATTGAACAAATAAAATCATTAAAACACACAACAACATTCCTAATATTCTTGTAAATTCAATGCTTGTCATTATTGCCGTGCAAATAGCAATCGTTGTTAACACAAGATACAATGTGTTTAATTTTCTTCTTTTTAAATTATTCATTTCTTAAGCTCCTTTCTTAAGTCGTTTTTCACGTTTGTTTACTGACCTTTTGGCATTAATATAATTGTAAATTCTAACTTTGTTATAAGTTTCGTTGGTTGCAAGAGTACCTTGAATATATAAATAATTATCTTCCAAACTTTCAATCTCTATTAACCAATCATTAAATTTTTTATGTGAACCTTCCATCTTTAAAAATATTTTTAAATCAGGTCTTTCAACCCAATCATCTGGATTTTCTAATTTATCCTTATAAGCATTATAAAAGTCCTCTTCTTTCATCTTAATCACCTACTTTTAATTTATTTAAATCTATGTCTAATACCTTAGCTATCTTAACAGCGTTATCTAACTGAGGACTAGATGTGTTGCCATTAAACATTGAATATAATGTTTGTTCAAAAATTCCAGTTTCTTTCGACAACCTGTAAATTGTCATTCCTTTATGTTCTAGTTGTTCTTTTACTTCTAAATAAAATGCTTTCATAATTCTTTGACCTTTTTACTCGCTATTGAATCTATCTCAACATCATCTACGATTAATTCAATAGTGAGTTTTGTTCTATTGATATCAGCAACAATGGAATAACTAATTAACTTATCCAATTTAACATCGTTTAAATAGAATTTGTTGTTATTAATTGTGAATTTCATTTTCACTCCTCCTAATTTTCTCTACCCTCAATTCAATAGAGTTGGGGGTATTTTTTATGCTTGAATAATTTTTCCCATCTGTAACTACTGTTTCAGATTTTAATGTTTTTTTATTATTTATAATTTCTTCTTTTTTAACCATTGATTTCCTCCTTTCTACTCTCTAGTAAAAATTTCAGTATTAACCAACTTGTGGTATAATAAGTTTGTAAAGATTTAACAAAAAGGAGATTATTAATGAAGAAAAGTAAATTATCACTTACATCACTAATTTTGTCGGCCTTATATGTCGTATATTTAATTTATTATATTTCAAGCACTGGTAGTAAAGTATCTACTGGCGACTCAGCAACTCAAGTAGGAACAGCAATCGGAATTGCACTAATAATGCCTCACTTAGTTTGTACAGGAATTGCACTATTGATGAATGCATTAGGTTACTTCCTAAACAAACGAGGGTTTATCCTTACAGCAGCGATACTATACACAATAGCTATAGTATTAATGCCTATTTACATACCATTTGTAATAATTCAAACCATTTTATGCTATGTAGCATTTTCTAAAATGAACCCAAATAAATTGCAATAAAAATAAAACAAAATAAAATATAAATCTTTACATTGCTCTCTTAGAAATAAGGGAGCTTTTTGTTTTGTTCAAATATTTGAACTTATTCATTAAAAAAATATAAATGAACTTTGCTTTCTGGGATTTTTAAAAGTTGCATAGCTAATTTAATTTCAGTATCTTTCCAACGTCTTACATTGTTTAATTTAAAAGAAATACTACGTTCAGAGAGTTTCATATCTTTAGCAAAGTTACTTTGATTTCCATAGACCTCAACTATTCTTCCCAGTAATTTATCATAATTAAATTTCATTTTATCTCCTTTCTATGGTTTTTATAGTTCAAGCTCTTGAACTTAATTTTATTATATACTAACATTTTCTAGTTGTCAACACAAAAATTCAAATTTTTTGAACTTTTATCTTGAACTTTTGTTCAAATCATGATATTATAGTTCTAACAGGAGGTGAAAGTTATGGCAACTTCTACTGAAAGAATAAATCAAATAATGAAAGAAAAAAGATTAAGACAAATAGACGTTCTTAATTTAGCTAAACCATTTCAAGAGAAATATAATATAAAATTTTCTAAAAGCCACTTATCTCAATATGTAAATGGCAAATCAAATCCAGATAACGAAAAAATCTTCCTATTATCAAAAGTATTTGGTGTTACAGAAGCGTGGTTATTAGGATACGATGTACATAGATACGAAAGAATAGAAGAAGCTAAAATTAATGAACCTCAAACCCTTCAAGGCTTAAAAATCCCAGTATTAGGAACAGTCGCAGCAGGTATCCCTATATCAGCTGTTGAGGATATACTGGACTATGAGGAAGTACCTCAATCGTGGGAAAATCAAGGAGAATTCTTTGGACTTAGAATCAAAGGTGACAGTATGAAACCAGATATAAACGATGGAGATACAGTTATAGTCAGACAACAATCAACAGCTAACAATGGAGATGTGGTAATTGCTCTAGTAAATGGAGACGATGCAACATGTAAGAAATTTGAAAAGCTTGGTAATGGAATAATGCTAATATCTAACAATTCAGAATACTCACCTATGTACTTTTCAAACGAAGAAGTACTTACAAAACCAGTAGTCATTATTGGAAGAGTTGTTGAGTTAAGAAGGAAATTTTAGAAAGGAGTGATACAAAAATGGAATCTAATGAAAATGTAAATAATAAGAAAAAACTAAGTAGAGCTAGAGATATTTTGATTAGTGTTGCAAATAATCCAAGAAATAAAAAATTTAAAAAATTAGCATCTTCTGAAATATTTAGAGCCAAACAATTAAGAAATGACAATAATAACCACACAAAACACTTCAAACGATATAAAAAAGGCTCTATAATCTTTGTTGATTTTGGAACAGGAATAGGGAATGAATTTTCACATCCTCATTTTTGTGTAGTTATGGACAACAAAGATAATCCTAAAAAGGGGACGCTAACCGTAATACCTTTTACCTCTAAAGAAAAGAAAGATTTTATAAATCTTGATAAGAACATGATTTATAAGTTTTTTGACCAAACAGTAAAAGATATTCAAGAAAGGAATAGACTTTTAACAGCTATTTTGGATTTTCAAGCTAATCCATTAACAAAAAAGCCTGGAGTGTATTATCCGAAAAATATGGACGTTCAACTTTTAATCAATGATTTAGCGAAACGACACAATAAAACTGGTAATTTAAGAATTAATGAAGCTAAGTTATTAATAAAAAAAGACGAAGATTATTCAAAAGAAATAGCAGAGTTTTATCTTAAATATAATAAAAATACATATGCTAACGTACAGGCAATAACAACTATTAGTAAATTTAGAATTTTTAAACCTATTAATCCTTTAGATCCTATAGGAAAAATAACATTATCAGATAGAATTTTAAAAATATTAGAAACTGAACTTATAAAAAATTTAACAACCTATAAAATTGACAAACCATAACATTTATAATATAATAAAAGTATCTTAGAGGTATATGAAAATATAGGCTCTACTGGTAACATTTTTCAGAGAGGTTTTTAACCGGCTCTGCTAAGGTATTTATGGTTTTCCATAGATACCTTTTTTTCTTTTTTAACCGTATCGAATTCGACACGGTAAGAATAATATTAAATTAGACTTAAAATTAAATATATGATATAATGATATTAGATTAGAGGGCTGTGCCCACCGTGAAGAAGTCTTTTATCATTGGATAAAGGCTTCTTTTTCTTTTAAATAAAAAATATTGCACTTAAAAGTTTAAAATGCTATAATTATTATACGTATTGTCGGCGTGAACCGGCAGGTAAAATAATCTAGATTTTTTAGTACTTTGAGTGAAAATTCTTAAAGTACTTTTTTATTTATATGATTAACAAAAAAAGTAGGCACAATTAAGCACCTACTAAAGGATAGAACTCCTTACCTTTTAAAATCGATTTTAGAAAGGTGATATTTAACATATCTTTTAAATAATCGTGTAAATAATACACGAAGCCTCTATAAAATTATTATAACATACTTTAAACTAATTTACTATTTTAACTGGTTAAATTCGACCAGTTTAAACAAAATAAAAATCCTCTACTCCGGCAAGAGTAAAGGATAAAATGAGATACGGCAATATCTCAGAATAAATGTGTATGGTATACACATAAACTACACTAATAGTATATCATACACATCTACATTTAACAAGAAAGGATGTGTATTTATGTACAGAGAAATCACACATAATGGCAAATATAGATTTGTTCAATCATTCAAGGATAGAGATGGTAAAAACAAGCGTGTTTCTGTCGTTAAGAATAATAAGACTCGTGCTACTGAAAAGGAAGCATTTGAGGAATTACAAGATAGGATCAATAAGATACTTAATCCAGTTCAAGAGGCTCACAATTTAGGATATTATAAAGAAAAATATTTAGAGTTTAAAAAGCCAACTTTAGCTTATAATTCTTATTTAGCCTATGAAACAAGAATAAAAGTAGTAGATGATAATGAAAGATTAGAAGATGTTACTAAAATTAAATACGATAAAATGTTAATGGATATGAGGAAGGACTATTCCCCTAACGCTATTAAATTAACCTGCATGGTATTAAATAACTTTTTCCAATTTATAAAAAAATACTATGTGTCGAATTTCAATGTAAAACTTGATTTCAAGTTTACTAAAGAAGAGAAGGCATTGGAATTGCAAAAAGTTAAATATTTGGAGAAAGATGAAATACCAGTTATTTTGAAAAAAATAAAAAATAACACGGTTAGAAGTATCGCTATTTTACAATTGCATACAGGACTTAGAATAGGGGAAGTGTTAGCACTTACTCCAGATGATGTTGATTTTAAAAATAAAACTATTTCTGTTAGCAAAACAAAATTAGTAAATGGAGAACTTGGTTCACCTAAAACTTTATCGAGTATTAGAACTATAGAAATATCCGATTTTATAGCTAAATTATTGCTAGATTATATATCTTCAAATAAATTCATTTTTAAAATTACCTACGTAACTATATTAAATCATTTAAAAATTTTAAATATTCACACACATATTTTCAGACATACTCATGTGGCTTTGTTGATAGAACAAAATGTACCTATCAAAGTAATATCTCAAAGATTAGGACATTCTGATATTAAAACAACATTGTCAATCTACACTCACGTTACCGAGAACATGAAAGTCAACTTAAGAAATAACCTTAACAACCTTTCCCCATTTATTCCCTACTAACAAAAAAAGACACACGCTAGAGTTGATTTAATCAATTCCAGTACGTGTCTTTTATAATATTTCTCTCATATAGATGTTTCTCTAAATTTGAGGTGTAAAAAAATATATTTCAAGTATAAAATGTATATTTATCAGTATATTATAGCATATTTCAGGTGTTTTAAAAAGCACCTGTGTATATTTGAGGTTTAAAAGAAAAAAACAAGTATTCAGAAGCTTTTTCCCCTTTTTTTCCCCATAAAAAAACAACCCCCATTAGGAGGTTGAAAAATGTTTGCTATTTTGTTTTATGGAAGGAAAACCGACTGCGGACGCTATTTTGTTACTATGATACATCGCATTAACCAAATAAATATTACAAGGAGAAATAGCGTCCCGTCTTGAAAAACTTTAGTATTAAAAGAAAGTTTAGGTTGTAATACCAACTGACTATATTTTAACATACGATTTTCCGATAATCAAAGTTTGACTGAAATTTTTTTTAAAAAAAGCCCCTTATTTTGGGGCTTAAAATTTATCTAGTGTTGTGTAAGAAAGATAGTGTAATTTCGTCACGATCTAAAACTGCTTTGTATTCACTCATGTAGAATTGATATGATTTGTCACAATCATCACCATTATCAACCTGGAATATTAATTTCTCATAGTCATCTTCTTCCATATTTCCTAAATGTGCTTTTAGCTCTTCTACTGAATAGCAACATGTACAATCATTAGGTTTATCCTCAGTCCAGTAAGTCACTGTTGCTCCATCTTCTAATACTAATTCATTTACCACTACCATCATTTTATCATAATTTCTCATTTTTAATTCCTCCGCATATCTGATTAATTTTTTTGCTACTTTAAAACTCATATTTTCTAACTCGTACTTACCACTGCGGTAATTTTGAATAACACTTAGTGTCAATCCTGTATCTTTTGAAATTCTATAATCAGTTAAATCACTGTTGAATAATTCTTCTATTTGTTTAATCGCTTGATCTATCATTGTAAAACCTCCTAAATAAGTTTTAAGATAATTGAAATTATCACGGCAAATATACCTAATATTATAATCATAGTTTGTATTTTTTCTTTTTCATGATATAATGTGAATAACATTTAGGTACTAGGAGCTTTTATAAGCTCCGTTCCCTAAGGGTCTATTTACAGACTTTTACAAAGATTTCAAGAATTGTGTTTACTATTTCGAGGATAGCTAACACTGTTGCTAGTACCAACATCTTGTCTTTGTGAGAGTCTGTTTTTTTATTTCTTCTGTTACTCACTACCTCACCTCCTTTACATTATTAATTATACCTTATATAAGGTATAAAGTCAAGAGATATTTAAAACTTTTTTTAAAAAATACATAAAAAATAAGCCCCTACTTTTAAGTAAGGGCTAAAATCATTAAAATACTGTAACTTCTGTTAAGTACTTATCTTCAATCCATTGATCGCTATCCTTGTAATTTACTCTACTCCAACCGCCTTTTTTCTCGTACACACGTACTCTAGTTCCAGCTGGGACAAATTCTTTATCCTCACTATCTTCTGTTGGTTGGCTTTCTAACACATAATCAATGCTTACTGTTGCTTCGTAATAAGGTTCATCACGCTTAGCTAGTTCTACGTCTTCATCTAAAATGCTTTTCTCTACAACTGGTGGTTCAGTTACGTCTCCAGCTAATAATTGCTTAATTCGATTGATGAAATATTGTCTACACGCTTCAGTTCCTGCTCCGTTGTAAGCTCCACCATTTCCGTGTAATTCCATACTTCTATGAGGGCAAGAAGTCGCACTAAATTCGTGGTGTAATTTAACTGTGTCTTCGTTGATAGGTAAGCCATAGCTTTGAAGTACTTGACCTGCTAGTAATAGTGTAGCATCTTCATTAGCTATAAATTCACTATCACTTGCTGACATTGATTGACAAACTTCAAACCCGATAAAATTACCATTTCCGTAAGGGTTAGCCGTGTGCCACTCTTGATGGTTAGATGGTTGGAATACATACACGTCGTTTCTATCTACATAGTACGCTGCGAACCCTCTGTCAAGAGTTCCATTGTTCACTCTATCGACTAAGAATCCGTCATATTGTCTAGCTGATAGCGAACCCCCATCATTATGTATTACTATTCCTAGTATATCGTTTTTAGGTGGAGTAAAAAATACTCCGTTTTGAAAATAATCGCTATAAATTTCTGTCATGTTATTTATCCTCCGTATTGTTATTATTTCTACTTTGCTTAACCACTTGATGTGTTCCTACACTTGCAAGTCCTAAAAGTACTGCGTTAGTATCTTTAAATACCGCCCAACCTATAAGCCCCCCAAGTACTCCTAATACTTGAGGGATAAGTTCTGTCGGAAACGGTTTCCACTCTTTTAAAAACTTACCTAATAGGTTAAGTCCGAACACGATAAGTGTTAATAAAATAGGTTGTAATTGTTCCATTGTTTTGTCCTCCTTTATGGTAATTGTGTAGGCCATGGTTCGGATGTTAAATAAGATACTGCACTCACTCTTATATCTCTAATATCTCTATCTGTTGGAATAGGGTCGTTAAATGTGAATTGAATGTAATTTGAGTCATTTACTCCACCTAAATACCAAACACCGTAAGGTCTTCCTTTATCGTCGTACGTACCACCAACTAATGACGCTTCACTTCTGAAGCCTGAAGGTATTCCGTCGACAGGTAATACTTTAGTTCCTCTTTCACCACTACTTTTATGTTCTACGTATCCTGCTCCACCACGTCTGACTATTCCAAACCAGCCCCATTGAAGCCCTCCAAAATTGTAAGTCACTAAGTTGTTAACACGTCTTATTTTAATCGTTGAAGTTCTACCCTCAACAGTTAATTTTGAAGTTGAGTTAAGTGTTCGCCAACCAGTATCTCCAGTTAACACTTCCCACCCCTGATTTCCGCCGTTAGTAGTCTTAATCCATTTGAATGCTCCGTTAGTTTTGTTTTTGTCAATATACGTTGTACCAATTTCAGCTTCTACTACACCGTTCGGCATTCCAGTTCCGTGGATTTCATATTGACTAGCAGGTAGTGCAACGCTATTCCCACCACTAATGCTTAACACTCCATTTGTAAGAGACAATGTTTGATTTAAAGTTTCTAATTCTGACTTTTTAGCATATCCATCTAAATTCTGATGTTCTGTTAAATATCCTTTCTCAGTAAGTTCAGTTTTTGTAACAACACTATCTTTGAAAGAATTATACTCAGTCGCATCAACTTTTTTACTTAACTCTGACTTACTAACGGCAACATTTCTCAATGCTTCTAAATCGCTAGTTGTTGCAAGGTGTGTTAAGGTTTGATGTTCCGTTAAGTAATGCTTAGCTTCTAACTGTTCATTAGTGATAAAGTTTGATGTGTCAATGTTAGGTTTACTCTCTAACGTTGTTAAACGTTGTTTAATATCAGTATCATTGTATAATTCTGACTTCTTAGCGTACTCTTCTAATGATTGATGTTGAGTTAAATAGTGCTTATTCTCTAATTGTTCACTAGTAACATAGTTTGTTAAGTCCACATTAGATTTATTTTCAAGATTAGTTACACGCTGTCTTAACTCACTGTCATTATAAACTGTATCTTTGTCTTGCTTAGCTTCCAACACATCTAATCTATTATTAACTTCTGTTAATGGTTGATGTTCAGTTAAGTAGTTCTTGCTTGCTAGTTCATCTTTAGTAACTAAATTTGAGATATCTGAGATGTAATTCTTACTAGCTAATTCATCTTTAGTTACCACGTGATCTAAACTTTGATGTGTTGTAAGATATCCTTTGTTAGTTAGTTCATCTTTAGTCACAAATTCTGAAGTATCTATAGGTGGTTTATTCTCTAAATTAGTAACACGATTTCTTAAATCTGTGTCATCATATTTAGTGTCCTTATCTTCCTTACCTTCTAGAGCTACTACTCTATTTCTTAAATCTGAGTCATCATATGCACCGCCCTCAATTGCTTTACTTTCTAACGCTGTAACACGTTCATTTAGTGTACTGTCGTTGTATGGTTGCGGTATTTCTGATTTTAAGGCATAGTTTGATAAATCTTGATGTGAAGTTAGATATGCTTTGTTATTTAATTCTTCTTCAGTCACATAATGTTTATTGTTTAATTCTTCCTTAGTCACCGTATTAGCTAACTCTTCTTTTGTTGCTAAATTACTAATATCTTGATGTAAAGTTAAATAACCTTTGCTTTCTAACTCTTCCTTAGTTACTACATTTTCTAAAGATTGATGTTGAGTAAGATATCCTTTACTATTTAACTTTTCTTCAGTAACAAAAACAGAAGTATCAACCGCAGGCTTATTCTCAAGTTCTGTAAGTCTGTGTTTTACTTCTGTATCATCATATTTAGTATCTTTATCTTCTTTGCTTTCCAACGTTACAACACGATTTCTTAAATCGCTATCGTCATATGCTCCACCCTCGATAGCTTTGCTCTCAAGTGCCGTGACACGTTCTTTAAGCGGTGTATCGTTGTATAATTCTGACTTCTTAGCGTACTCTGATAAATCTTGATGTGCCGTTAGATATTGTTTCTCTTCTAATTCTTGCTTAGTAACTAGATTATCCAGTGATTGATGTTCTGTTAAGAAATTCTTAGCTGTTAATTCATCCCTAGTAACAAGGTTTGAAGTGTCAACTGTTGGTTGACTGTTCCTAACCTCTTGCAACTCCTCTTTAGTAGCCAAATTGCTTATATCAGAAATGTAATGTTTGTTCTCTAGCTCCTCTTTAGTCACAAGGTTGTCAGCTAATGGTTGACCACCACTAACATTTCTTAGTTCTTCTTTAGTGGCGTATCCAGATAGGTCTACAGGAGGTTTATTCTCAAGCGTTGTAAGTCTTTCTTTAACTTCGCTATCGTCATATACCGTATCCTTATCAGTCTTAAGTTCTAACGCTAGTAATCTGTTCTTAACTAACTCAAAATTAGTATTATCTACTGCTTCTGACTTTTTAGCATACAATTCTTCAGCCTTAACCTCTGTTAATAGTCCTTCTGTTGCTATTCCACCAACATTTTTTAACGCTTCTTTTAGTTCTTCTTTTGTCACAACGTCTAATCTATCGACAATAACTGTGTTGTTGATAAATCTTTCTTTAACTTCATATCGACTCATTTTATGAATTTCAGATACTTTTACTTTAAACTTAAATCTGAATGTGTCAGATGTTCTTTGTTCTTCATCGAAATATAAGTAACAAATTACCGTTTCATTTTGAGTAATTAAAGTAGTATCAAAAGTCACATGTACTTTATTTCCTTCTACCGTTCCAGTAGTCTTCCATACTTTATTACTTTCTGTAAATTTAAACAAAGCTATAACTTTTTCAGTCGTAAGTGTGTCGTTTAATATCTCAAACTCAAATGATCCGTTATTTTTGTCATAAGAATAAAGTTCTGAATAGCTATCCTCAGTCTTACGTTCCCTTGTAGTGTTGTTAAAATCTAATTTAATTAATTTTTTCATCTATTATTCCTTCTTTCCGTCAAGTTCGTCTCTTAACTTTTCTAATCGTTTCTTAATACCAGTTGGAAACGGCACACCTAAAACACTTAGATTTTCTATTAGCGATAAGCAATAACTCAGTGTGAAGAATAGTAAAAATGCTGTCCCTGCCTCATTAAAACCTAAATATAATACATAAGGATATACAGTAATACACATAACCCATACAGTTATATGTTGAATTAAACCTCTTCTATTAATAGTTGAATTAAGTGTCCTTGATACAAAAGCCTTTGCTACACCAGTCAACACATCTAGCACTATCATTAATGTAAAAGCATGCATGTAAACATCTTTCGTTAAATGGTAATATCGTTCAGCTAACTCTGGTAATGTAATTTCCATTAATTAAACTCCTTTCTTTGCAAAATAAAAGAGGGCTTTAAGCCCCCTCTTTAGCTAGATGTTCTAAATCCATATCGATTAAGCATTCTCTGACTTTATCTTTAAGGAATTTAGGTACTTGTGCAAACGTACGTTTCCCTTTTGCTATATTAATTGCGAATAGCATTGCCATCATTACTGTCACCTCCTTCACTTGTATTTTTAGGTTGTGAATTATCTTCATGGTGTTCAGCCTCCAAACTTCCGCTCATTTGTGTTATTAAATCCATTAAAGAACCTTGTGTTATTTCAAGTTCTTTTTTCATCTTATCCATTTCAGCCAATTTAGTGTCTAGTACTTTAAGTTTTTCATCAACTTTATTAAATCGTTCATTCTCAGCACGATTAGGGAATGTATCTTGATAAAATTTCTCTAACACTAAATTAACTAAATCATAATCAGAATGCTTTGATAAATCACCATCTAAATTTTTAGTGATAATAATCGACATATCTTCATTTGTAATTTGAACCCTTGTTTTTGGGTTGTCTACACCAAGTTCAAATCCATTTTTCCAAGCTAGTTTAAACATTTTCTTCTTCTCCTTTTGGTCTACTTATTGCGTCCGTTAACTGAATAAGTTCGCGTCGTTGCCACTCAGTTAAAATTTGAGATAAAATCCCAACCATTACAAATGGAGGCACGCCGTTTTCATTTCCAGTAATCTCAATAAATTTTGTAATATCATTTTTTGCATTTGTAAATTTTAATTCAATAGGTTCATTCATCCTTTTATCCTCCAATTAGTATTCCGTTTTTAAATGTTAAGTTTCTAGTCCACCAGCGAATTCCACCGTCTCCAGTGTTTTCTATGTTTGAAACAACTGAAATAGTCCCGTCTAGTCCATCCATAATGTTGAACCAAGAAGTCCTTGTTTTAAAGTACCATATTTCATTCCACCTAAAATTAGTATTACAACCTGCATTTAATGTATCAGCGTATGTATCACCAACCGAACCGGAAGTATAGTACCATTTCCAAGTGTAATGGTTATCTGTCCTTTTTTGCTTATAAGCCCAACCCATGAACCATCCATCATACTCAAGGTGAAATTGTATACCTTTTTTATTACGATCTAGTTTGTAATATCCTGTTCCCATGTTTCCTAATTCATATCCGTCACGCCAAAACGTATAATTTCCATCATCTATCCTTGCACGCAAATTATTTTGTGTGTTAGAACCTTCATAAAAGTTCAATCCTCCATCTTCAAATTGAACATAATTTGAAATTCCGTTCCATGCAACTCTTACATAATAAGCATTTTGGGAAAGTGTAGTACCGAAATTACCAGTATTAACAGAACTTTCTATCCTGTCTGATAAGACTTTTAGTTCTGATTTTGTAACTAGACTTTCAAGGTCTCGTTTATTAGCATAATTGTTTGAAAGGTATGCATTAGTTGGATAATTAGTTAATTTACTTTCAATTTCTTTTCTAGCACTAAGTGTAACGGAGTCTTTAGTTTGGTCAATCATACTACTAATATCTATTAACGAGTTTTGAGTAGCTAGAGTTACACCAAAACGTACTTCGTAAAGTCTCACGTTGGTTATTTTTAATGAATTTGTATTATGGAAAATATAAAAATTATCGTTAAAAAGTTCTTTAAAAATATACTCGTTATCTTTTAGTTTTAACTCTTCTGTAAACTGTTTAGTTCCAAATGAATAAAGTGCAAGAATACCGTCGTCACCACTTGAAAACCATTTATCAGATGGTAAACTTGCTAAGTCAAATCGCACTAAGAAAAATTTACCTTTTGCACCTGTTATATTATGATTTATTTTATAAGAGTAAAAACTAGTTTGGTTAGTTGCTGATCCCAACGATGTGAAACGATTATTTTGTTCTATGAATTCTCTATAGTCTCCCTCATATATTTCAACGTTATTCACTTGTGAAAATTCCCCTAAAGGATAAATGTTGACTCTGTTTTGTTCTGTCGCATAATCGACCACCCAAACATTCCGACCATCTTTTAACCATTGTTCACCACCCCCGCTTTTAGCTCCGTACACTTTAGTTCGCTGATGAACATCATTTTTTTTAAATGAAACATCTAATATAATAGTATACTTGGTGTTAGCCTTAAGGTTTGGCGAAACGTTAAAGTATAAATCATTACCTGATTTAGTTTTATTGTTAGAAAATCTTCAGTACATAAATTTGGTGCTTTAACTATAGTTTTAATCTCTTTACCTTTAATTTCTCCAATAACAGATTTGAAACTATCTAAGGTACTTTCAAAAGTTTTGAATTTCTTAATCGTTTCTTTAACATCTTCAACATTTGGTACGTTATCTAACCTTGCGGTAGAAACAATTTCTAACCTTTATAATTTACCGTTGCTATTGCGGATAAGGTTTCTCCATTCTTCTCACCATCACCCCAAAAGCCATAATCTATAGTTCCATCTCTGAGTGTTCTAAGATTATCTTGAGTAAGCCAACTACTATTTACACCGCTTGTATATCTTACATTTGTAGTAAAGTCATTAACCTCTTTACCGTCATAAAATAACACTAGGTTAATCTAACGTTTTTAGTTACATTATTGATGTAATTTCCACTAAACCATAGATTAGCTGTTAGCGTGTGACCTTGTAAGTCTTCATATGCTGGTGTCCATTCTGTCGCAACTTCACTTATTTCTAATTTTATGTTGTCAATATAAAAATTAATAAGTTGTCTAGTGGGCGCATGTAACATTACTATACACTCATCAATATCTGTTTTAGCTGTGAACGTTCGAGAAATGCGTTTATATTTTTTTATTTTAAAATTCTCCGTCGCTAAATCTATAATTTGCTCTTCCTTAACAGGAGGCACTAAGCTATTTTTATCGAATACTGTAAACCTACTTTTAACGGTGCATTTTGTGTTAAAGCGTCTTTACCCAAGTCCATTGATAAAGTTAACTTATCACCCTTTTTAGCTTCTAATTTAAATTGGAAACTTTTGAGACCTTTATAGTCAGCATTAGCAGTACCCCAAATGTGCAACCCTCTTCCAAAATGCGTTTTTGCATGCTCAAAACTAGAATTTAAACCGCTATTAGTTAACACATCTTCCCATTTATTAAATGCCGAAGAAAAATTAGAATTAGGCAACCAATTTATATTAATTGACTTACCGTCCTGTCCATCTCTACCATCTCTACCATTTTGACCATTTTCACCTTTAATTTTGACCCACTTATAACGGCGGTAATCATTGCTATCAGCAAGTTCAAAATCACTGTAAGTTCCTATGTACTCTTTACCGTTGCTATTAGTAGTACTAAAATCAACATCTCCTGTAGGTGAATTAGCGTATGCGGTGTGTAAATAGCTAGTTCTACCATCAGCACCTCTAACTCCCGGTACTCCTTGGCGACCATCTTCACCTTTTATCTTACTCCAAGTATATGAGGTTGGAGTTGTTGGAGGTGTCGCACTAGCCCCAGTGTAAATACCTATATATTTTAGATTAGAGTCATCACTCATATTAGCTCCGTTTGAATTGTCGCTATATTTTCTATGAATGTAACTATTAACGCCGTTATATCCTCTTACTCTAGTCCATTCATATTCACTCATATTAGTTGGTGCTACTGCTTATCACCTGTATAAATTCCTATATATAATGAATTACTATTATCAGTCATTGGGCCTGCAAGTACATCGTTAGTATATTTCTTATGAATATAACTACTTTTTCCATCTTGTCCTTTAAGTGTCGATTTTTTACTTTCAACAACCCTTTCAATCTCAGAACTCATTTGTTGCCTTAAACCGTTAGAATCATTTACAAAACTATTAAATTTTGTTTCACTAACCATACCCTTTCTTATTTCACTAACAGCACTACTGTTTAATTGTTCAAAGGAAAGACTACCTGTTGTTATTCTAGCGGCGTCAAGTTCTATGATTTTTGCTATTGCGGTAGCTAAGTTTTTGAGTTGAAACACTTGAGTCTGTAATTTTAGTTATTAAACCTCAATATTCCCAGTTGATGTCTTTAAAACCCACTGATTATTTTCATAAATATATAAGTCTGTGAATGCTCCGTTGGGCTTAAACCATGTATCACCATCTTTCGGATTAGTTGGTTCAACGGTATCAGCATAAACATAATTACCTGAAGCACCTAATCGAGCATTAATAAACTCAATTTGACGTTCAACTGTTCCTTTATATTCTGTTGTTGAAGTTGTAGTCCCCTTAACATTAGCCCTATAGTAGACTTTAAACCACCGCTATAAGATAGTTTTAACTCTAATATAGGAAAAGCACGATAAGAGCCGTTAGCTATTTCTATAGAAACCCAATCACCCACTTCAACAAACGGATCACCACGCCAATTTAATTTAAAGGGTTAAATCTTAATCTTGAATACTCTGAGAAGATAGAATTTAACCACCCTTGAGTCATTAACGGTTAGTAAGTTTAACCTGTGTACCTAACGGGCTTCCAACAGCTAATATTGTTTTCTCTTGGTTATTTAAACTGATAGAAATACCGTTAATTCTGTATTCTACCTCATCCACTTCCAAACCTTTTAAAGGTAAGAACCTTTTGAGATTGTTTTTGAGTTCTATTTAATTTTCTAAACTCTAATTCACCATTATTATTAAAAATTACAAAGCTCCTACTGTCTGTGCTAAGTAACCTAACATTTCTCTATAAGTAACTTTTCTAACTTTTTACTAAAACTAGGTAAGCTTGTTATATTAGATTATTATTAACCCTCAGATTACAGCTATTAGCTATTTCCTGAACTATTTCCTTCCTAAGGTTGGATAAAGTAAAGTAGAAGTGTATTTATCATTTAAAAAAGCCATCTTATCAATGGCCTTTAACGTTGTTGTTTTGTTGTTTCTATCAAGTTTTATTTCAGTTAAGAAGAACTCTCCAATTGTCTCTCGACAATTCCACTAGATGTTTGAACAGAAAATGAAACCCTTATAAGTTCTTTTTCTTCTAGCCTTCTATTAATCTCTTGAATTTAATATCTACTGTTGAAGCATTTGTAGCACCAATAGTAAGTGTATTACCTGAGATTGAACTAACATAATCATCGATGAAATATCATCAGATAATTTCTGACCTTTTATTGTTACGTTTCCAGTAATTCGTCTTGAGGGTGCATTTATTGCTTCTTGATAGCTTGTATTGTTGTTAAACATATTAACCTACCTTTCTATGAAATTCATTTTTAAACCGCTCCATGGTTTTGAATTTTTCACTAAAACTATAAGCTGGAGAATCCTATCCCCAACGTAAAATGTTTTGTTGTTTGACCTATGATAGGGTCAGGGTAGGAAACTGAGAAGAATTCACTTGTAACACTACTTAATAAGGTACTCATTTCAGATTGAGTTAAAAACCCCATTCACACTCTAATTTTCGTTTAGTTGTGACTCTATCTCTAACCATATTACCGTTAGCATCTCGTCCTGTTTCTCCATCGATATCTTGAATAGATACTTGAAATGATTTAGGAGTAACAATTGTTACTCCATTAATAATTAACTTTGCCATATTGTTCCTCCTAAATTTTTATAAGAGTTTGACCTACCTTTCCTGTTCTTTATGATTTCATCAATTGTAAATCTAGCGTACTCAGTGCCACCTAACTGGATCACGATATCACCAGTTAAACCGCCTGAGGTTGGTGGTTATTTCCATTACATCAGCAACAGCACTACTTACAACACGTCCCATTGTTTGTAAGAAACCAGTGTTTTCAAGAGGTACAACCGCTTCTTTACCAGCTTCCCCAATCATTGCAATGGTTGGGCTATCAACAATACCACACGAGCAAGCCTTGGTAAGCTAATTCCGTTGATATATCCTAATGAAACCCCCGGTATAGCGTTAATAACTCCTATTACACCATTAATCATGTTAATGAATCCATTTACTATACTCTCAATAGTTCCTAATACCGCATTAACCGCCCCTTTAAAAGCTCCACCAACAGCACTTCCGACCATTTGACCAGCATTACAAATATACTTTTTACAGTAGACCATACACCGCTGAAGAATGAACCTATAGACTAAATGCATTTTTAACCGCATTATATGCACTAGTGAAGGTATTTCCAAACCAACTGGCAACGTTACTAAGTGCATTTGTTACATCGTTCCATCTTGCACCAAACCAAGAGCCTAATGATTTAAATATACCTGTCAGACCATCCCAAGCACTTTGGAATTTATCTTTAAACCATTGACCTATAGGAGATAGAATGTTTTTAACCTCAGTCCATCTTTCATTGAACCATTGACCTATTATTTTAAATATATTTGTCAATTATCCCAAGCATTTTGGAATTTCTCTCTAAACCAATCAGCTAGTGGAGATAAAATATTTTTAACATCATTCCACCTTTCACTAAACCATTGGCCTATATCTTTGAATATATTAACTATAAAGTCCCACGCTTGTTGGAATTTCTCGCTAAACCACTGTCCTACTGGTTCGAAAATTGCTTAACAGCTTCCCATTTTTTCAGTGAACCACTCTCCAATGTTACTCCACGCTTCTTTTATGCCTTCCCAAGCTTGATTAACCCAATCTTTTATAGCGTTCCAAACTTCTTCAGCATAGGCTTTTATCTCATCCCAGTGAGCATATAATAAATACCCAATTGTGATTATCGCCGCAATACCTAAGGCAATAAGCGTTAACGGAGAAGTTAAAAATGCAAATACTCCACCTAAGACTGTTGTAACCCCAGTAAGTATTGTTTCAACGACTGTTAAGGCCGTAAATGCACCTGATAGTAATATACTAGCACCTGAAAGAGCTGATAATGTCGCGGCTATTGCTGAAGCACCTTTTAATACCATCAACGCCGTTGCAAAACTACCGACTGCCACAACAACTGCTTCTATAGTCGTTTTATGTTCTTTACACCAGTCACCAAAATCTTTTACCACATCCATTAGTTTTTTCCACCATTCAGAAACAGTTTTTAGTGCTTCTAGCAAGGTTTCTCCTAATATTTTGACTATTTCTCCTAAAGATCCTGTAGCCAATTCAGATAATAGTTTTCCTACTGGGACAAGTACATTCTCCCACAAATCTTTTAAAACATCGAAAACAACACCAATTGCTTCACCTGTTTTTTCCATAGCTGGTTTTATATAATCTCTATATACATCATGAAATTTTTCTCCCAACTCTTTTAAAACTGGGTTTATATGATTATTCCATGCATTAGCTAATGTCGTTACAATTTCTGATATGCCTTTAAAGAAACTATCAATAAACGGTTTTATATGGTTATCGTATACATCATTAAATATTTTAAAAGCATCTCTTACAGCTTCTTTAAATGTCTCAAAGAAAGGTTTTAATGCATCTAACATACCAATGAAAGCATCTGTGATAGGTTGAGAATTTTCTCTAATTACACGTTCAATACCACCTAATAAATCTCTACCAAGTTTCAATCCAACATCAACAACACCCATTCCAGCATAAGTTAATGTTGAAATTATATTGGCTCCAATATCTGTTGACGGTTGACTGGTAATAGTATCATAGAAAATGTTTGAGATATCAGCGGCAATATTACCAATACTTCCTACTATATCTCCCATTTCTAAGAAACTTCGCATTAGCCAACTTTTTATGTCAAGTCTAGTTTCTTGCAACGATTTGTTAAGACTTTCAGCGATAAATACGGCTATTCCTAACACAACGTTAGCTAACGCCGCTGTTGTTTGTCCTAATGCAAATGCTAGTCGTTCTAAGAACGTTCCGGCCGTTCGTGCAACTAAACCATCACCAAATATTATTTCTAGAGACTCTTTAATGCCCATAAGTGATTTTTTTAGTTGATCAATACCTTCTTCTCTGAAAGTAAGTTTCCAACCAAGTTTAAATAAGTTTTTTAAATGCTCAAGAAAAGCTAATAAAGGTTTAAGTTTTTCAAGAAGTCCATCAAACATAGTGTTATATTTTGTACCTCTGTCAGAAATGTCTATATCAGGTAAAATATCTTTACCGCCAGCACCTTTTCCTTTACCGCCTTTACCTCCTCCGCCACCTCCTCCAGAGTTGTCGTCAGAGTCATCATTCTTTTTATTTAATAGGTTAATTTCATCAAACCCCATTAAACCTCTTAGTTCTTTTACTGCTTTTTTAGCGGCTTTACCTGCTTTACCTACATTGTCAGCTAGGTTTCCAGCTCCTCCACCAGCATCGTCTAAATTATCAGCTAAATCTCCAGCCGCATTCCCTGCACCTTGCAACCCTTGGGTAGCATTATTTACAGCCCCTGCAACTCCATCAGTACTACTTACTTTTTTATCAAATAGTAATTGAATGAATTCGGCCAACTTCGCCGTTGCTGTTCGAATAACACCAGCAAATGCATTTAAAGTAGGCATAATAGCATTAATTATAGGTAAAAACGCATTACCAATATTTAATGCTGAGTCTTTCATTAAAGCTTTAAATGTTGATATTCTATTGTTGACGTTATCTTGTAATGTATCGCCATAACGTTTTGTTGCTTGTTCTAAAATTGCCATCAACCTTATTTGTTGCTGTGTTTGGAAGTCTAATTGTTCCCAACTTTGACCATTAGCAAACTTTTTAAACGCCTCTGTACTTTCAATCATTTTAACTTGAACCATTACCCCTAAGTCTTCAATAGCTTCTGTATTACCAAGTAAACCGCTTCGGATACGTTCCATAACGTCAGTCATAGTTCGTCCTGTTCCCTGTGCAATGATTGAAGATGTTTCTAACAGTTTAGCTGTATAGCCTGCTAATTTATCTTGATTTTTAATGAAACCAGCCAGTATATTTCCATAGGTTGATCCGTATTTTATAGCCTCAGCCTTACTCATATTAAAAGCTAATGCATTGTTTTCAGCCCATTTTAAGAAAGCTTGAGAACTTTCGCCCATAAGCCGTTGAATTTGGTTCATAGAAGCTTGAACTTCTAACGCTGTTTGAACTGAATATTTACCTAATTGATACAACTCTTTAGCTAGAAACCCTAAAGCGGCTACTTTTGCTAAATCTGAAAACATACTTTTTAAACCGCTAAGTTTATTTTTTACGTTATTAGTTGATTGAGTTACTGTATTCTCCATTTCTTTCATTTTTGTTGAAATGGTTTCAATTCAGCGTCAATCA